>NZ_JBVHZJ010000016.1:8450-165837 GCF_055574655.1 Streptomyces sp. NPDC029956 | reverse complement strand
GCGAGGGGGGAGGAAAATCGTCTGGAACCCTCCCCGGGAAGGAAAAACAGGGAGGGCCGGCCCTTGGGGCCCGTCTTGCCCGGGGGGGGGAGGCCCGCCCCCCGCCCCCCCCCACCCCCTCCTCTTCCCTTCACCCGAACAAGGAGTACGCATCACCATGGCCCGTTTCGACGTCAACGCCGCCCGCGCCCAGCGCCAGGAGGCCCACGGCCGCAAGTGGTCCTTCGAGCTGGACGGGGAGGCCTACACCCTTCCGACGGAGCTGAGCCGCGCCACCGCCAAGGGGCTGCGCAAGCTCGACGACAACGACGTGGACGGCCTGCTCGCACTCCTGATGGGTGAGGAGCAGTTCAGCCGCTTCGAGCAGCACGACGTCACCATGCAGGACATCGCCGCCATCCTGGAGGCATACGGCAAGGAGACCGGGCTCGGCCTGGGGGAAGACTGAGCCTCGTCGCGTTCGTCGAAGAACACGCCGAGGCCCTCGAGGCCGACCTCATCCGCTACTACGGGCTCGACATCCTCGACTGGCACCGCGGGGAACTCTCCAGTCGGCGGGTACTTGCCCTGATCAGGCACATGCCGCGGGACAGCGCCCTGCAGCGCGAGCTGCACGGCGAGTCCGCGGAGTGGTCGATCACCGACCATCTGCTCGCGGCGACGGTGGACCACCTGGCCGTCGGGAACTGGATGTTCCACTGCGTCAACGCGTCCGAGGACGGTGACCAGCCCGATCCGCCGGCACCCGTTCCCCGTCCGGGCACCGAGGACGAGAACGAGGACACCGAAGAGCGGGACGAGCGCTCCCCCGGGGCGGAGACCCCCGAGATCTCCCCGCACCAGCTCGCCCGGTTCTTCGGCTGAAGCCACCTCCCCGCGGCCCCCGGAGCCCGTTCCGTCAGGGAGCGGACTCCGGGGGCGCTTCCTGTGCTCGCTCCGCGGTCAGCTCGTCCGTCAGCGCCCTGGCCCGTTCGGAGAGCCGGCGTCCCTTGCCCGCACGCGGTTCCGGGTCGGTGGGCTCGGCGCCCCGGCGTTCGCCGCCGGACGGGGACTGGGGGGGCACCCCGAGGGGCGGCACGATCGGGCGGCCGCCCTTGCCCCGGACGACCTTCCGTACCGGCTGGGCGTTCCTGCGGACACGGCTCTCCTGCGCGGTGACGAGGACGTCCGGCTCCGCGTCCGGCGCGGGCTCCTTCTGGTGCACGGGCTCGGGTTCGCCGTGCTGCCCGGGCGCGTCCTCCTGCTCCCGTTCGAGTCCGGACTGTCGTTCGAACAGCTCGCGTTCCCTGCGCACCCGCTCCTCGGCCTCGACGACGGCGGCGGGCGGTTCGAGGAGGCGGGCGAAGGGCAGCGCGATCACCCGGGCGCCGGCCTGTCCGACGTCCGCACGGCGCTGGGGCCGGCGAATGCCGCGCGCGTCACTCTGGCCCTGGGTGTAGGCGTCGGCGACACGCTTCTCGTACTCCCGTCGTATGCGCGGGAGTTCGTCCGACACGGCCTCGGCCCAGCCCGCGGTGAACGCGGAGGTCTCCCGGCGGTCGACCTCGGCCCGGGGGATCACGACGAGGTCCTCGGTGGCGTACCCGTGGACCAGGACGAGCTCGGAGAGGCGAGCGAAGAGATGAGGCAGATCGGGGTGGGACGCGAGCCAGTCGACGACTCGCTCCCGCCGGTTGGCGCCCGGCTCCGTATCCATGCGTCAGTACTGCCTTCCAGCCCCCCGGGGTCCCCGCGCGCCCCTCGCGCCCCCCGCGCCCCGAGGTGGTCAGGTCCGGAGAGCGCCCTCCAGGTTACCCGGTCGAACAGAAGCTCCGATCAGGCGCCAACACGTTCGGATAACTGGCCAGAAGACACACCGTCAGATGTTTCCCGCTCGACAAACACCGAGCAGATGTTCCACACTCAGCTCGAACAAGAGTTCGAACACGTGGTGCCCCCGCCCCTCACTCCGCGGCGCCGCCACACACGCACGGGCAAGCAACCGGAAGGCAGGCGTCCATGACCCAGCAGGCCGAGGCATCGCGACCGCAGATCCCTCTCCAGGACCGCCTCCGCCAGCTCCTCGACGGACCCGCCGCCCTCGACAAGAGAGCGTTGCTCGGCAGCCTCTACGCCGAGGTCTCCCGCTGCGAGACCCGTGCGTACGCGGCCGGCTGGAACGACGCGCTCGCGACGGCGCGGCGCGACTCCCGCCGGGGCGAGGACGCCTAGCCGCCGCCCGCCGCCCCCACACGAACGAGCCCCTGCCGGAACCGGCAGGGGCTTTTCGGCGCTTGGCCGTCACCGGCCGGAAGCGGAGTAACTCATGGGTAAAACGATCGACGACGTCGCCAAGGAAGTCAGCGACCTCAGAGCGGCACTCCTCGACGACAAGGTGCCCATCAAGGTGCAGCCTCAGGGCGACTACGAGTCGAAGAAGGAGAAGGAGCAGAAACCGGACCCCGTCGACTCCACGGTCTCCGCGCTCAAGAACGCCCTGATCGGGGGCAATCCGAAGCTCGTCACGGACAACATGCTGCCGTACGACTTCGTGAACCGCTTCGAGGAGATGCACAAGGAGCTCAAGAAGGAGCTGTCGACCGAGCTCTGGGAGGCCGCCGGATTCGACACGATCGGCGCCGCCGTGGAGAAGTCGGCCGAGGGCAGCACGGACGCGGCTAAGTACTGGGTGGCGGCCTTCGCCAGTGTCCTCGTCCCCACGATCCTCGCGGGGATCGGCCTCGTCCTGCTGGCCCGGTTCACCGTCGTCCAGCGTGCCATCCAGGGCGCCATCCTCAACGGCATCTCCCGGCTCAGCCGCGGTCGCATCGCCCGCGATCTCATCCTGGCCAAGAACGACAACGGCGACGGCTACGGGTTCCAGAACAAGAACCACGTCAAGAGGCGCGAGGACGCGGCCGCCGCGGGTGTCCCCCTGGCCGACCTCCCGGACGAGCAGAAGCTGCAGAACCTGAAGCAGGCCATCGGCAGCGTCAACACCAAGATCAAGAACTTCAACACCGAGGTCCGCAAGCTCCCGAACGCCCGCTCCCTCGACAAGACCGCAACGGCCGTCGGCAAGGTCAACACCGCCGTCACCGCCGCCGTCCCCACCAAGATCGGCGCCGTCGCCGAGAAGCTCGCGAAGCTCGCCGAGGCCGTGGAGAAGTACAACGAGCACCGGCTGGACACCAAGGCGCTCGACAAGGCCAACAAGGCCGTCGACAAGTCCAACCCCACCAGGGTCGCGGAACTCGCCCGGGCGACCGGCAAACTCGCCGGCGCCCAGAGGCACTTCCAGCCGGACAAACTCCCCAACGCCGGCAACCTGCGGTCGGCCGCACGGGCCGCCAACGACCTCGCGGAGGCGGGCGGCAACGTGACCCAGGCGTTCAACGCCTTCAGGATCGCCGTCCAGCGCACCGACTCCGCGCTCTGACCCCGCAACCACCCCGGAAGGAGGTACGACCATGACTCTCTCAAGCTCCACCAAGAATGCGTCCGACGCCCTGCGCAACCTCAAGACGCAGGCATCCGGCGCGGCGACGTCAGTCAAGAAGGCCGGCGACTCCGGCAACGCGGCCAACGGGCAGCTCAAGAACCTCAGGACCAACGCCCAGGGCTCCACCACCCAGCTCAAGAACCTGAAGACCGCCTCGGACCAGGCCGAGCGCTCCATGAAGAAGGCCGGCGACACCGCCCAGTCGGCCGGCGGCAAGCTCGGCAAGTACGAGTCCGGCGCCGGCAAGGCGGCCAAGGGCCAGGACAAGCTCAACAAGTCCATGAAGGGCAACTTCCTGGTCCGACTGCTCGAACTCTTCATGCCGCTCATCGAGTCGATCGTCGAGATGGCGCTCCGCTCGAAGACGATGCAGACGGTCCTGAAGAAGGCGTTCAGCGCCATCAAGACCGTGATCAGCTCCGTCATGAAGGCCATCGGGCCGATCATGCAGAAGGCCGGATCGCTGATCAAGACGGTCTGGAACGGCATCAAGAAGGCCGTCTCCACCGTCGTCAAGGCCGTCGCGACCGTCATCAAGACGTACGTGAAGATCTGGAAGACGGTCATCACCACGGTCATGAAGGCGATCAAGACCGTGATCAGCACGGTCTGGAACGGCATCAAGGCCGTCATCACCCCGGTGGTGAACTGGATCAAGTCCGCGATCCCGAAGGCCTTCAGCGCCGTCAAGGACAAGATGTCGTCCGTCTGGAACGGCCTCAAGGACATCGCGTCCCGGGCGTTCAACGGCATCAAGGACGGCGTGAAGTCCCCGATCAACGCCGTCATCAGCCTGATCAACGGCATGATCGGCAGCCTCAACAGGGTCAAGGTCAGCGTCCCCGGCTGGGTTCCGGTCGTCGGCGGCAAGACCTTCGGCGTCAGCATCCCGACCATCCCGATGCTCGCCACCGGTGGTGTCGTCATGCCGCGCACCGGCGGCGTCCCGGCGATCATCGCCGAGGCCGGCGAGGCCGAGGCCGTCCTCCCGCTCTCCAAGCTGGACCGCCTGCTCGCCCAGACCGCCCGCCGCGCCCGCGCGGCCCAGGGCGGCCAGGCCGGCGGCGGACTGCACATCGAGCACTACCACGCGGCCCGCGCCGGCGACCCGCACGAGACCGCCGCCGCGCTCATGTACCTCGTGAAGGCGCGTGGAGCACGCGCATGAGTGCCGCGGCCGTCGCCATGCCCCGGTTCCGCACCGCCGTCGCGCCGATGACGGGCCTGCGCCAGGGGCTCGGTGGGGCGAGCGGCACGCTGAAGAGGCTCCAGCAGGACGCCCAACGGGCGGCCACCCGTGTCGGCGGCCTCGCCACCACCGCCCGCAACGCCGGAACCTCCCTGCGCGCCCTCGGCCAGAACTCCTCCGGCGCCGCCACCGCGATGGGCAGGATCCGCCGCTCCACCGCGCCCACGGGCGTCAAGCGGATCGGCACCGCCGCCGACAAGGCCCGGAACGCCGCCCGCAGGATCGGCACCGGCGCCGGAGTGGTCCTCGGCATCCTCCTGCCGCTGCTGCCCATCACCGACGTCATCGCCGGTCTCATGGGCACCTTCGGCACCGTCGCGACCATCGCCTCCGTCGCCATGACAGCCGTCAACGTCGCCATGCGGGCCAACCCGCTCGGCTTCCTCGTCGGCCTGATCGTGCCCGTCGCCGCGTATCTGATCGAGCTCGCGGTCAACTCCGAGACCGGCCAGCGGTTCATCAAGCAGGCCATGCAGCAGGCGCTGAAGGGCTTCCAGACGGTCTGGAAGTTCCTCCAGCCGATCATGAAGCTCCTCGGCGAGGCAGTGGGCACCTACTTCACGGCCTATCTGACCCTGTTCAAGACCGCACTGAAGATCGTCGGCGCGGCCGTCGGCGGGATCTCCACGCTCCGCTCCGCCGTCTCCTCCGCCACGAACGCGCTCCGCGGCATCGCCTCGCGCACGATCGGCGGCATCAAGAGCGCCGTCCAGCCGGTCGTCACCTGGGTCACCGACAAGGTGCCCGGCTTCTTCCGTACCGCCAAGGACGCCGTGAGCAAGGCCCTGCGGGGCATCGGAGACCTGGTCAAGGGCGGTCTCAGCGCCGTGATCGGCGTCGTCAAGGGGCCGATCAACGGCCTGATCGCCTTCGCCAACTGGATCATCGACGGGCTCAACAGGCTCAGCTTCGAAATCCCCCTCACCGGGAAGAAGTTCGGCGTCGAACTCGACAAGATCCCGATGCTCGCCGACGGCGGCATCGTCTCGCCCGGCTCCGCGGACGACTACCGCATCGACTCGCTCGCACAGCTGGAGAACCGCCGCATCCCGGCCCTCACCGAGACGCCCCGGCCGCCGCACCGCGTCCGGGACTTCCACGAGGAGCCCGGCGCCGGACCCCGGTCGACCGCCGAGGACCTGCTCTTCCTCGCGAACGCCCATGCCTGACCGGGCCGCGCCCCGCCCCGCCCTGCCCCGGCGCGCCCCGGCGCCGTCGTCGCCGTCGTCGCAGCGGTGACGCCTCCGGCGACGTCGAGGCGCGCCCCGACCGACCCGGCCATGCCGACCGCGCCGCTCCTGACACCCCGTCCGAAGCGCGCGCCCCATCCGAAGTGAGGTGACGGCCCCCATGGCCGAGACCATGACCCCCTACGCCGGAAGCAACTTCACCGCCGACCTCGCGCCCGGCTCACTCATCACCCAGGACGGGCAGATGCAGTGGGCCGGGCTTCTCATCGGGCCCGGCACGCCGTTCGCCGTCGACAAGTCCGGCCTGACGGGCTGGGAGGACCTGCCCGAGTGCGACTCCTCCGACGCCGACCGACCGACCTCCCACGGCGCCTGGCCGGGCTCCCGGTACGCCAAGCCCCGCAAGGTCGGCGGCACGATCGTGCTGATGCCGGAGTGGAAACAGGCCCCCGAGGCCGTCCGCGCACTGCGCCAGTCGCTCGCCCTGCTCGACGAGGAACGCTGGCTGACCGTCCGGCTGCACGGCGAACTGCTCACCGTGCGCGCCCGGATCGCGCAGCGCGTCGTCCCCGCCGACCAGGGCTTCGCCACCCAGGGCAGCTCGCGCATGTCGATCCAGTGGCTGGCCTCCGACCCGCGCCGGTACGTCGTCAACGAGCAGCTCGCCACCACCAACCCGCCCCAGCCGGAGTCGGGCCTCACCTGGCCGCTGACCTGGCCGCTCTCCTGGGGCCGGGCCAAGAGCACGGGCGACGTCGTCGTCGAGAACATCGGCTCCGCCCCGGCGCACCCGGTGATCGTCTTCCGCGGCCCCTGCTCCATGCCGAGCATCACCGAGCGGACCAGCCGGCGCAGGCTGCGGTACGCGATCGACCTGGCCGCGGGCGACGAGCTCGTCATCGACACGCGCGCGGGGACGGTCCAGCTGAACAACTCGGCCTCCCGGCTGCACACCGCGATGGCCGACTCCAGCCCGGAGGAGCTCTTCGTGCTCGACCCCGGTCGTACGGAGCTGTCCTTCCGGCCCGACGAGGCGACCGCGGACGCGCTGATGACGGTGCGCTGGCGCAGCGCCGAATGGTGACCGGTGCCCCCTCGGCGGCCGGTCACCGCGCGGTGACCGGTCGCCGAACCGTTCCTTCCCCCGCCGCCACGACCCCCTTCCCGGAGAGGTGACCCCATGACCGTACGCGCCGCTTGGCTCCAGCCCACCGGCCAGACCCGCGAGGACACCCGGCTGACCCTCGCCGCCCTGCTCACCCCCAGCGGGCAGAGCCCCGAGGAGACGCCGCTGCGCTCGCGTCCCGGCATCGTGCCCGGCGGCTTCGTCCTCGCCGGCTCGACCCCCATGCAGTGCACGATCGGCACCGGCCGCGCGATCGTCCAGGGCAAGGACACCTCCCAGGGCGCCTACCTCGTCGCCGTCACCGCGCCGGAGATCCTCACCCTCGCGGACGGCGATCCGCAGTACGACCGGATCGACCTGATCGAACTGGCCGTCGTGGACGACGCCTACGACCGTACGGGCGCCACCGAGGCGGTGGTCCGGCTGGTCAAGGGCACACCCGCGGCCTCCCCCAGCGCCCCGGCGAGCGGCCCGGGCAGCACGCTCCCGCTGTACACGGTCCTGGTGCGCAAGGGCACGTCCGCCGGCACCGGCGGCGTCCAGTGGACCACCGCCGACGTCACCACCATGCACTGGCCGGTGGTCGCCCTCGGCGGCATCCTGCCGACCAGCGGCTTCAAGGGCGCGTACGTCGGCCAGTACCGCGACGCGGCCGGCCTCCTCCAGCGCTGGGACGGCACGACCTGGGTGTCGTACGCGAAGCCCATCGGCGGCATCGCCCCCAACGGCACGGTGACCACGGGAAGTTACACCGGGCAGTACCGGGACAACGCCGGCGCGCTCCAGCGCTGGGACGGCTCGACCTGGCAGTTCGTCGAGGGCAGGTCGTCGATCCTGTTCAGCGTCTCGCAGACGGCGCAGGCGACCGTCCCGCCGGGCATCTGGTACACGCTCGCCTTCCAGACCGTCGACGTCGACGACGCTGCGGGCTGGTCCGGCCTCTCCTACTACCGCGTCCCGCGGAGCGGCTGGTGGCGCGTCTCGGCCCACGTCGCCTGGGCCCCCGACTCCTCGGCCGGCATGCGCGGCGCCCGGATCGTGGTCGACAGCGTCGGCATACCGCGCTGCACCTGGCTGACCCCGGCCGGTCCCGGCGCGGTCGTGGTCGGCGGCCAGGGCCTGATCAAGCTCAACGCCGGAAACACCATCCAGGTCGCCGCCTACCAGAACCACGACGTGGCGGTGAAGACCCTCGGCGGCTCCGGCTACGCCGGCAACCTCTCCGCCGAGTGGATCAAGTCCTGACCCCCGCCCCCTCCCCTTCGATCGGAGAAACCCCATGAACCTGCGCAGCAGCTGGGTCGCCGAGACCGGCCAGACCCGCGAGGACACCCGCCTCACCCAGACCGGCGTCACCACCCTCACCAACCCCGTCCAGGTCCGCTCCGGTGTCCTGCCCGGCTCGTACGAGGGCCTGCACCGGCTGGCCGGCTTCTGGACCTACGGCTCCTCCGCGATGACCGCCACCGTCTCCGAGGGCCGGGCCGTCATCCAGGGCGAGATCTCCCAGGGCGTCTACCCGGTGACCCTGCCGACGTCCGAGGCGATCACCTTCGCACCGGGCGACGCCCAGTACGGCCGGATCGACCTGCTCGTCGTGAAGGTCTACGACAACCTCTACGACTCCTCGAACCGCAACGAGGCGAAGATCGAGATCGTCCAGGGCGTCCCGGGGCAGACCCCGCAGGCCCCGGCTGTCCCGCCGCGCAGCCTCCCGCTCTACGAAGTGACCGTCCCGGCCGGCGTCAGCGCGGGCAACGGCGGCATCCCGTGGGCCTCCGCGCTCAAGGACCTGCGCACCCCGGTCGTCTCGCTCGGCGGCATCCTGCCCGTCGAGGGCCCGGTCCTGCCGGGCGCCTACCCGGGGCAGTACCAGGACGCCGGCGGCGCGCTCCAGCGCTGGGACGGCGGCGCCTGGGTGTCGTACCCGTCCGCGCTCGGCGGCATCGTCCCGAACTCCGCCTCCACCACCCCCGCCAGCTACACCGGCCAGTACCGCGACTCGGCGGACGGCAAGCTCCAGCGGTGGAACGGCTCCGCCTGGCTGCAGTCCGTGCCGAGCTCGTACTACACGGACAACACCGACTACGGCGACACCGCATCGGGCGCGTACACCTCGACGCTCGTGGCCCGCGCCACGAACCCGCTCGCGCTGACCTTCGTCGCGCCGCCGTCGAAGAGCGTCCTCATCACCTTCGGGGCCCGCATGAAGTCCCGGGACGACCACTACGGGTTCATGGCCCTCAAGCTCACCCAGGGCGCCACCGTCGTCGAGGACCTCAACGACGAGTACGCGGCGATCGTCGCGAGCGACACCACGGTCTCCTGCTCCGCGATGCGCCGCCTCTCCAACCTGACCCCGGGCACGAGCTACACGCTGACGGCCTTCTTCCGGATCACCGTCAACACCCTCGGCCACAAGGCGGGCTTCGACAACACCTTCATCCGCGTCGACCCGCAGTTCTGACACCGGCCCACCCACCCGACAGGAGAATCCCATGGCACTCCGCAGCGGCTGGCTCCCGCCGACCGGGCAGACCCGTGTCACCACCCGTCTCACCGCCCTCGGCGCCACCACACCCGTCACCCCCGTCGCCTCGCGCTCCGGCATCCTGCCCGGCTCGGTCGACGGCAAGTACCGGGTCGGCGGGCTCTCGATGAGCTCCACCGGCCCGATGACCGCGACCGTCCACCACGGACGCGCGATCATCCAGGGCGCGCACAACCAGGGCGCCTACCCGATCACCCTCGACGAGGACACCGTCGTCACCTTCGGCGACGGCGACCCGCTCAACCCGCGCCTCGACCTGGTCGTCCTGCGCGTGTACGACGACGAGTTCGACACCCTGACCAGGAACGAGGCCGTCCTGGAGATCGTGCGGGGCCAGCCGAAGGCGACCCCGGTCGCCCCCACCACGCCCCCGCTGTCCCTCCCCCTCCACCTGGTGCGGGTGAAGGCGGGCGCCTCCGCCGGCACCGGCGGCATCGAATGGACGGGCGGAGCCCTCACCGACCTGCGGACCACCCTCGTCGGCGTCGGCGGAATCCTGCCCGTCTACAACAACTCCGGCGTACCGGGCTCCTACCCGGGCCAGTACCAGGACAACGACAACTCCCACTTCCTCCAGCGCTGGGACGGCACCTCCTGGGTCGCCTACCCCAAGGAGGTCGGCGGCATCGTCCCCACCGGGACGGCGCTCACCACCGGCGGCTACGCGGGCCAGTTCCGGGACAACGCGGGCGTGCTCCAGCGCTGGAACGGCAGCGCCTGGACCACCTACCAGCCGCCCGTGGAGGTGGAGACCCTCACGACGGGCGCGACCGCGCTCACCGGCTGGACACTGATCGCGTTCAACGCCCGCCGCGCCCGCGGCATCGCCACCGTCACCGCCACGGTCACCCGCAGCGGCGCCGACGTCTACGCCAACAGCGCCGGCAACATCCCCGACGAACCGCTGCTCACCCTGCCCACCGGCTGGCGCTCCCCCCTCGACCTGGAGGCGGCCGCCGGCGACGGCTTCGCGTCCGGAGGCGCCTACATCTCCCCCAACGGACAGGTGGTGCTGCGCACCTGGTCGCCGAACGGCGCTCTGACGGCCGGCCGCAACATCCGCGTCTCCGCGACCTACGTGCTGTGAGGTCCCCCCGATGACACTCGACACGCCCTACCGGGCGATCTTCTGCGACCTGCTGACCGACACGACCCTGGACATCCTGCCGCTGCGGGACGTCCAGTGCGACGACTACATCGGCCGGGCCGGCTCCCTGTCCGGCACGATCCCCCTCCCCGACCGGACCGTCGCCGAGCGGGCCCACAAGGTCCGGGCGGGCCGCACCGCGGTCTACCTGGAGCGCGGCGGCGACCTGTGGTGGGGCGGCATCGTCTGGACGACCACCCTGCAGAGCAGCGACCGCGGGGTGATGACCCTGGGCATCCAGGCCGCCACCTTCGACTCGTACGCGACCCGGCGCCGGATCCGCAGGCCGATCACGTTCACCCAGCCGACCGACCAGCTCGACATCGCCCGCACCCTCTGGGCGGACCTCTCGGCCGGCCTGGGCAAGAGCGCGGTCGAAGCCGGCACCGAGGCGTCCGAGGTGCTGCGCACCGCGTCCTGGCGGCTCGGCGACGAGACCGTCTACCAGGAGGCGCTCGACCAGCTCGGCGCCCAGGAGAACGGCTTCGAGTACCAGATCCTCGTCTACCGCGACCCGGTCGACGGCCGGCGCCTGCGCCAGCTGCGGCTCGGCTGGCCGAAGATCCGTACCGGCGCGACCGACATGGTCTTCGACCGGCCCGGCGCCATCCTCAGCTACTCGTTCCCCGACGACGCGACCCGCGGCGGCACCACCTCCGTGGCCCGCGGCGCCTCGACCAACAGCAACGCGGCCGCCGAGTCCCGGCCGACCGTCTCCGACGAGATGCTCAGCCCCGAGCTCGGCGAATGGCCGCGGATCGACCTCTCGTCCGACCACAACGAGATCAGCGACGTCGCCACGCTCAACTCCCTGGCCTCGGCGCAGCTCAAGGCCGCGAACGGCTCCGTGCTGATCCCCGAGATCAGCATCCGCCTCGGCGGCATCGTCCCGCCCGCGCTCCTCGGCCGTACGGCCAGGATCCGGATCACCGACGAATGGCACCCCCAGGGGCTCGACGCCCGCTACCGGATCATCGGCGTCAAGTTCCGGCCGCCGGAGCGCGGCCGGCCCGACACCGCCGAGCTCAGCCTTGAGGAGGCCTGATGGCCCAGCTGCCCGAGGACATCATCGACCGGCTCATCCAGATGGAACGCCGGATCCAGGCCCTGTCCACCGCCGTGAACACCCGCCCGCCGATCACCGAGGTCGTCAACGGCTCGCTCACCGTGCGCCGGCAGCCCGACCTCTCCGACCCGACGACCTCCGTCACGCTCGCCCAGATCAACAGCAGCGGCGCCGGCTCCTCCAAGCCGGTCCTGCGGGTCAGCGACGCCTACGGCCACGAGGTCCTCTCGGACGACATCCTCACCGGCGGTCTCGCCCGGCCCTGGCTGCCGATGCTCCCGCCGCAGGACTGGGCCTCCGCGAACTGGCCGGCCACCAGCGCCACCGGCTGGACCACCATCGCCCACTCTCAGAACCCGCTCTGGCAGCCCAAGCTGCGCCTGCGCATGGTCACCCGGGTCTCCAGCGGGGCGAGCGGCCAGATCAGGGTGATGGTCAACGGCGTCCAGTTCGGCCCGACCGTCGCCGCCGGCACCACCTTCGACCACACCGACCTGGCCACCGCGGACATGCAGGCCAACTTCGGCAAGGACCTGGCGGTGGAGATCCACGGCATCGTCACCAGCGCCTCCGGCACGGTCTACGCCAAGCCGATCCTGATGTACGGCCGCCAGACCTGACCCGCCCCACCCCCCCGAGAGGAGCCACCATGATCCCCGATCCGATCCACCCCTGGGGCCTGGCCATCGACTACGCCGGCCGCGGCACCGTCACCGAGAACGACCACGCGATCAGCGTCCGTCTGTACGACAACACGCTCGGCGGCCCGCTGGAGCGCGACCCGATGACCGGCGAGTACCCGGCCGTGTACGTCACCGCGCAGATCGGCGAGACCGGCGAGAGCGGCGCCTCCCTGCGCGGTTACGGCGCCGTCACCGTCACCCCGACGAACGGCACCCCGGCCGTGCCCGACCCGACCGCCGTCCAGCGGGCCGTCGAGGCCTCGCTCGCCGACTTCGAGACCCGCCGCCTCGCGTACGCGGCACTGTGCGCCACCTGGGCCCCGGCCGCCCCCGAACCGGCACCGACACCGACACCGACACCCGAGCCCGAGCCGACCCCCGAGCCGTAACCCCCACGGCACGCTCCCGCACCGAACCCCGTACGCCCGCCCCCGCCCCCGCTCACGAACCCGCCCCACCCCGTACGCCCGCCCGCCCTCCGCGCGGGCCTTCTTCATGTCCGGAGGACACCAGATGGCCACTCCCCTCCCCGCGGACCGGCTCCTCGCCGCACTCCGCGCCGAAGGCGTCACCGTCGTCGAACACCCCGGCTGGCGCTCCCACAACCGCAACCACACCGGCACCTGGGGCCCGGTCACCGGCGTGATGATCCACCACACCGTCAGCTCCGGCACCCGCTCCACCGTCGAGATGTGCTTCAACGGCTACGAGGGCCTGCCCGGACCGCTCTGCCACGGCGTCATCGCCAAGGACGGCACCGTCCACCTCGTCGCCAACGGACGCGCCAACCACGCCGGCGGCGGCGACCCGTCCGTCCTCCAGGCCGTGATCACCGAGACGTACGGGGACCGGCCCCCGGCCCCGCGCGAACACCAGGGCAGCCGCAACGCCGTCGACGGCAACTCCCGCTTCTACGGCTTCGAGTGCATCAACCTCGGCAACGGCACCGACCCCTGGCCGACCGCCCAGCTCGACGCGATCGAACGCGTCTCCACCGCCCTCTGCCGGGCCCACGGCTGGGGCGCCAAGTCCGTCATCGGCCACCTGGAATGGTCCGACTGGAAGAGCGACCCCAAGGGCTTCGGCATGCCGACCCTCCGACAGCGCGTCCAGACCCGGCTCGCCAAGGCCCCCGCACAGCCCGTCCCCGGCAGCGGGAAGCCCCCCGCTCCCCGCCTCCAGCCGTTCCCGGGCACCTCGTTCTTCCGCAAGGAGACGAGCTCCCCCGTCATCACGGCCATGGGCCGCCGTCTCGTCGCCGAGGGCTGCGCCGCGTACACCGTCGGCCCCGGCCCCCGCTGGAGCGAGGCCGACCGGCTCAGCTACGCGAAGTGGCAGCGCAAGCTCGGCTTCCGCGGCTCCGACGCCGACGGCGTTCCCGGCGCAGCGTCCTGGAGCGCACTGAAGGTCCCGTACACGAAGTAACCACCGCACCAGAGGAGACCCCGATGTCCGATGCCGCCCAGCGCACGGCCCGTACCGTCCTCCAGACCGCCGTCGGCATCGCCGTCGTGCTCCCCGCGATCGTCGACGCCTCCGGCCTCCCCGCGACCCTCCCCTGGGTCGCGGGCGCGCTCGCCGTCGCCGGCGGACTGGCCCGGGTGATGGCCCTGGACCCGGTGCAGAACCTGCTCCCGTCCTGGCTCCGCACCGACAGCGGTACCCACGTGCCGACCGGCACCCCGGCCGAGGGCGGTGCCGATGACCGATCCTGACCCGAACGACCCCGTCGCCGTCGCCCTCGAACTGGAACGGCTCCGCGGCACCCTGGAGGCCGGCTTCGCCCGGGTCGACGGCTCGCTCGCGCTGCTCGTGCAGCGCAGCGACCAGACCGACCGGCAGCTCGCCGACCACGAGGCCCGCCTCGACGACCTGGAACGCGCCCGCTGGCCCCTGGCCAGCATCGCCGCGCTGGCCGCGGGCGCCGGTGTGCTCGTCGCGATGTGGGAACTGGCCGCCCGCTGACCGGGTACGCCGAAGGGCGGCCACCCCATCGGGGTGACCGCCCTTCGGTCAAGCGACTCGCTTACTGGTTGTACGGACCGTAGTCGTAGTCCTCCAGCGGAACGGCCTGGCCGGAGCCCGAGCCGAACGGCGAGTAGTCGATGTCGTCGTAGCCGACGGCCGAGTACATCGCGGCCTTGGCCTCTTCGGTCGGCTCGACCCGGATGTTGCGGTAGCGGGACAGACCCGTACCGGCCGGGATGAGCTTACCGATGATGACGTTCTCCTTGAGGCCGATGAGGCTGTCGGACTTGGCGTTGATCGCCGCATCCGTCAGAACTCGGGTCGTCTCCTGGAAGGACGCCGCCGACAGCCACGACTCGGTGGCGAGCGAGGCCTTGGTGATACCCATCAGCTGCGGACGACCGGAGGCGGGGTGACCGCCCTCGGTGACCACACGACGGTTCTCGGTCTCGAACTTCGAGCGCTCGACGAGCTCGCCCGGCAGCAGCTCCGCGTCGCCGGACTCGATGATCGTCACACGGCGCAGCATCTGCCGGATGATGATCTCGATGTGCTTGTCGTGGATCGACACGCCCTGCGAGTTGTAGACCTTCTGGACCTCGGCGACCAGGTGGATCTGGACCGCGCGCTGACCGAGGATCCGCAGCACGTCGTGCGGGTTGGTGGCACCCACGGTGAGCTTCTGGCCCACCTCGACGTGGTCGCCCTCGCCCACGAGCAGACGGGCACGCTTCGAGATCGGGAACGCCGTCTCGTCGGTGCCGTCGTCCGGGGTGACGACGAGCTTCTTGGTCTTCTCGGTCTCCTCGATACGGACGCGGCCTGCCGCCTCCGAGATCGGGGCGACACCCTTGGGCTGACGAGCCTCGAAGAGCTCGACGACACGGGGCAGACCCTGGGTGATGTCGTCACCGGCCACACCACCGGTGTGGAAGGTACGCATCGTCAGCTGGGTACCGGGCTCACCGATGGACTGGGCGGCGATGATGCCGACCGCCTCACCGATGTCGACCAGCTTGCCGGTGGCCAGCGAACGGCCGTAGCAGAACGCACAGGTACCGACGGCGGACTCACAGGTCAGGACCGAGCGGGTCTTGACCTCCTCCACGCCGGCGCCCACGAGGGCGTCGATGAGCACGTCACCCAGGTCGACGTTGGCAGGCGCGATGACCTTGCCGTCGACGACGACGTCCTCGGCGAGCATCCGCGCGTACACGGAGGTCTCGACGTCGTCCGTCTTGCGCAGCACGTTGTCGGCGCCGCGCTCGGCGATCCGCAGCTTCAGACCGCGCTCGGTGCCACAGTCCTCCTCGCGGATGATCACGTCCTGCGAGACGTCCACCAGACGACGGGTCAGGTAACCCGAGTCGGCGGTACGCAGGGCGGTGTCCGCCAGACCCTTACGGGCACCGTGCGTGGAGATGAAGTACTCCAGAACGGTGAGGCCCTCACGGAAGGACGCCTTGATGGGACGCGGGATCGTCTCGTTCTTGGCGTTCGACACCAGACCACGCATACCCGCGATCTGACGCATCTGCATCATGTTTCCTCGGGCACCCGAGTCGACCATCATGAAGATGGGGTTCGTCTTCGGGAAGTTCGCGTTCATCGCCTCGGCAACCTCATTGGTCGCCTTGGTCCAGATCGCGATGAGCTCCTGAGTGCGCTCTTCCTTCGTGATGAGACCGCGCTCGTACTGCTTCTGGACCTTCTCGTCCTGCTCCTCGTAGCCCTTGACGATGGCCTTCTTGGCCTCGGGCACGACGACGTCGGAGATGGCCACGGTGACGCCGGAGCGCGTCGCCCAGTAGAAGCCGGACGCCTTCAGGTTGTCGAGCGTCGCCGCCACGATGACCTTGGGGTACCGCTCGGCGAGGTCGTTGACGATCTCGGAGAGCTGCTTCTTGCCGACGGAGTAGTCGACGAAGGGGTAGTCCTCGGGCAGCAGCTCGTTGAAGAGCGCGCGGCCCAGCGACGTCCGCAGGCGGAACGAGTCACCCTGCTGCCACTCCGGCTCGCCCTCCTCGGTGACCGGGGGAACCCAGCCACGGGGAGCGACGGTGCCGACGGGGAAGCGGATGTCGATCTGCGACTGCAGCGCGAGCTCGCCGGCGTCGAACGCCATGATCGCCTCGGCCGTCGAGCCGAACGCGCGGCCCTCGCCCTTGGTGTCACGGAGCTCACCGTCGGTGGTCAGGAAGAACAGACCGAGGACCATGTCCTGGGTCGGCATCGTGACCGGACGGCCGTCGGCCGGCTTCAGGATGTTGTTCGAGGACAGCATCAGGATGCGGGCCTCGGCCTGCGCCTCCGCGGAGAGCGGCAGGTGCACGGCCATCTGGTCACCGTCGAAGTCCGCGTTGAACGCGGTGCAGACGAGCGGGTGGATCTGGATGGCCTTGCCCTCGACCAGCTGGGGCTCGAAGGCCTGGATGCCGAGGCGGTGCAGCGTGGGCGCACGGTTCAGCAGAACCGGGTGCTCGGCGATGACCTCTTCGAGGACGTCGTACACGACCGTGCGGCCGCGCTCGACCATCCGCTTGGCGCTCTTGATGTTCTGCGCGTGGTTCAGGTCGACCAGGCGCTTCATCACGAACGGCTTGAAGAGCTCCAGCGCCATGGCCTTCGGCAGACCGCACTGGTGCAGCTTCAGCTGCGGACCGACGACGATGACGGAACGCGCGGAGTAGTCCACACGCTTACCGAGCAGGTTCTGACGGAATCGACCCTGCTTACCCTTCAGCATGTCGCTGAGGGACTTCAGCGGACGGTTGCCGGGGCCCGTGACCGGGCGACCACGACGGCCGTTGTCGAAGAGGGCGTCGACCGCCTCCTGGAGCATCCGCTTCTCGTTGTTCACGATGATCTCGGGGGCACCGAGGTCGAGCAGACGCTTCAGACGGTTGTTGCGGTTGATCACGCGGCGGTACAGGTCGTTCAGGTCGGAGGTCGCGAAGCGGCCACCGTCCAGCTGCACCATCGGACGAAGGTCCGGCGGGATGACCGGCACGCAGTCGAGAACCATGCCCTTGGGGCTGTTCGCGGTCTGCAGGAACGCGGAGACGACCTTGAGGCGCTTGAGCGCACGGGTCTTCTTCTGGCCCTTGCCGGTACGGATGATCTCGCGGAGGCGCTCGGCCTCCTCCTCCAGGTCGAAGGACTCGAGACGCTTCTGCAGCGCCGCGGCACCCATCGAACCGTCGAAGTACGTGCCGAAGCGGTCACGCAGCTCGCGGTAGAGGAGCTCGTCGCCCTCCAGGTCCTGGACCTTGAGGTTCTTGAAGCGCGACCAGACCTCGTCCAGACGGTCGATCTCGCGCTGCGCACGGTCGCGCAGCTGCTTCATCTCGCGCTCGGCACCCTCGCGCACCTTGCGGCGCACGTCGGCCTTGGCGCCCTCGGCCTCGAGCTCGCCGAGGTCGTTCTCGAGCTTCTTGGCGCGGGCCTCCAGGTCGGAGTCGCGACGGTTCTCGATCTGCTGACGCTCGACGGAGACGTGCGCCTCCAGCGAGGGCAGGTCACGCGTACGACGCTCGTCGTCGACGTACGTGATCATGTACGCCGCGAAGTAGATGACCTTCTCGAGGTCCTTCGGGGCGAGGTCGAGCAGGTAGCCAAGGCGCGACGGGACGCCCTTGAAGTACCAGATGTGGGTGACGGGAGCGGCGAGCTCGATGTGGCCCATCCGCTCGCGGCGCACCTTCGCGCGGGTGACCTCGACGCCACACCGCTCACAGATGATGCCCTTGAAGCGGACACGCTTGTACTTGCCGCAGTAGCACTCCCAGTCCCGGGTCGGACCGAAGATCTTCTCGCAGAAGAGTCCGTCCTTCTCGGGCTTGAGCGTGCGGTAGTTGATGGTCTCCGGCTTCTTGACCTCGCCGTGGCTCCACTGACGGATGTCGTCAGCGGTGGCCAGACCGATCCGGAGCTCGTCGAAGAAGTTGACGTCGAGCACTATGCGTCAATCCCTCTCAGGGTTGTAAGGCTTGGGGTCTGATACGGGGGTCCTGGGGCCGGCCGGGGACTCAGCGGTGAAACGCCGAGTCCCCGACCGAACTCCCGTCAGACCTCTTCGACGCTGCTCGGCTCGCGCCGGGACAGGTCGATGCCGAGCTCCTCCGCTGCGCGGAAGACGTCCTCGTCGGTGTCGCGCATCTCGATGGACATGCCGTCCGAGGACAGCACCTCCACGTTGAGGCACAGGGACTGCATCTCCTTGATGAGCACCTTGAAGGACTCGGGGATGCCGGGCTCAGGGATGTTCTCGCCCTTGACGATGGCCTCGTAGACCTTCACGCGGCCGGTCACGTCGTCGGACTTGATCGTCAGCAGCTCCTGGAGGGCGTACGCGGCGCCATAAGCCTCAAGCGCCCACACCTCCATCTCACCGAAGCGCTGGCCACCGAACTGGGCCTTACCACCCAGCGGCTGCTGGGTGATCATCGAGTACGGACCGGTCGACCGGGCGTGGAGCTTGTCGTCGACCAGGTGGTGGAGCTTGAGGATGTACATGTACCCGATGGAGATCGGGTCCGGGAACGGCTCGCCGGAGCGGCCGTCGAACAGCCTCGCCTTACCGGTCGGCTGCACCATGCGCTCGCCGTCGCGGTTCGGGATGGTGTGGTTCAGCAGGCCCGCGAGCTCGTCCTCACGCGCACCGTCGAACACCGGGGTGGCGACGTTGGTGCCCGGGGCGACCTGGTCGGCGCCGATCGCCTGGAGGCGCTGCGCCCAGTCGTCCGCGAGACCGGAGACGTCCCAGCCGCGGCTGGCGAGCCAGCCGAGGTGGATCTCCAGGACCTGTCCCGGGTTCATTCGGGACGGGACACCCAGCGGGTTGAGGATGATGTCGACCGGGGTGCCGTCCTCGAGGAAGGGCATGTCCTCGATCGGAAGGATCTTGGAGATGACGCCCTTGTTGCCGTGACGGCCGGCGAGCTTGTCACCATCGGTGATCTTGCGCTTCTGGGCGACGTAGACGCGGACCAGCTGGTTCACGCCCGGGGGAAGCTCGTCGCCCTCCTCGCGGTCGAAGACGCGCACGCCGATGATCTTGCCGATCTCGCCGTGGGGCACCTTCAGCGAGGTGTCACGGACCTCACGGGCCTTCTCACCGAAGATCGCGCGGAGCAGGCGCTCCTCCGGCGTCAGCTCGGTCTCACCCTTGGGCGTGACCTTGCCGACGAGGATGTCGCCAGCGACGACCTCGGCACCGATACGGATGATGCCGCGCTCGTCGAGGTCCGCGAGGACCTCCTCGGAGACGTTCGGGATGTCCCGGGTAATCTCCTCCGGGCCGAGCTTGGTGTCACGGGCGTCGACCTCGTGCTCCTCGATGTGGATCGAGGAGAGGACGTCGTCCTGCACGAGGCGCTGCGACAGGATGATCGCGTCCTCGTAGTTGTGACCCTCCCACGGCATGAACGCCACGAGCAGGTTCTTGCCGAGCGCCATCTCGCCGTCTTCGGTGGCGGGACCGTCGGCGAGGACCTGGCCCTCGATCACACGGTCGCCCTCGTCGACGACGACCTTCTGGTTGACCGAGGTGCCCTGGTTCGAGCGCGAGAACTTGTGCAGGCGGTACGTGATGTACGTGCCGTCGTCGTTGGCGACCGTGACGTAGTCGGCCGACAGCTCCTGGACGACACCGTCCTTCTCGGCCTTGAGCACGTCGCCGGCGTCGGTGGCACAGCGGTACTCCATGCCGGTGCCGACGAGCGGGGCCTCCGACTTGATCAGCGGCACCGCCTGACGCATCATGTTCGCGCCCATGAGGGCACGGTTGGCGTCGTCGTGCTCGAGGAACGGGATCATGGCGGTCGCGACCGACACCATCTGGCGCGGCGAGACGTCCATGTAGTCCACCTCGGACGGCAGGACGTAGTCGACCTCGCCGCCACGCTTACGCACCAGGACTCGGTTCTCGGTGAGCCGCATGTCGTCGTTGAGCGCGGCGTTGGCCTGCGCGATGACGAAGCGGTCCTCCTCGTCGGCGGTGACGTAGTCGACCTCGTCGGTGACCTGGCCGTCGACGACCTTGCGGTACGGCGTCTCGATGAAGCCGAACGCGTTGACGCGGCCGTACGAGGCGAGCGAACCGATCAGACCGATGTTCGGGCCTTCGGGGGTCTCGATCGGGCACATGCGTCCGTAGTGGGACGGGTGCACGTCTCGGACCTCGAAGCCGGCCCGCTCACGGGACAGACCACCAGGGCCCAGCGCCGAGAGACGACGCTTGTGCGTCAGACCCGACAGCGGGTTGTTCTGGTCCATGAACTGCGACAGCTGGCTGGTGCCGAAGAACTCCTTGATGGAGGCGACGACCGGCCGGATGTTGATCAGGGTCTGCGGCGTGATCGCCTCGACGTCCTGGGTGGTCATGCGCTCACGCACGACGCGCTCCATACGAGCCAGACCCGTGCGGACCTGGTTCTGGATGAGCTCGCCGACGTTGCGCAGACGACGGTTGCCGAAGTGGTCGATGTCGTCGGTCTCGACGACGATCTCGTTGCCGTTCTCACCGATCGTCTCGGTCTCGCCCGCGTGGAGCTTGACCAGGTACTTGATCGTGGCGATGACGTCGTCGGTGGTGAGCACGCCGGCGTCCAGCGGCTCGTCGGCGCCGAGCTTCTTGTTCACCTTGTAGCGGCCGACCTTGGCGAGGTCGTAGCGCTTCGGGTTGAAGTAGAGGTTCTCGAGCAGCGTCTGAGCGGCCTCACGGGTCGGCGGCTCGCCCGGACGCAGCTTGCGGTAGATGTCGAGCAGCGCGTCGTCCTGGCCCTGGGTGTGGTCCTTCTCCAGGGTGGCGCGCATGGACTCGTACTCGCCGAACTCCTGGAGGATCTGCTCGGTGGTCCAGCCGAGAGCCTTGAGGAGGACGGTGACGGACTGCTTGCGCTTGCGGTCGATGCGGACACCGACCAGGTCGCGCTTGTCGATCTCCATCTCCAGCCAGGCACCCCGGGACGGGATGATCTTGGCGGAGAAGATGTCCTTGTCGGACGTCTTGTCGATGGAGGAGTCGAAGTAGACACCCGGCGAACGGACCAGCTGCGACACCACGACACGCTCGGTGCCGTTGATGACGAAGGTGCCCTTGTTCGTCATGAGCGGGAAGTCGCCCATGAAGACCGTCTGGGACTTGATCTCGCCGGTCTCGTTGTTGGTGAACTCGGCGGTGACGAAGAGCGGGGCGCCGTACGTGAAGTCACGGTCCTTGCACTCGTCGATCGAGTTCTTCGGCGGCTCGAAGCGGTGGTCGCGGAAGGTCAGCGACATCGACCCGGAGAAGTCCTCGATCGGCGAGATCTCCTCGAAGATCTCTTCCAGGCCGGACTTCCTGGGGACGTCCTGTCCCGACTCAAGGGCAGCCTCGACGCGAGCCTTCCAGGCGGCGTTGCCGAGCAGCCAGTCAAAGCTCTCGGTCTGCAGCGCGAGGAGGTTCGGAACCTCGAGGGGCTCCTTGATCTTTGCAAAGGAGATGCGCAGCGGGGCGGTGCTTGCGCCGTTGTTCGTATTGGTCGAGGCGTTGCGCGAGGCGGCCAAGAGGGGGTCCTTCCGAGGGCTCGGACTCACTACGCGCGTACCGGTCCCCTGCATCGCTTCACGGCAGACTTTTCCTGATACGACCAAAAGGCCAGCTCAGACGGGGTCGGTCCACGAAGCGGATGCGAAGGTATGCCCCTGGTGACGGGCAGGGGGCAGCTAACAGGCAGCGCAAAGGGTCAGTGTAGCCACTTGGCTCACTGATGTCCAGGGCGAATAATTCGCGACCCTCGTTGCTCTCAACTCCGCGGTACCTCGCGCCGGGCGGCGCACCTCGATACTGCCCGTTCAGTCGTCGATCCATGCCTCGGAAACGGATCGTTGTGACGACGCGTCCTGAGAATTGCGCGCTGCGTGCGGTTCGTCAAGGCCCCCCGGTCTGCGGGGCGCACGGCGAAGATCACCATACTCCGCTCCCGTCGGCCCTCCGGCCCCCCGCCACGCCCTTCCCGGGAACGCCGAAAGGCGACCACCCAGAAGGGTGATCGCCTTTCGATGCCCCCGCGTTACACGGGGGCAGGAGTCAGCTTCAGCGACTCGAAACGGTCTTACTTGACCGTGACGGAGGCGCCGGCGGCCTTGAGGGACTCGGCAGCCTTCTCGGCGGCCTCCTTCGCGACCTTCTCGAGGACCGGCTTCGGGGTGCCGTCGACGAGGTCCTTGGCCTCCTTGAGGCCCAGGGAGGTGAGCTCACGCACGACCTTGATGACCTGGATCTTCTTGTCGCCGGCACCCTCGAGGATGACGTCGAACTCGTCCTGCTCCTCGACAGCCTCGGCACCGGCGACCGGGGCGCCCGGGCCGGCAACGGCGACGGCCGCGGCGGCGGTGACGTCGAACTTCTCCTCGAAGGCCTTCACGAACTCGGAGAGCTCGATGAGGGTCATCTCCTCGAACTGGGCGAGGAGGTCGTCCTGAGAGAGCTTCGCCATGATGGGCGATCCTTCCACTAATTCGGCAGGTGCCGGATGTATAGAGAGGCGGGCGTTACGGCCCGCTACGACCTGCGCCTAGGCGGCACAGATCATGACGCGAGCCGAATTACTCGGCACCGCCCTGCTCGGCGAGCTTGACGCGAAGCGCCTCCGCGGTGCGGACGAACTTCGACGGCAGCGCCTGCAGGAGCGAGGCAGTCTGCGACTGCTTGCCCTTGAACGCGCCGGCCAGCTTGCTGAGCAGAACCTCGCGGGACTCGAGGTCCGCGAGCTTCTTGAACTCATCGGCGGACAGCGCCTTACCATCAAGGACACCGCCCTTGATGACGAGGTTCGGGTTCTCCTTGGCGAAGTCACGCAGAGCCTTCGCCGACTCCACCGGGTCACCGGTGACGAAGGCGGCCGCGGTCGAACCAGCAAGCTGGTCGTCCAGCGCGGAGATGCCGGCCTGGTTGGCCGCAATCTTGGTCAGCGTGTTCTTCACCACGGCGTACTGGGCGTTCTCACCGAGCGAACGACGCAGCGTCTTCAGCTGCGCCACGGTGAGCCCCGTGTACGAGGTCAGCACGACGGCGTTCGAGCTGCGGAACTTGTCCTCAAGCTCGGCTACCGCGGCAGCCTTGTCGGGCCTTGCCATAGAGCGTCGGCCTCCTTCCGGGTGATGAGGACCGCTCAGAAGGGACTGACAAAACAAAACGCCCCGGGCGCAGGCGCTCGGGGCTCAGCTCAACCGCATCATGAAGATCCGGGAACTCATCCACAATCACCTGCGCGGGTCGTTCGCGTCGCAGCGAATCCTTCGGCCACCGCACCTTGACGGCACAGTGACGACCAGCGGTCTTTGGCTTCTTCGGAAGAGTACGCGACCGGCACGCCCGGGGGCAAATCAGGTCTGACCACCCCCGGACACGCCGGGGCGGATCAGGCCTGGCCGCCCCCTGCGCCGAGGCCCTTCAGCATTTCGAAGAGGTCGACGGTGTCCTCGGCCGGCGGGGCCTGGACGGCCGTCTTGGAGCCGTAGTCGGAGTAGTGCATCCCCATCTTCACGGTGCCCTGCGCCGACTTCATGCCGACGTCCATCCGGGCCGGGTAGCCGTCCTCGCGGACCCAGACCTCGGTGTCGTACGCCGTGATGCCGGCCTTCCTGACGTTCTCCACCAGGTCCGCGCGGTCCTTCTCGGACAGCACGTCCAGGGACTTGTTGGCGGCGACCATCTGCTCCAGGGTCAGCGTGCCCTTGTAGTGCTGGGCCTCGACGCCGTCGACCTTCTCGGCACCGAGGTGCTTGAGGTTGGGCGAGTCGAGGAGCAGGGCGAGCTGCTTGGCCGGGTCCTGGTTCATGTTCTCCAGGCCGCCCGTCATCGACTTCGAGAGGGCCTTGTCGCCGGAGGCCTCCGCGGCGGCCTGCATGTCCAGCTTCATCCAGCGCTTGCCGTCCGTCTTGGCGGCCTGCTGGGCACCCATGTCCATGTACATGACGTTGCCGAGCATGATCATGCGCATCTTGTCGGGGCCGCCGGTGCCGGCCGCGCCCAGCATCGAGCCCTTGACGGTGATGTCCATGACGGTCGGGTCCCAGCCCTGGACACCGGTCATCTCCATGGTGCCGCCGCCCTCGAGACCGGTCGGCAGCTCCATCGTCATCCGGATCTTCGCGGACTTGGCGGCCGAGGTCTTCTCGTACGCGGTCCGGATGACCTTCGTGATGTCACCGAGGCTCTGCGTCTGCGCCTTGTCGGCGCCCGCGGCCTTCCCGTCCCCGTCCTGACACCCCGCGACTCCGGTGACGACGGCCACGGCCGTCACTGCCACACCCGCGCGCTTCCATGCGGACACGTTCATCTGTTCCCCCACCCTTGGGCAGCCTCGTACGGTCCCTCGAACCGTAACAAGAAGTCGGCCCCGCACCTCCGAGGAGGTGCGGGGCCGACTGACCACTCAGTGAGCCGGAAGGGCTCAGACCGCGGCCGGGTCCTCCTCGACGAGGAGGTTGCGGGTGCGGTTCGAGTCCAGCGGGATGCCGGGGCCCATCGTCGTCGTGATGGTCGCCTTCTTGATGTAGCGACCCTTCGCGGCGGACGGCTTCAGACGCAGGATCTCGTCCAGGGCCGCGGCGTAGTTCTCGACCAGCTTCGTCTCGTCGAAGGAGACCTTGCCGATGATGAAGTGCAGGTTCGAGTGCTTGTCGACGCGGAACTCGATCTTGCCGCCCTTGATCTCGTTGACAGCCTTGGCGACATCGGGGGTGACGGTGCCGACCTTGGGGTTCGGCATGAGACCACGCGGGCCGAGGACGCGGCCGAGGCGGCCGACCTTGCCCATGAGGTCCGGGGTGGCCACAACGGCGTCGAACTCGTTCAGGCGGTTGCCCTTGGAGATCTCGTCGATGAGCTCGTCGGAGCCGACGATGTCGGCGCCAGCGGCGATCGCGGCCTCGGCACGGTCACCGGTCGCGAAGACCAGGACCCGGGCGGTCTTGCCGGTGCCGTGCGGGAGGTTCACGGTGCCGCGGACCATCTGGTCGGCCTTGCGCGGGTCGACGCCCAGGCGGAAGGCGACCTCGACGGTGCCGTCGAACTTCGTGCTGGAGGTGTCCTTGGCGAGACGGACGGCCTCGAGAGGAGCGTAGAGCTTCTCGCTGTCGATCTTGGCGTCCGCTGCGCGGAGGGTCTTGCTGCGCTTCACTGCTTCTCCTGTTGGTTCAGGTGTGGAGTCGTGGTGCGGGCCGGCGCTGGCCCTACCACTAGGTCACGAGGGGGCTGATCAGCCCTCGACCGTGATGCCCATGGAACGGGCGGTGCCAGCGATGATCTTGGACGCGGCGTCCAGGTCGTTGGCGTTCAGGTCGGGGAGCTTGACCGTGGCGATCTCGCGGACCTGGGCAGCCGTGAGCTTGGCGACCTTGGTCTTGTGCGGCTCGCCGGAGCCCTTGTCCACACCAGCGGCCTTGAGGATCAGCTTGGCGGCCGGCGGAGTCTTGGTGATGAAGGTGAAGGAACGGTCGTCGTAGACCGTGATCTCCACCGGCACGACCATGCCACGCTGCGACTCGGTCGCGGCGTTGTAGGCCTTGCAGAACTCCATGATGTTGACGCCGTGCTGGCCCAGCGCGGGACCGACCGGCGGGGCCGGGTTGGCCGCACCAGCGTTGATCTGGAGCTTGATAAGCCCCGTGACCTTCTTCTTCTTGGGAGGCATTGCTCTCTCCGGGTCCTAGTGAGAGTGTTCAGCCCGCCATCCGGTCATCCGGATGCAGGCATACCGCACAACGATAACGGGTATAGACGCGCGGCCAAAAACCGAGCAGGTCAGAGCGGCTGCAGGAGCCACTCTGACCTGGTCGGAAACTTGTGAGATCAGTTCTTCTGGATCTGGTCGAAGCTGAGCTCGACCGGGGTCTCGCGACCGAAGATCTCGACGAGGCCCTTGACCTTCTTCGAGTCGGGGTTGATCTCGTTGATGGTCGCCTGGAGGGTGGCGAAGGGGCCGTCGGTGACGGTGACCGAGTCGCCGACCTCGAAGTCCAGCACCTGGACCTCCAGCTTGCGGGCCGGAGCCGGCTTGCCCTCGGCCTCGGCGGCCTCGCGGGCGGCCTTCTCCTCGGCCTCCGGGGCGAGCATCTTGACGATCTCGTCCAGGGTCAGCGGGTACGGGTCGTAGGCGTTGCCCACGAAGCCGGTGACGCCGGGGGTGTTGCGGACGACGCCCCAGGACTCGTTCGTCAGGTCCATGCGGACGAGAACGTAGCCGGGAAGCTTGTTCTGCTTGACGTTCTTCCGCTCGCCGCCCTTGATCTGGACGATCTCTTCCTCGGGGACCTCGGCCTGGTAGATGAAGTCCTCGACGTTGAGCGAGACGGCACGCTGCTCGAGGTTGGCCTTCACGCGCTTCTCGTAGCCCGCGTAGGTGTGGATGACGTACCACTCGCCGGGCAGGGTGCGCAGTTCCTCGCGGAGGGCGGCGACCGGGTCGACCGGGGCGGCCGGCTCGGCCTCCTCCTCGGTCTCTTCCTCTGCGTCCTCGACCTCGTCGGCGTCGGACTCGTCGCCCTCGGCGTCGGACTCGTCGTCGTCCTCGTCGGTCTCCGCCTCGTCCTGGTCCTCGTCCTCGACCTCGAGAGCGGCTTCCTCGGCGGCGTCGCCGGCAACGTCGTCAGCAGCGTCTGCCTGGTCCTCGTCGGCGGCCTCGACGATGTCCAGCTCGTCCTCGACGGACTCGGACTCGAAGGCGTCGTTCAGGTTCGCGTCAGACACGGTGGCTGCTTCTTCCTGCGATACAGATGGGGTGGAACAAAAAGTCAGCCGAAGACGTACTTGACTGCTTCCTGGAAGCCATAGTCAATCACGGTGACAAGGCCGATCATGATGACGACGAAGACAATCACCACGGTGGTGTACGTCGAGAGCTGACTGCGCGTGGGCCAGACGACCTTGCGGAGCTCGGCGACGATCTGCCGGTAGAAGAGCGCGAGACGGCCCAGGGGGCCCTTCTTTCCGCGCTTGCCGCCCTTGCGGGACTTCTTCTTCGACTCGGAGGCCTCGTCATCGGCATCAGGCATGTCGATGGAGCCTACGGCGTCCGTCACGATCTCTCACCTGATTCCGGGTCGGCCGTGCCGCGCCCGGGTGGAGCCGCACGGCGGTGCAATGAAGTACGTACATGCGCACAACACCTGGCGGTGTGTGTAGCAGGGCCGGAGGGACTTGAACCCCCAACCGCCGGTTTTGGAGACCGGTGCTCTACCAATTGAGCTACGACCCTTTGTTGGTGTCCCTCAACGTACCGCATCGTGAGATGTGGTCGGTGCGGGCCAACGAGGAGTGAGCATACGTGGTCAGGGGCCCCCGCGTCGAACAGAAACCACGACCGACCTGCCGTCGGACGCGCGTACGACCGGGAATGACCGTTCCTGTCCGGTCCGTGAAACCTGTGTGCCGGGCCTTGAAGAGGTCTGGGACGATGGGCCGCATGAGCGCTGCTACCCCTCCCACCGAGCGTCGGGTCTCCGCCCGGATCGGTGCGATCTCCGAGTCCGCCACCCTCGCCGTCGACGCCAAGGCCAAGGCCCTCAAGGCCGCCGGGCGCCCGGTGATCGGTTTCGGCGCGGGTGAGCCCGACTTCCCGACCCCGGACTACATCGTCGACGCGGCCGTCGAGGCCTGCAAGAACCCGAAGTACCACCGCTACACGCCGGCCGGCGGTCTGCCCGAGCTGAAGGCCGCCATCGCCGCCAAGACGCTGCGCGACTCCGGCTACGAGGTCGACGCCGCCCAGGTCCTGGTGACCAACGGCGGCAAGCAGGCGATCTACGAGGCGTTCGCCGCCATCCTCGACCCGGGCGACGAGGTCATCGTCCCGGCGCCCTACTGGACGACGTACCCGGAGTCGATCCGCCTCGCGGGCGGTGTCCCGGTGGAGGTCGTCGCCGACGAGACCACCGGCTACCGGGTCTCGGTGGAGCAGCTGGAGGCGGCCCGTACGGAGCGGACCAAGGTCGTCCTCTTCGTCTCGCCGTCCAACCCGACCGGCGCGGTGTACAGCGAGGCCGACGCCGAGGCGATCGGCCGCTGGGCCCTCGAGCACGGCCTGTGGGTCCTCACCGACGAGATCTACGAGCACCTCGTCTACGGCGACGCGAAGTTCACCTCGCTGCCGGCGCTCGTTCCCGAGCTGCGCGACAAGTGCATCGTGGTCAACGGTGTGGCGAAGACGTACGCGATGACGGGCTGGCGCGTCGGGTGGATCGTGGGCCCGAAGGACGTCGTGAAGGCCGCGACGAACCTGCAGTCGCACGCCACGTCCAACGTGAGCAACGTGGCGCAGATCGCCGCCCTCGCCGCCGTCTCGGGCAACCTGGACGCCGTCGCGGAGATGCGGACCGCCTTCGACCGCCGCCGCCAGACGATCGTGCGGATGCTCAACGAGATCGAGGGCGTGTACTGCCCGACGCCGGAGGGCGCGTTCTACGCGTACCCCTCGGTGAAGGCCCTGCTCGGCAAGGAGATCCGCGGCAAGCGCCCGCAGACCTCCGTCGAGCTGGCCGCCCTGATCCTGGACGAGGCCGAGGTCGCGGTCGTCCCGGGCGAGGCCTTCGGCACGCCGGGCTACCTGCGCCTGTCGTACGCGCTGGGTGACGAGGACCTGGTGGAGGGCGTGTCCCGCCTGCAGAAGCTCCTCGCCGAGGCGACCGACTGATCGCACTCCTCGCGGGCCCCCGGTTCTTCGGAGCCGGGGGCCCGTTTTTGCGTTCTAGCAAGGTCCCGATCGGGGAAACGGGGTGCCTTCGTCCATTCGGGTGCGGCAGGATCAGCCGATGGAGCACGTTTACCGCGATCTCACCCAGCTGCCCAAGGCCCATCTGCACCTGCACTTCACCGGTTCGATGCGGCCCACCACTCTGATCGAGCTGGCCGACAAGTACGGCGTGCACCTTCCCGAGGCGCTGAGCAGTGGCACGCCACCGAAGCTGCGGGCGACCGACGAGCGCGGCTGGTTCCGCTTCCAACGGCTGTACGACATCGCCCGCTCCTGCCTGCGCGCCCCCGAGGACATCCAGCGGCTCGTCCGCGAGGCGGCCCAGGAGGACGTCCGGGACGGCTCGGGCTGGCTGGAGATCCAGGTCGACCCCACCTCGTACGCCCCGCACCTCGGCGGACTCATCCCCGCCCTGGAGATCATCCTCGACGCGGTCGACGCGGCCTCGCGGGAGACCGGGCTCGGGATGCGGGTGCTCGTCGCGGCGAACCGGATGAAGCACCCGCTGGAGGCACGGACGCTCGCACGGCTCGCGGTGCGGTTCGCGGACCGGGGCGTGGTCGGCTTCGGGCTCTCCAACGACGAGCGGCGCGGCCTGGCTCGGGACTTCGACCGGGCCTTCGCCATCGCGCGCGAGGGCGGCCTGCTCGCCGCCCCGCACGGCGGCGAACTGACGGGTCCGGCGTCCGTACGGGACTGCCTGGACGATCTGCGGGCCTCCCGGGTCGGCCACGGAGTCCGGTCGGCCGAGGACCCGCGCCTGCTGCGCAAGCTCGCGGAGCGGGGCGTGACCTGCGAGGTCTGCCCGGCGTCCAACGTGGCCCTCGGGGTGTACGAGAAGCACGAGGACGTCCCGCTGCGGACGCTCTTCGACGCCGGTGTGCCGATGGCCCTCGGCGCGGACGACCCCCTGCTCTTCGGCTCCCGCCTGGCGGCGCAGTACGAGATCGCCCGCAGGCACCACGGCTTCACGGACGCGGAACTGGCGGAACTGGCCCGGCAGTCGGTGCGGGGGTCGGCGGCCCCGGCGGACGTCCAGGCGAAGCTGCTCGCGGGGATCGACGACTGGATCGCGGGCTGACCCTGTTCAGTCGGTCTTCCGGCTGACCCCGCCCGGGTCGGTCCGCCGGCTGACCCCGCCCGGCCGGTCCTCCGGCTGACCCCGCCCGGCCGGTCCTCCGGCTGACCCCGCCCGGCCGGTTCTCCGTCTGATCCCGGTCGGCGGTGCTCCGGCCGAGCCCGCTCAGTCGGCCGTCCGGCAGATCCCTGCCGTCAGGGTGCGCGCGATGCCGCGCGCGAAGTCGTCGAGGGAGTCCGGGGGCCGGCGGTCCGGGGTCATCTCCCAGACGAAGGCGCGCTGGACGCATGCCCCGAGGAGCAGGGCCGCGGCGGCCGCCGGATCGGCGTCGGCGGCGATGCGGCCGTGCCGCTGCTCGGCCCGCAGATAGGCGGTGAGGCCTTCGACGGGCTTGTGGGGGCCCTTGCCGTAGCTGCGCATGGCGTCCTCGTGGCGCTGCTTGAGCTGCGGTTCCGCGTAGAGGGAGGCGACGACCGGGAAGGTCTGCTCGTAGAAGAGGGCGGCCTGCCGGGCGACCTCCGTGAGGTTCTGCTCGACGGTACGGCCGCCGGGGTCGGCGGCGAGCGTGTCGAGGAGCCCGCCGAGCCGGGGAAGCCGCTCGTCGAGGACAGCGAGGAAGAGTTCCTCCTTGCTGGAGAAGTACTTGTAGAGCGCGGCCTCCGAGCAGCCTGCGGCCCTGGCGATCTCCTTGGTCGTGGTGCGGGCGAGGCCCACGGTCCGCATGAGGTCGCGGGCGGCGTCCACGATCCGTACCCGGGTCGGCTTCTGTTCCATGCATCCTCCAGCCACGCTTGACGCGTGAGTGAGTATCCACCCACCCTGGGGGTGAGTGAACACTTACCCACCCCTGGAGGGTGCGACATGAAGCTCACAGTCTTCGGCGCGACCGGCGGCATCGGCCGGGAGATCGTCGGCCAGGCACTGGCCGCGGGCCACGAGGTGACGGCGGTCGTACGGGACCCGGCCCGGCTCGCGGCCACCGGCGGACGGCTGACGGTCCTGCGCGCCGACCTCTCCGATCCCGAGCCCCTGCGCGGGGCGCTCACCGGCAGAGACGCGGTGCTCTCGGGGCTCGGCGCCCGCAGCCGCGCGGACGCGGGCGTGGCCGCCCGGCTGACCCGCTCGGTGCTCACCGCCATGGAGGCGGAGAAGGTGCGCCGACTCCTGGTGGTCAGCGCGGCCCCGGTCGGCCCGGTCCCGGACCGCCAGGGCCTCGCGGACAGGGCCGTCCTCGCGATCGTCAACGCGGTCCTGAAGGACGTCTACGCCGATCTGCGGGTCATGGAGGCCGAGCTCGCGGCGAGCACCGCGGACTGGACGTCCGTACGCCCGCCCAAGCTGACGGACAAGCAGGGCACCGGCCGCTACCGGACGGTCGTCGGCGGCACCCCGGCCCGGGGCCGCTCGCTCGCCCGCGCCGACGTGGCGCACGCGATGCTGGCGATGATCGACGACCCGGCCACGGTCAGGCAGGGCGTGGGCGTCGCGTACTGACGCCGGACGGGCCGCCGACGGACCTCAGAGCGAGACGCCCACCGTGACGGGCTCGTTGACCAGGGTGATCCCGAAGGCCTCGTGGACCCCGGCGACGACCTCACGGGCCAGCGCCAGCAGGTCCTCGGTGGTCGCCTCGCCCCGGTTGGTCAGGGCGAGCGTGTGCTTGGTGGAGATCCGCGCGGGCCCGGAGCCGTACCCCTTGGTGAACCCGGCGCGGTCGATCAGCCAGGCGGCGGAGGTCTTCACGGCGCCGTCCTCGCCCGCGGGGAAGGCCGGCGGGGCGACGTCCGCGCCGAGCCGCCCGGCCACGCGCGCGAGGAAGCTCTCGTACTCCCCCGCCGTGAGGATCGGGTTGGTGAAGAAGGAGCCCGCGGACCAGGTGTCGTGGTCCTCCGGGTCCAGGACCATGCCCTTGCCGGCGCGCAGCGCGAGGACGGTCTCACGGGCCTTGGCGAGCGGCACCCGGTCGCCGGCCTCGACACCGAGGGCCCGGGCGGTCTCCGCGTACTTGATCGGGGCGGACAGCCCCTCCGCGTCCTCCAGCTCGAAGCGGACCCGCAGCACAACGTACCGCTCGGGGTGGTCCTTGAAGAGGCTGTGGCGGTACGAGAAGGCGCACTCGGCGTTGGTGAGGGTGACGGTCTCCTCGGCGCGCCGGTCGTAGGCGACGACCTCGGTCACGGTGGCGGAGACGTCCTGCCCGTACGCGCCGACGTTCTGGATCGGGGTCGCGCCGGCCGAGCCGGGGATGCCGGCCAGGCACTCGATCCCGGCGAGCCCGGCCTCGACGGTGCGGGCGACGGCGTCCGTCCAGACCTCGCCGGCGGCGAGCTCCAGCCTGGTCCCGTCGAGGGCGAAGCCCTCGGTCGCGATCCGCAGGGCGGTGCCGTCGAAGCCCTTGTCGCCGATGACGAGGTTGGACCCGCCGCCGATGATCAGCAGCGGCGTCCCCGTGGCGTCGGCCTCGCGGACGGCCGCGACCACCTCGTCGTCCGTGGTGGCGGTGACGAGCCGGGCCGCGGGACCGCCGAGCCGGAAGGTGGTCAGGGGCGCGAGGGGGGCGTCGAGAAGAGGCTGCACGGGCTCAAGGGTACGGGGCGGTCCCGGCGGGGAGACGTTTCGTCTTCCCGCCGGGACGGCGCGGGGACCGCTCACACGGTGATCAGGTCCTTCTTCCCTGCCTCCGCCTCGGCCGCGCCCTCCGCCTTCCGCCGGGCCTCCTGGCGCCGCGACGGCGCGAACAGCACCGCCACCGCGCCGAGGGCCACCGCTCCGGCCCCGACCCACAGCGCGGGCAGCAGGCCGTCGACGAAGCTCTGGCCGGACTCGTAGCCGCCCTGGGCGGCGAAGATCGAGGCCATCACGGCGACGCCGAGCGCGCCTCCGACCTCGCGCAGCGCGTTGTTGGCGCCGGAGGCGATGCCCTGCTCGGAGGGGCGGACGCTGGACATCACGAGGTTGGCCGCCGGTGCGAAGTACAGCGCCATGCCGATGCCGCTCACGACGAGGGCGGGGAGCTGGGCGGCGTACGAGGCGTCGGGGGTCAGGACGAGCGCGAACCAGGCGAGGCCGATCGCCTGGAGGGCGAGGCCCGCGGCGACCACCGGGCGGCCGCCGATCCGGTCGGAGAGGGCGCCCGCGAGCGGCGCGACGATCATCGGCATGCCGGTCCAGGGCAGCATCCGCAGTCCGGACTCGGTGGGCGAGTAGCCGAGGACGCCCTGCATGTACTGGCTGAGCAGGAAGATCGAGCCGAACATGCCGAGGAACATCAGCAGGCTGGCCGCGTTGATCCCGGCGAAGGCGCGGTTGCGGAAGAGCCGCATGGGCAGCATCGGTGCCTTGCCGCGTATGCCGTGGTGGATGAATCCGCCGATGAGCGCGGCGCCGGCGATCAGTCCGGTGAGGACGGTGAGGGAGGTCCAGCCGTCGATCGGGCCGCGGATCAGCGCGTACACGATGCCGAAGAGGCCGCCGCTGGCGAGGAGCGTGCCGACGATGTCGAGGGGGGCGCCGCTGCCGTGCGACTCGGCGAGGCGCAGCCGGGCGAGCGGCAGCAGGGCGAGGCCGAGCGGGACGTTCAGCCAGAAGATCCACTGCCAGGAGAGGTGCTCGGTGAGGACGCCGCCGATGAGGGGTCCGGAGGCGACGGCGAGTCCCTGGACGGCGCCCCAGATGCCGAAGGCCGTCCCGCGCTTGGCGGCCGGGACGGCCGCGGTGAGCAGCGTGAGCGTGAGCGGCATCATGATCGCGGCGCCGACGCCCTGGACGGCACGGGCGGCGATCAGCGCGTCGATGCCGGGGGCGAGGGCGGCCGCGGCGGAGGCGCCGGTGAAGACGGTGAGTCCGACGATGAACAGCCGGCGGCGGCCGAAGCGGTCGCCGAGCGCGGCGCCGAACATGAGCAGGACGGCGAACGTGAGGGTGTACGCGCTCACCGTCCATTCGAGGTCGTGCAGTGCTCCGCCGAGGTCCTCGCGGATCGAGGGGAGGGCGGTGGTGACGACGAGGTTGTCGAGGGCCGCCATGAAGCCGGCGGCGCTGGTGATGACGAGTGCCCAGGCGGCGGAACCGCGGCGGGCTGCTGGCTGGTTCATTACGGCCCCTCAGATCTCAGGTTAGTTATTGCTGACTAACTTTCCCGCCCATGAAGGAGCAGCCCTGCGACGGGGGCGCGCGAAGGCGGGCGGCGGTGCTACTTCTCCCGACCGCCCGGGCGGCGGACGGAGGGGTAGAACCCCTCCCAGACCCGGTGCTCGGGCGGAAAACCCATGGCGACGAGGGTGTTGATGAGCATCCCGTACGCCAGGAAGGTCGTGGTCTCGTCGGCGTCCGCACCGAGCGCGAGGTGGACGGTCTCCCAGAGCACCGTCCAGCCGGCCCGCACGGCCTCGCCGAACTCGTGGTCCCCGGCCGCCTCGGCAGCGGCGACGGTCACGTACACCTGCATCTGCATGAGGAGCCGGTCGGGGTCCTCGGTGATGATCCGGGTGTACGCACCGGCCATGGCATGGAGGGCGTCCTGGCCGGACAGCCCTTCCGAGGCCTGCTCGAAGACCCGGATCGTGTCGCTGATGCAGCGCTCGGACGCGGCCAGGAAGATGGCCTTCTTGCCCGGGAAGAGCCGGAACAGGTACGGCTGCGAGACGCCGACGCGCTTGGCGATCGCCTCGGTGGACGTGCCGTAGTACCCGCCGCGGCTGAACTCGCTCATCGCCGCCCGGATGACGCTCTCGCGCCGCTCCTCCGCACTCATCCTGACCATGTGACCAAGTTAGTACTCAATCACTAACTTGGCAACGGGAAAGAGTGGGCGGCCGCTCTCCGCGGCCGCCCACTCTTGATCAACCGGTGCTCGGCGCCTACGCGAGCCGGACCACGGCCCGGGACATGCCCAGGACCTTCTGGCCCGCGCACATCGCGGTCAGGTCGACCCGCACCTGCTGGTCCTCCAGCTTGGCGGCGACCTTGGCGCTGACCTCGATCAGCGCGCCGGCCTCGTCGTTGGGGACGACGACGGGCTTGGTGAAGCGGACGCCGTACTCGACGACGGCGGCGGGGTCGCCGGCCCAGTCGGTGACGACGCGGATCGCCTCGGCCATGGTGAACATGCCGTGGGCGATGACGTCGGGGAGGCCGACCTCCACCGCGAACTTCTCGTTCCAGTGGATGGGGTTGAAGTCCCCGGAGGCGCCGGCGTACCGGACGAGCGTGGCGCGCGTCACGGGAAAGGTCTGCGCGGGCAGCTCGGTGCCGACCTCGACCTCGTCGTAGGCGATCTTCGCGGTCATGGTCAGACCCCCTCGGGTGCGCGGGAGACGAGCTTGGTCCAGGCGGTCACGACGTGCTCGCCGGACTCGTCGTGGACCTCGCCGCGGATGTCCAGGATGTCGTTGCCCGCCATCGACTTGATCGCCTCGATGGTGGAGGTGACGGACAGCCGGTCACCGGCGCGCACGGGCCGCGTGTAGGCGAACTTCTGGTCGCCGTGGACGACCCGGCTGTAGTCCAGACCCAGCTGGGGGTCCTCGATGACCGCGCCGGCCGCCTTGAACGTGATGGCGAACACAAAGGTCGGCGGAGCGATCACATCGGGGTGCCCGAACTCCTTGGCCGCTTCCTGATCGACGTAGGCGGGATTCACATCCCCGATCGCCTCGGCGAACTCGCGGATCTTCTCCCGGCCGACCTCGTAGGCCGGAGTGGGCGGATAGGTCCGGCCCACGAAGGACTGGTCGAGCGCCATGGACTCGATACCTCCTGGATTTGTTGCCGACAAACGACACGAGGCCGCCCCCGAGTGGGGACGGCCTCGTGTACGAGCCTGGTTAGCGCGTCTCGCGGTGTGCAGTGTGCGAGTTGCAGCGGGGGCAGTGCTTCTTCATCTCAAGACGGTCCGGGTTGTTACGCCGGTTCTTCTTGGTGATGTAGTTCCGCTCCTTGCACTCCACGCAGGCCAGCGTGATCTTCGGGCGGACGTCGGTGGCAGCCACGTGAGTGCTCCTTGGACGGATGGGACGGATGAACGCATAAAAGAGTAGCCGATCGAAGGACCGACCCCACAATCGGCTACCGTGTGTAGCGGTGACCGGACTTGAACCGGTGACACAGCGATTATGAGCCGCTTGCTCTACCGACTGAGCTACACCGCTTTGATGATCCGGATCCCGCCCGAGGACGGGTCCTTCTCACCAGAGCCCCAATACGGAATCGAACCGTAGACCTTCTCCTTACCATGGAGACGCTCTACCGACTGAGCTATTGGGGCGAGCGAGGAAGACATTACACGGTCTCCGGCCCATCACCCAAATCCGTTTCGCGACGCCCCCGCGACGGTCCTCACCAGGCGTCCCGTACGCCACTCGTGGCCTCATCGGTACGACTATTGCGCTCCTCCTCGAAGGTCGGTCCGGGCACCCCTAGGCTCTGCCCCACGCTTCGTGATCTTGATCTTGAGGAGCCTTGAGGAGCCCCCGATGTCAGCCGACAGCAAGCAGCCCCAGCCGCCCGAGGACGGGGCCGCCACCACGGCCGACTCGACCTCGCTCCTGCTCTCCCACGCACGGCTCACCGACGGCCGGTCCGTGGACGTACGGCTCGTCGGCGGCCGGATCGAGGCGGTCGGCACGGCCGGCAGCCTCACCGCCACGGGCGCCCGCGTGGAACTCGCCGGCTATCTGCTGCTGCCCGCCGCCGCCGAACCCCACGCCCACGCCGACACCGCGCTCTCCGCCGACTCCCCCGGACCCGTCTCGTACGCCCCCGAGGAGGTGCAACGCCGGGCCACCGAGGCGGCGCTGCTCCAGCTCGGCCACGGCGCGACCGCGCAGCGGGCGCACGTCCGGATCGGCGACGTCCACGGGCTCGGCCCGCTCGAAGCCGTCCTCCAGGCCAGACGCTCGCTGCGCGGCCTCGTGGACCTCACCGCGGTCGCGGTGCCGAGGCTGCTCACCGGAGTGGCCGGCGCGGACGGGCTGGCGATGCTGCGGGACGCGGTGAAGATGGGCGCCGGGGTGGTGGGTGGCTGCCCGGACCTCGACCCGGACCCGACGGGGTACGTGGAGGCGGTCCTGGAGGTCGCGGCCGAGCACGGCGTACCCGTCGACCTGCACACCGACGCGGACGACCCGGCCCGCCTCGCCCGGCTCGCGGCGATGGCCGGCGGGCTGCGGCCCGGCGTGACGATCGGACCGTGCGCGGGCCTCGGTCGGCTCCCCGCCGACGTGGCACGACGGGCGGCGGACGGACTGGCGGCGGCCGGCGTGACCGTGGTCTGCCTGCCGCAGGGCGGCTGCGGGGGCACGGAGCTGCGCGGCGCGGCGCCGGTGCGGCTGCTGCGGGCCGCCGGGGTGGGGCTCGCGGCGGGCAGCGGGGCGATGCGGGACATCGCCAACCCGGTGGGGCGCGGCGATCCATTGGAGGCGGCGTACCTCCTCGCCTCGCTCGGCGGACTGCCGGCGGAGGAGGCGTACGCGGCGGTGAGCGCGGAGGCGCGCGCGGCGATTGGGCTGCCGGAGGTGCGGGTCGAGGCCGGTTTCCCGGCGGAGCTGCTCGCGGTGCGCGGCGAACGCCTGTCGGGCGTGCTGTCCCTCGCGTACAGCCGGATCGTGGTGCACCGGGGGCGGGTGGTGGCCCGGACGAGCGCGGTGCGCGAGTACTGCGACTCGGCGGCGGCGCTCGACCTGCCGCGCCAGGCACGTCCGGAGCGGCCGCCCGAGCCGGGAAGCCCTCCGGCCGGACCCGTCGTACGGTCGTGAGTATGCGCATCGTCATCGCTGGAGGACACGGACAGATCGCCCTGCGCCTGGAGAGGCTGCTCTCGGCGCACGGGCACGAGGTCGCGGGGGTCATCCGCAGACCGGAACAGGCCGGTGACCTGCGGGACGTGGGGGCCGAGCCCGTCGTCCTGGACCTGGAGTCGGCGTCGGTCGAGATGGTCGCGGCCGTGCTCCAGGGCGCCGACGCGGCCGTCTTCGCGGCCGGCGCGGGCCCGGGCAGCGGCGTGGAACGCAAGGACACCGTGGACCGCGCGGCGGCGGTCCTGTTCGCCGACGCGGCCGAACGCGCGGGCGTACGCCGGTACATCGTCGTCTCGTCGATGGGCGCGGACGCCACGCACGCGGGTGACGGGGTCTTCGACGTCTACCTGCGCGCCAAGGGCGCGGCCGACGACGACGTCCGTTCCCGTGCGGCCCTGGACTGGACGATCCTGCGCCCCGGCAGCCTCACGGACGACGCGGGCACGGGCCTGGTCCGCCTGGAGGCCCGGACGGGTCGCGGCCCGGTCCCCCGCGACGACGTGGCGGCGACGATCGCCGAACTCCTCGACACCCCGGCGACGGCCGGCCTGACCCTGGAACTGGTCTCGGGCTCGACCCCGCTCTCGGTCGCGGTGAAGGACGTGGCCGGAAACTGACGGACCCGGCACCCCGCCCGGAAACGAAGGAAGGTCCCCGGTGCAAGCACCGGGGACCTTCCGTTTCGCGTGGCGACGCCAGGATTCGAACCTGGGTAGGCTAAGCCGACGGATTTACAGTCCGCTCCCATTGGCCACTCGGGCACATCGCCATGAGATTGCCGCCATGGAGCCGCTTTTCGGCGGTGTTCCGTGGCAACGACGTAAACAATACCTGATCCCGGGGGGTGGTTCGCCACCGGATTGATCAGCGGTTCGGGCCGTGGCACACCCCCTAGGCTTTGGGCTGTACCCCAAGCATCCGAGCAAGGAGCCACGAGTCATGGCCGACTCCAGTTTCGACATCGTGTCCAAGGTCGAGCGGCAGGAGGTCGACAACGCCCTCAACCAGGCCGTGAAGGAGATCTCCCAGCGCTACGACTTCAAGGGAACCAACGCCTCGATCTCGTGGTCGGGCGAGAAGATCCTCATGCAGGCCAACGGCGAGGAGCGCGTCATGGCGATCCTCGACATCTTCCAGACCAAGCTGATCAAGCGGGGCATCTCGCTGAAGTCGCTGGACGTCGAGGGTGAGCCGCAGCTGTCCGGCAAGGAGTACAAGCTCTTCGCGTCGGTGACCGAGGGCATCTCCCAGGAGAACGCCAAGAAGGTCGCGAAGGCCATCCGCGACGAGGGCCCCAAGGGCGTCAAGGCGCAGGTCCAGGGTGACGAGCTGCGGGTCAGCTCCAAGAGCCGGGACGACCTGCAGGCCGTGCAGGCGCTGCTCAAGGGCAAGGACTTCGACTTCGCCATCCAGTTCGTGAACTACCGCTGACCTCGTAGCGGGTCGTCAGGCTCGTGTCCGAATACCGCCAGCCCGAGGCGTGGCGGGCCCCGCACACTGGACGTGGAAGACCCGTGCGGGGAGAGGAACCAGCCATGACCGTGTACGCGTACGTCGACGGCCCCCTGGGCGAGATGCTGCTTGTCGGGCAGCTCGCCGAAGGGGGCCGTGCCGTGCTGCGCTCACTGTCCCTGCCGGGGCAGAAGGGCGCCGTCGAGGTCGAGGACGGGTGGACCCTGGCGCCCGAGGCCTTCGCCGAGGCCGCCGGGCAGCTCGGTGAGTACTTCGCCGGGCGCCGCGACCGATTCGAACTGCCGCTCGACGGCGACGCCGGGACCGAGTTCCAGCGGCGCGTCTGGCGGGCCCTGGAGGAGATCCCGTACGGCACGACCGTCTCGTACGGGGAGATCGCCTGGCGGGTCGGTTCCCCGGGCGCCGGCGTACGGGCCGTGGGGACCGCGATCGGGCGCAATCCGCTGCTCGTGGTGCGGCCCTGCCACCGGGTGATCGGGGCCGACGGCAGTCTGCGCGGGTACGCCGCGGGGCTCGACCGCAAGCAGCGGCTCCTCGGCCTGGAGGGAGCCCCGGTGTGACCGAGGGGCTGTTTCCCCGTGAGCGGGCCACGGTCGCGCCCGGCGCGGTGCACGTGCCCGCGTGGCTCCCGCTCGCACGGCAGCGGGAGCTGGTGGACGTCTGCCGGGAGTGGGGGCGCGGGCCGGTGCCGTACCGGCAGACCGTGCTGCCCGGTGGCGGGGTCATGTCGGTGCGGTCGCTCTGCCTGGGCCGGCAGTGGGTGCCGTACCGCTATCTCGACTCCGTCGGGGTTCCGTTGCCCGACTGGCTCGTGGGCCTGGGCCGTGAGGCGCTCGTCGAGGCGTACGGGGACGACGGCGGATTCACTCCCGACACCGCGCTCGTCAACTTCTACGCGCCGGGGGCGCGGATGGGGATGCACCAGGACCGCGAGGAGCGTTCGGGTGCGCCGGTGGTGTCGCTGAGCCTCGGGGACCGGTGCGTCTTCCGGTTCGGCAACGAGGAGGGCCGGGGGCGGCCGTACCAGGACGTCGAGCTGGCCTCCGGCGATCTGTTCGTGTTCGGCGGGGTGTCGCGGTGGGTCCATCACGGGGTGCCGAAGGTCCGGCCGGGAACGGCCGATCCCGCACTCGGGCTTGCCGGGCGACTCAACATCACCTTGAGGGAGACGGGGCTCTAGCTAGGCTGCGGCGCATGAGTGCTGAGCTGCGCCGGTCCCTCGGTGTCTTCGACGCGGTCGTGATCGGGCTCGGCGCCATGGTCGGGGCCGGGATCTTCGTCGCGCTCGGGCCCGCCGCGGAGGCCGTCGGGTCCGGGGGCGGGCTGCTCCTCGCGCTCGGGATCGCCGCCGTCGTCGCGTACTGCAACGCCATGGCCTCGGCTCGGCTCGCGGCCCGGTACCCGCGTTCGGGTGGCACGTATGTGTACGGTCGCGAATGCCTCGGATCCTTCTGGGGGTACCTCGCCGGCTGGGCGTTCGTGGTCGGCAAGACGGCCTCCTGCGCGGCCATGGCCCTGACCGTCGGCGCCTACATCTGGCCGGCGCACGCACACGCGGTGGCGGTGGCCGCCGTGGTGGCCCTGACAGCCGTCAACTACGGGGGAGTTCAGAAGTCGACGCTCCTCACCCGGGTGATCGTGGGGTTCGTTCTCGCCGTCCTCGCCGTGGTCGTCGCGGTCGGCCTCGGGGCCGGCGGGACGCACCCGCTCCCCCTCGGCGCAGAGCTCACCACCGGCAGCGTGCTGCAGGCCGCAGGTTTGCTCTTCTTCGCATTCGCGGGGTACGCACGCATCGCCACGCTCGGCGAGGAGGTCCGCGACCCGGCCCGGACGATCCCCCGGGCCGTGCCCCTCGCCCTCGGCATCGCGCTCGCCGTCTACGCGCTCGTCGCGGTCAGCGTGCTCACCGTCCTCGGCCCCGAGGCCCTCGCCGACTCCCCCGCGCCGCTGACGGACACCGCCCGGGCGGCGGGCGCCGCGTGGCTCGTGCCGGTGGTCGCGGTGGGCGCGGCAGTCGCGGCCCTCGGCTCGCTGCTCTCGCTGATTCTCGGGGTGTCCCGTACGACCCTGGCGATGGCCCGGGACGCCTATCTGCCGACCGCCCTCGCGGCAGTCCACCCCCGCTTCCAGGTACCGCACCGGGCCGAGCTCGCGGTGGGCGCGGTGGTCGCCGTCGTCGCGGCGACGGCGGACGTGCGGGGCGCGATCGGCTTCTCGTCCTTCGGCGTGCTCGTCTACTACGGCATCGCGAACGCCGCCGCCTGGACCCTGGGACCCGCGCGCCGGCCGCTCGCCGCACTCGGACTCGCCGGGTGCGCCGCGCTCGCCTTCGCCCTGCCGCTCGGCGCCGTCCTCGCGGGCTCCGGGGTGGTCGCCGCGGGCGTGGTGGCGTGGGCGATCAGTCGAGGACGAGCCGTACCCCCGCCTTCCTGAGAGCGTCGGCCAGTTCCTCGAACGTCGCGGGACGGTGTCCGCGCCACGGCTGGACGCCCAGGCAGGCGCGGGCCACATCGGCCCGGTGCCAGACGAGCGTGATCCCCGCCCACTCCTCCCCGAAGTCCCCCGCCTCGACACCGGGGCCGTGGCCGGGGCCGTACACGGCCTCCCCGAGGGCGCAGAGGAACGAGGTCTCGTCGACGACACCGGCTCCGTCGAGCTCGTACACGGCCCCCGGGGCGAACTCCGGAGCGCCGTGCGTCCGACGGCCGGCCTGCCTCAGCCACTCGCCGCGCGCCGCACCGGTGAACCGCCGCCAGGTGCCGGGCTCGGCGAGTCGGCCGCCGAAGAACAGGTCCCAGACCTCGCGGGTCTGCGGCGGCACGAGCCCCGCGCGGGGGAAGGCCACGGTCAGGTCGAGCAGGCCGCGGTGGTCGGCGGAGGTGTCCCAGCCGGTGATACGGCCCGCCTCACCGCCGTGGTGCAGATCCCCCGTCCAGGCCAGGACCCGGTAGTGGACCGTCTCGAAATCCTCCGCCCCGGCGGCGAGCGCGTCGCGCAGGGCCCCGCGCGGAGAGCAGCCGAGGAAGGTGACCTCGGTACGGGTGGCCTCCGGCGGTGGCTCGGGCGAGATCCGTATCAGGTTGGCGCAGCGGGCCGGCTGTGAGCCGCGGGCCCGTCGGTGCGGGCTGCCCGTCGTCTCGACGGTCACGGCGTCTCCGCGCGCGCCGAGGACGCGGACCCCCTCGAGGCGCCACAGGCCGTCCGGCACCTCCACGTCCAGCGTGCCGAGCGGCGCCGTTCCCTCCACCAGCGCCTCGGTGACGGCCCTGGCCAGCTCCCCGCGCGGCTCGCAGCCGCGGAGCTCGTAGCGCACGGGCGGCGCCGGCACAGGCTCCCCGTACAGGCCGTCGACGTCCTTGCAGAGGGCTACGGCGTACGAGCCGGAGAGGAGCGCGTACCGGGGGTTCTGCACCTATCGGCCCGCGTATCCGTACGCCTGCTCCGTGGGGACGATCTCCTTGCCGAGCGGCAGCAGCGACACCGGGATCATCTTGAAGTTCGCGATGCCGAGCGGGATGCCGATGATCGTGATGCAGAGGGCGATTCCGGTGGTGATGTGGCCGAGGGCGAGCCACCAGCCGGCCAGGATCAGCCACAGGACGTTGCCCACGCAGGAGGGCGCGCCCGCGTCGCGGCGGTCCACGACCGTCTGCCCGAAGGGCCACAGCGCGTACAGCCCGATGCGGAACGCGGCGAGTCCGAAGGGGATGCCGATGATCGTGATGCAGAGCAGGACGCCGGCGAGCATGTAGCCCAGGAACATCCAGAATCCGCAGAGAATCAGCCAGATGATGTTGAGGATCGTCTTCACGGGCGTCGACCTGCCATCTGTTCGAGCCGGGCGATCCGCTCGGCCATCGGCGGGTGGGTGGAGAACATCTTGGACATGCCCTTAACGGGCCCGAACGGGTTCGCGATCATCATGTGGCTCGCGGTCTCGATCCGGGGCTCGGCGGGCAGTGGCAGCTGCTTGGTGCCCGCGTCCAGCTTCCGCAGGGCGCTGGCCAGCGCGAGCGGATCGCCGGTGAGCTGCGCTCCGGAGGAGTCGGCCTCGTACTCGCGGGAGCGGGAGATGGCGAGCTGGATGATCGAGGCGGCGATCGGGCCGAGGATGAGGATCAGCAGGTAGCCGAGGAGGCCCGGGCCGTCGTCGTCGTTGGAGCGGCCGACCGGGATCAGCCACGCGAAGTTGACCAGGAACATGATCACGGAGGCGAGCGCTCCGGCGACCGAGGAGATGAGGATGTCCCGGTTGTAGACATGGCTCAGCTCGTGGCCGATGACCCCGCGCAGCTCGCGCTCGTCGAGGATCGCGAGGATTCCCTCGGTGCAGCACACCGCGGCGTTGCGCGGGTTGCGTCCGGTCGCGAAGGCGTTGGGCGCCTGGGTCGGTGAGATGTAGAGCCGCGGCATGGGCTGACGCGCCTGCGTGGAGAGCTCCCGCACCATCTTGTAGAGCGCGGGGGCCTCGAACTCGCTGACGGGACGGGCCCGCATGGCCCGCAGCGCAAGCTTGTCGCTGTTCCAGTACGCGTACGCGTTGGTGCCGAGCGCCACGAAGAGCGCGACGATCAGCCCCGTACGGCCGAAGAAGCTGCCGATGACGATGATGAGGGCGGAGAGCCCTCCGAGAAGTACGGCGGTCTTCAGCCCGTTGTGCCGGCGGTGCACGGTACGCCCTCCAAGTGGTGCGGCAGGGGAACCCTTTGCTTCGTGGTCATCCGCCCCCGGACGTCGTCCGGGAGGGACTCCCAGGTCCAGTGGACCCTTCCGTACTGGTCAACGCCAGGCGGGAGGTTCGGGTTCCCCCGGCCGCACCGGGGGCGCCGGTGGCGGGGTGTGGGCCGTTCGGGTGATCAGCGGGCGGCCGGGATCTTCTCCTCGAAGAGGAGGGTGGGCTCGACCTCGCTGGTGCAGTGGGCGCAGCGGGAGGCGATGGCCGGGATCTCCGTGAAGCAGCGGGGGCAGTCGCGCTTCTCGGACTTCGGGTCGGCGGCCTCCTCCCTGGCGAACCTCGCCTGGACCTTCGCCAGCGGGGCGACGATCAGGAAGTAGAGGACCGCGGCGGTGATGACGAAGGCGATGGCGGCGGAGATGGCGAGGCCGTAGGGGAAGACGGTCTTGCCGACGTGGAACTGAGCGTCGTTGAAGTTGCCGACGGAGCCGGTCGCGAGACCGATGAGCGGGGTGATGAAGGCCTTGCTGAAGCCGGTGACGACGGCCGTGAACGCCGTTCCGACGGCCAGACCGATGGCCATCGAGATGACGTTCCCGCGAAGTATGAAGTCCTTGAATCCGTTCAGCACGGTGGTACTCGCTCCCTGGCTTTCGTTTGTGGGGGGGTCAGAACAGGCTGTTCGCCGCGAAGCGGAGCGCGATCTGCGGGTAGCCCGACAGGACGACTCCGGCGGCGGCGGTCAGCACGATCGCCAGGGTGATCGGCGCGGGGACCGTGTGGGGGACGGAGGTCCCGGCAGGCGCCTTTCGTACCGCGCCCTCCGGCGTACGGAACAGCAGTGCCGTCCAGCGGAGGTAGTAGTACAGCCCGATCACGACGTTGACGCCCATGATCACGGCCAGCCAGCCAAGGCCCGCGTCGACGGCCGACGAGAAGACGGTCACCTTGGCGAAGAGGCCGATGATACCCGGGGGCAAACCGGCCAGATTCAGGAGGAAGAAGGCGAGCGCGAGAGCGGCGGCGGGGCTCTCCGCGTACAGGCCCCGGTAGTCCGCGATCCGGTTCTCCGGGTGCCGGCGGGCGACGAGCGCGACGACCGCGAACGCGCCGAGGTTCACCACGGCGTACATCAGGGCGTAGGCGACGGTGGCGCCGATCTGGTCGTCACTGGAGTACGCGGCGGCCGCGATCGGCACGAGCAGGTAGCCGGCCTGGGCGACGGAGGACCAGGCGAGCAGCCGGACCGCGCTCCACGCGCGCGTGGACAGCTGCCGGAGGGCGGCGACGTTGCCGACGGTCATGGTCAGGGCGGCGAGGGCGGCGAGCGCCGGACCCCACACATCGGCGTACGAGGGGAAGGCGACGACCGTCACCAGGATGAGCCCGGTGAAACCGACGGCCTTGCCGACCACCGACAGATAGGCGGCGACGGGCAGCGGGGCGCCGACGTAGGTGTCCGGCACCCAGAAGTGGAAGGGCACGGCGGCCGTCTTGAAGGCGAAGCCGACGAGGGTGAGGGCGACGCCTGCCTCGGCGAGCGTCTGCAGCTGGCCGGGGACGTCGTCGAGGGCCTGGGCGAGCTCCGTGAGGTGGAGGGTGCCGGTCGCGGCGTACACGAAGCTGACGCCGAGCAGGGTGACGGCGGTCGCGGTCACGGAGGACAGGAAGAACTTGAGCGCGGCCTCGCCGGACATCCGGTCGCCGCGCTTGAGGCCGACGAGCGCGAAGGCGGGCAGCGAGGCCACCTCGAGGGCGACGACCAGGGTCGCGAGGTCCCGGGAGGCGGGCAGCAGGGCGGCCCCGGCCGCCGAGGAGAGCAGCAGGAACCAGTACTCGCCGGCGGGGAGCTTCTCGCGGGTCTCGGTGAGGGAGAGCAGCGCCGTCAGGAGCGCGCCGCCGAGCACGAGCAGCTGGATGACCAGCGTGAACCGGTCGGCGGTGTAGCTGCACGCGCCGACCCCGGTGTCCGCGGTGAGGCAGAAGGTGGAGCGGTCGCCGGCCCGCAGCGGGACGAGGAGGGCGAGGGCGGCGACCAGGCCGGCGATCGCGGTCCAGCCGAGGAGCCGCTTGCGCTCCTCGGGGACGAACAGGTCGGCGACGAGCACGACGAGGGCGACCACGGCCGTGAGGGTGGGGGGCGCGATCGTGAGCCAGTCGACGGACTGGACGAGCGACTCGCCGGCGAAGGCCGTCACAGGGGTCATCGGGTGCCTCCGGCGAGGAGCTTCTGGACGGCCGGGTCGGTGAGGCCGAGGAGGACCGCGGGCCAGAGGCCGGCGAGGACGGTGAGGGCGACGAGCGGGGTCCAGGCGGCGAACTCGTACCCCTGGACGTCGGCGATCGGTGTCTCCCCGGCGGGGCGGGGGCCGCCCATGCAGACGCGGCGGACGACGAGCAGGAGGTACGCGGCGGTGAGGAGGGTGCCGAAGGCGCCGATCGCCATGAAGGTGAGGAAGGCGGGGCGGCTGAGGCCCTCGGCGGGCTCGAAGGCGCCGAACAGGGCCAGCATCTCGCCCCAGAAGCCGGCAAGTCCCGGCAGACCGAGGGAGGCGACGGCGGCGAAGGCGAGGAGCGCGCCGAGGCGCGGGGCGCGGCCGTAGAGGGCGGCGCCGGTGGCTCCGGCGAGGGCGTCGAGGTCGGCGGTGCCGTACCGGTCCTTGACCGCGCCGACCAGGAAGAAGAGCAGGCCGGTGACGAGGCCGTGGGCGACGTTGGCGAAGAGGGCGCCGTTGACCCCGGTGGGGGTCATGGTGGCGATGCCGAGGAGTACGAAGCCCATGTGGCCGACGGAGGAGTAGGCGATGAGGCGCTTGAGGTCGCCCTTGTTGCCGGGCCGCACGAGGGCCAGGCAGGCGAGCGATCCGTAGATGATCCCGGCGACGGCGAAGGCGGCGAGGTAGGGGGCGAGGATCCGCATGCCGTCGGGGGCGATCGGCAGGACGATCCGGACGAAGCCGTACGTGCCCATCTTGAGCAGCACGCCGGCGAGGAGGACCGAGCCGACCGTCGGAGCGGCGGTGTGGGCGTCCGGGAGCCAGCTGTGCAGCGGCCACATCGGGGTCTTCACCGCGAGCCCGAGACCGATAGCGAGAACGGCGATGACCTGCACGGATGTGGTCAGCCCGCGGCCGTTGTCAGTGGCCAGTGACACCATGTCGAACGTGCCCGCCTTCACACCGATGAGGAGCAGGCCGAGCAGCATGACGACGGAGCCGAGCAGCGTGTAGAGGATGAACTTCCAGGCCGCGGCCTGCTTGCCCTCGCCGCCCCAGCGGGCGATGAGGAAGTACATCGGGATGAGGACCATCTCGAAGGCCAGGAAGAACAGGACCAGGTCGAGGACGGCGAAGGTGGCGAGCGTGCCGGACTCCAGGACGAGGAGCAGCGCGACGAAGCCCTTGGGGGAAGGGCCGCTCGGCATCTTGAAGTAGGAGTACAGCGCGCAGAGGAAGCTCAGGAGCGCGGTCAGGACCAGCAGGGGGAGGGAAATGCCGTCGACACCGAGGTGGATCCGCACGTCGAGCGCCTGGATCCAGCTGATGTCCGTCGTGGCCTGCATCCTCGACGGCTGGTCGTGGTCGAAGCCGAGCGCGAGGACGATCGCGGCCAGCAGGATCACACCGGTGACGGTGACGCCGTGGCGGAGCACGGCCTGGTCCGGGGACTTCCCCTTCAGCCCCGGCGGGGCGGGGAGAAGCGCGGCGGCGGCGCCGAGGAGCGGTCCGGCGACGATCGCCACCAGAAGGAACTGCATCACGGATTCGCTGATATCGATCACGGCTCACGCTCCGGCGACGGCGTTGGCGAGGGCGACGGCGACGATCGCCAGGACGACGGAGCCGGCGAGCAGGGCGCTGAGGTAGGTCTGCACGTTGCCGGTCTGGGCGCGGCGGACGAGCCAGCCGAGACCCTTGGCGGAGGTGCCCGCGGCGCGGACATAGGTGTCGACGACCTCGCGGTCCAGGAAGCGGACCAGGGAGGCGGCGGCGAGGACGGGGCGGACGAACGCCGTCCGGTAGGCGGCGTCCAGATGGAAGCCGTCGGCGGCGGGGCCGTGCAGCGGGCCGAGGAGGGCGCGGCCGGGGTCGGCCGGGTCCTCGGCGGGGTGCGGCAGGTGCAGCGCCTCGGCCTCGACGAGACCGGCGTCGGCGTCCGGGTGGGCGACGTGGGGAGCGGGCGCCTGGCCTGCGGCCGCCGCGACCGGGGTCCTGGCGGCGAGGGTGCGCCAGATCGCGTACGTGATCACAGCTCCGGCGGCGGCGAGCCCGGTGCCGAGGACGGCCGTGGTGACGGTCGGGGTGAGGGCGTTCCCGTCGAACCAGTCGTCGAGGTACGTGACCGTCAGACCGAAGCCCAGGGAGGGGATCGCGAGCACCCACAGCACGGAGGTCATGGCGATCGGCTGGCGCCCGTGGTCGGGGGCCTCGGCGCCCCGGCCGCGGAAGGTCCGCAGCCAGAGGCGGAGCGCGTACGCGGCGGTGAGGAAGGCGGTCAGCAGACCGGCGACGAGGACGGTCCAGCCGGCTCCGGCGGGGGCGACGGTCCGGTCCCCGAGCGCGGTGTGCTCGGCGGCGACCAGGACGGCCTCCTTGGAGAAGAAGCCGGCGAAGGGCGGGATCGCGGCGAGCGCGAGCAGGGCGACGGTCATCGTCCAGTACGCGTCCGGGATGCGCTTCGCGAGGCCGCTCATGCGGGACATGGCGGTCAGTGAGTTCGTACCGGCGGCGTGGATGACGGTGCCGGCGGCGAGGAAGAGCAGGGCCTTGAAGGCGCCGTGCGAGAGGAGGTGGAAGACAGCGGAGCCGCGGTCGCCGACGGCGAGGGCGCCGGCCATGTAGCCGAGCTGACCGATCGTCGAGTAGGCGAGGACCCGCTTGATGTCGTCCTGGGCGAGCGCGGCGAGCGCCGAGCCGACCATGGTGATCGCGGCCATCACGGCGAGCACCGTCATCGCGGCGGCGGACGCGGCGAAGACGGGGAGCAGCCGGGCCGTGAAGTAGATGCCGGCGGCGACCATCGTCGCCGCGTGGATGAGCGCGGAGACGGGGGTGGGACCGGCCATGGCGTCCGGGAGCCAGGTGTGCAGCGGGAACTGGGCCGACTTGCCGGCCACACCGGCGAGCAGCAGCAGGGCGATCAGCGTGGGGTGGTCGAGTTCGCCGCGCGCGACGGCGCCGAGGACGCCCGTGATCCGGAACGTGCCCGCGTCGGTGGCGAGCGCGAAGAGACCGATGAGGAAGGGGACGTCACCGAGCTTGGTGACGAGGAAGGCCTTCAGGGAGGCGGCCCGCGCCTCGGGGGTCTCCCAGTAGTGGCCGACGAGGAAGTACGAGCAGATGCCCATGATCTCCCAGCCGACCAGGAGCACCATCAGGTCGCCGGAGTAGACGACGAGCAGCATCGCGGAGGTGAAGAGGGAGACGAGCGCGGCGTACGAGGGGTAGCGCGGGTCCTCGCGGAGGTAGCCGGTCGAGTAGATCTGCACACAGGTGGCGACGACGCCGACGAGTACGGCGACGAGGGCGGCGAAGCCGTCGATGTACAGGGCCAGGTCGATGGGGACCGAGCCGGTGGGGGTGAGCTGGGTCGCGGCGTCGATCGTCTTCCCGCCGCCCTGCCGTACGGCGACGGTCACGGCCAGGACCGCGGCGGCGAGGGTGGGCAGTACCGCGAGCGGGCGGACGTAGCCGGGGGCGGTGCGGCCGAGCAGGAGTCCGGCGACGGAGCCGAGGAAGGGGAGGAGGGGGACAAGGACGGCGAGGGTCGTGGTGGTCACGCGGTGGCCTCGGCCTTCTCGCCGGTGGGCGTGTCGTCGGTGGGCGTGCCGTCCTCGGCCGCGGTGTCCCAGGGCTGCGGCGGTTCCGCCGTGTCACGGAGCCGGTCGATGTCCGAGGTGCCCTTGTTGCGGTGGACCATCAGGACGATCGCGAGACCGATGCCGATCTCCGCGGCGGCGATGGCGATGGTGAAGAGGGTGAGGGCCTGACCGGCGTGCAGGGTGTCGCGGAGCCAGACGTCGAAGGCGACCAGGTTCAGGTTGACGGCGTTGAGCATCAGCTCGACGGACATCAGGACCAGGATCGCGTTGCGGCGGGCGAGGACGCCGTACACGCCGATGGCGAAGAGGAGGGCGGCGAGGACGGCCGGGTAGGCGAGGTGCATCAGCGCTGCTCCTCCTTCTTCCTGCGGGAGAGCACGATGGCGCCGACCAGGGCGGCAAGGAGAAGCACGGACAGCGCCTCGAACGGCAGCACCCAGTGCCGGAAGAGGATCTCGCCGGTCGCCGCGGTGGAGCCCTGCACGGCTCCGTCGAGGTCGATCCAGGTCGTACGGAACGCGTCGACGACCACCCAGACGAGCGCGCCCGCGGCGGCGAGCGCGACGGCCGCGGCGACCGGTCTGTTGCGGGAGTCTGCGTCCGGTGAATGGCCGATGGGGGCCTTGGTGAGCATGAGCCCGAAGAGAAGGAGGACGACGACGGAGCCGACGTAGATGAGGACCTGGACCCAGGCGATGAACTCGGCCGTCAGGAGCAGGTACTCGACGGCGAGACCACCGAGCGCCACGACCAGCCAGAGCGCGGCGTGGACGAGCTGGCGGGTGGTGACGGTGACGAGGGCGGCGCCGAGGGTGACGAGGCCGACGAGGAGGAAGGCGATCTCGACGCCGGTGGGCGAGAGGAAGCCCTGGGTCTGCTGGTTCAGCACGGGCTGCTGGGCAGCCTGCTGGGCGACGTGCTGGGCGTGCTGGGCGGCGGCGAGGATCACGACCCGTCCCCCTCGGACTGGTCTGCGGCCCGGGCCTCGGCCGCGGCTGCCGCCTCGGCCTGAGCTGCGGCGGCGGCCTTGTCGGCTGCCTTGCGGGCGGCCGCGATCTCCTTCGGCTCCTCCGCGCGCGGGTCGAGTGCGGGCGGTTCGGGAACCGTCCACATCCACTCGCGGAGCTTGTCGCGCTCGTGGGTCAGCTCGTGGATGTCGGTCTCCGCGTACTCGAACTCGGGCGACCAGAACAGCGCGTCGAACGGGCACACCTCGATGCAGATACCGCAGTACATGCAGAGGGAGAAGTCGATGGCGAAGCGGTCGAGGACGTTCCGGCTGCGCTCACGGCCACCGGGGGCGGCCGCCGGCACCGTCTCCTTGTGGGAGTCGATGTAGATGCACCAGTCGGGGCACTCACGGGCGCAGAGCATGCAGACCGTGCAGTTCTCCTCGAACAGCCCGATGACCCCGCGGGTGCGGGGCGGCAGCTCGGGCTGGACGTCCGGGTACTGCGCGGTGACGGTCTTCTTCGTCATCGTGCGGAGCGTGACGGCGAGGCCCTTGGCGAGGCCGGAGCCGGGAACGGCCATTACTGGATCGCCACCTTCACGATGCCGGTGAGCGCGATCTGCGCGAGCGCGAGCGGGACGAGGGTCGTCCAGGCGAGCTTCTGGAGCTGGTCCTCGCGGAGGCGCGGGTAGCTGACCCGCAGCCAGATCACGACGAACGCGAGGACGGCGGTCTTGAGCAGGGTCCACACCCAGCCGAGACCGTCGCCGCCGAACGGGCCGTGCCAGCCGCCGAGGAAGAGGACGGTGGTGAGACCGCACAGGACGACGATGCCCGCGTACTCGGCGAGCAGGAACAGCGCGAATCGGAGACCGGTGTACTCGGTGTAAGCGCCGAAGATGATCTCCGAGTCGGCGACGGGCATGTCGAACGGGGGCCGTTGGAGCTCGGCCAGGCCCGCCACGAAGAAGACGAGGGCGCCGACGATCTGCCAGGGCACCCACCACCACTCGAAGGCGTTGAGGATGCCGGGCAGCGAGACGGTGCCGGCGGCCATCGCGACGGAGGCGGCCGTGAGGAGCATGGGGAGCTCGTACGCGAGGAGCTGGGCGGCGGTACGGAGCCCGCCGAGCAGCGAGAACTTGTTCGCGGACGCCCAGCCGGCCATCAGACTGCCCAGGACACCGACGCCCATCACGGCCAGCACGAAGAAGATGCCGGCGTCGACGACCTGCCCGACGGCGCCCTCGCTCGGACCGATCGGGATCGCGACGAGAACGAGGAGGTACGGGAGGAGCGCGACGGCCGGCGCGAGCTGGAAGACCCGCCGGTCGGCGTCCTGGGGGACGACGTCCTCCTTCTGCGCGAACTTCACGCCGTCGGCGACGAGCTGCGCCCAGCCGTGGAAACCACCGGCGTACATGGGGCCGAGGCGGCCCTGCATGTGGGCCATGACCTTGTGCTCGGTCTGGCCGACGACGAGCGGCATGACGAGGAAGACGGCGAAGACGACGAGAAGCCGGAGGGCGACGTCGAGTACGTCGTTCACGCGGGATCGCCTCCGGCGGGGGTGGTGGGGTCGGTCGGGTCGGTGGTGCCAGTGGTCCCGGTGGGACCAGTGGTGCCGGCGGTCCCGGTGGGGCCCGTGGTGCCGGCGGTCCCGGTGGGGCCCGTGGTGCCGGCGGAGCCAGTGGAGCCAGTGGAGCCGGTGGAGCCGGTGGGACCCGTGGTGCCGGTGGAGCCGTCCTTGGGCGGGGTGCCGGACTCCGTGCCGGAGGTGGGCGCGGAAGCGGGCACGGCCTCGGCCTCCGGCTCGGGCGCCGCCGCCGGGGTCTGCGGCTCAGCCGGGGCCTCCGGCTCCGCCGGGGTCTGCGGAGGGGTCGATTCCTCGTCGAAGGCCGGACGGGCGTGGTGCCAGGGCGCGTCCGAACTGCGGGTACGTGGGGGCACGGACTCCGCGCGGGACGCGGGGCCGTCCAGGGTCGCCTGGCTCGCCTGGCTCGCCGAGCCCTCGGTCACCGAGCGGGTCCGGCGCGGCGGGCGGGCCGCCGCAGGCGGAGTGTCGGCCTCGGCAGCCGACGGCTCCGGGGCAGGTGCCGCCTGGCTCGCCGAGCCGTCCGCCGCGGAACGCGTCCGGCGCGGCGGGCGCGCCGCCGCGGGCGGGGTGTCGGCCGACGGCTCAGTGGCCGCCGCGGGCGGGGTCTCCGCCTCGGCAGCCGACGGCTCCGGGCTCGCGGCCGCCTGGCTCGCCGAGCCCTCGGTCACCGACCGCGCGCGGCGCGGCGGGCGGGGGGTGTCCGTAGGCGGCGTCGTCGGGGCTTCCGGCTGGGTCGCCGAGCCCTCCGTCACCGAGCGGGTCCGGCGGACCGGGCGGTCGCCTGCGGCCGCTCGGGCGGGGCGTGCCGGGGCCGGGGGCAGCTGGCCCTTCAGGGGTCCCCATTCGTTGGGGTCGGGGACGCCCGGGGGAAGCATCTGGCGGCGCTTCGGGCCGCCGTCGTGGGACTCGCCCGGTTCCTTCGCGCCCGGCCACGCCTTCGCGACCCGGGCCGCGAGGACGAAGTCCTTGCGCAGCGGGTGGCCCTCGAAGTTCTCCGGGAGGAGCAGCGGCACCAGGTGGGGGTGGCCCGTGAAGTCCACGCCGAACATCTCGTGGGTCTCGCGCTCGTGCCAGCCCGCGCCCGCGTACACGCCGATCGCCGTGGGCAGGACGGGCGCCGCGTGCGGGACCGTCGTCCGGAGCAGGAGGCGGCGCGGACGCCCCTCCCCCACCGCGGCCACGTGCGCGCAGACCCGGAAGCCCGTGCCCGGCTCGTCGACCGCGCTGAGCCAGTCGAAGTAGGTGCATCCGAGCGTGTCCCGGGCCGTTTCGAGCGCCGTGATCCACGAGCCCGGCGGGACGTCGACGGTCAGCAGGTCGTACGCCTGCTCCGCCGTCGCCTCCTCGCCGAAGATCTCCGTCACGGAGTCGGGGAGGGAGTCGTACGCCGTCATGCCTCGGCTCCCGGTCGCTCCGCCGACGGCCTCGCGGCCGACGGTCGCTCCGCCGACGGGCTATCGGCCGACGCGCCCTCGGCCGACGGAGGCTCCACCAGTGGGCTCGTCAGCTGTGCGACCGACGCGCCGCCGGTGGTCGCGTACCGCTCGGCGAGGCTCTCCCGCGCGATCTTCTCCTGGAGCTTGAGGATGCCCTGGAGCAGCGCCTCGGGGCGCGGCGGGCAGCCGGGCACGTACACGTCGACCGGGATGATCTGGTCGACGCCCTTGGTGACCGAGTACGAGTCCCAGTAGGGCCCGCCGCAGTTGGAGCAGGCGCCGAAGGAGATGACGTACTTCGGTTCCGGCATCTGCTCGTACAGCCGCTTCACCGCCGGTGCCATCTTGTCCGTCACCGTGCCCGAGACGATCATCAGGTCGGCCTGGCGCGGGCTCGGCGCGAAGGGGATCACGCCGAGCCGGATGAAGTCGTGCCGGGCCATCGACGCGGCGATGAACTCGATCGCGCAGCACGCGAGCCCGAAGTTGAAGACCCACAGGCTGTAGCGGCGGCCCCAGTTCAGGACCACCTTCATCGGCTCGGGGGCCAGGCGGGCCAGCGGCCCCAGCTTCGGAGCGGGCAGGGGTGTGGGCAGGGGTGTTACGTCCATGCCAGGACGCCCTTCTTGTACGCGTAGAGCAGCCCCACGGCCAGGAAGCCGAGGAAGACGAACATCTCGACCAGGGTCGTGGCGCCGTAGCCGGGCGCGGCGAAGACCGTCGCCCAGGGGAAGAGGAAGATCGAGTCGACGGCGAAGATGACGTAGAGGAAGGCGTACACGTAGTAGCGGACCTGGGTGTGCGCCCAGCCCTCCCCCACGGGGTCGACTCCGCACTCGTACGTGAGGAGCTTCTCGGGCGTCGGCACGACGGGCCTCAGCAACCGGCCCGCGCCGAACGCCACGGCGACGAAGAGCACTCCGACGACGGCGAGCAGGCCGACGACGGAGTACGTCTGGAAGTAGTCCGCCGCGCCCGTCGCGTCGGCCGCGACAACGGTCTGTTCCCGCACGTCCGTCCGCCCCTCGGTCTCGGTGTCTCATGAGTCACTTCTGTACGCACGCGAGTCTAGGCCCTGCTAAAGGGACCGTAAGCAGTCGCGTGAGCACGGTCCTCGCGCAGTGCTCGTACGGGCCTGGTGCCGTCCTCGCAGGAGCCCGGCCCGGTCCTCGTACGGGCCTGACGGAGGGCCGGCGGGGCCCGACGGGAACCTCGGCGGGGATCGACGGGGACCTCGGCGGGGCCTGGCGGGGACCTCGGCGGGGCCTGGCGGGGACCTCGGCGGGGGCCTGACGAAGGCCTGGCGGAAGGCCAGGTGGGGATATCCCCCCTGCCGCTCACCCACCTCCCCCATGGCGTCGCACGGTCCTCGACCGGCAGGCTGGAGAGCATGACCGCCGATCTTGATCCCGCCGCGTCCTCCGGGGCCGCCGTCGACCCGTCCCCTCGTCCGCGTCCGCCCAAGCGCACCGCCTACGGCAAGGAGACCTGGAAGGAGATCGCCTTCCTCCTCTCCAATCTCCTCACCGCGCTGGTCGGTTTCGTCTACGCGGTCGTGAGCGTGCTCCTCGGCGTCGGCCTGTCCGTCACCGTCATCGGGCTCCCCCTGCTCGCCCTCGGGCTCGGCGGTGCGCGTCTCATCGGCAGGTCGGAGCGGGCGCGGGCCCGGGCGCTGCTCGGGGTCGAGATCGCCGAACCGTCCCCGCTGCCGTCGCGCGGCGGCTTCTTCGGCTGGCTGTGGAGCACGTTGAAGGACCCGGTGGCCTGGCGGACGCAGCTGTACGGGCTGATCCGGCTGCCGTGGGGGATCGTGACGTTCACGATCGCGCTCGTCTCCCTCATCGTCCTCTGGCCCGTGCTGCCGTTCCTGTCCCGGGGCATGGCCAACGCCGACCGGGGCATGGTCCGGGGTCTGCTCTCCCCCTCGGACGAACTGGAGCGGCGGATCGCCGAGCTGGAGTCGGACCGGGGTGTCGTCGTCGACACCGCGGCCGCGGACCTGCGGCGCATCGAGCGGGACCTGCACGACGGTGCGCAGGCCCGGCTCGTCGCGCTCGCGATGGGGCTCGGCCTCGCGAAGGAGAAGCTCCTCGACGATCCGGAGACGGCCGCGGCGATGGTCGACGAGGCGCACGGCGAGGTGAAGCTCGCGCTCCAGGAACTGCGGGACCTCGCCCGGGGCATCCACCCGGCCGTCCTCACCGACCGCGGGCTGAGCGCCGCTCTGTCGTCGGTGTCGGCGCGCTGCACGGTGCCGGTGAAGGTGACGGTGGACCTGTCGGAGCGGCCGGCGGAGGCGATCGAGGGCATCGCGTACTTCACGGTGTCGGAGCTGCTCCAGAACGTCTCGAAGCACGCACGGGCGCGGTCGGCGTCCGTGGAGGTGTGGCGGGCGAAGGACCGGCTGCTGCTCCAGGTGCGGGACGACGGGGCGGGCGGCGCCCGCTTCGACGGCGGCACGGGGCTCGCGGGCCTCGCGGAACGGCTCGGGGCGGTGGACGGCCTGCTCGTCCTCGACTCTCCGGAGGGCGGCCCGACGACGGTGACGGCGGAACTGCCGTGGCGGTCGCGTCCGGGGGCGTGACGGCAGCCGGGTGCGCGGGCCGACGGGGGAGCGGACGACGTTCGCTCCCCCGTCGGCCTTTCGGTCGTCGACAAGGCGGCGCATGGGCCGGTCGGGCCTGGCGCCGGCCCCCTCCCGTACGCCCAGGGTAGGGAAAACCCCCGCCCCCAGACGCCCACCCGCCTCATGGTCCCGGGAGGCCCGGCACGGAACCCTGGGATACGTACCGCCCGGGATACGTACCGCCCGCCCCTCCCTGAGCAGAGAAGGACTCCAGCGATGGCCTCCCACCTCCCCGCCGCGATCCGCGCGCCGTTCGAGGGCCGCACGTGGCGTGCGCTGCTCTACGTGCTGATCGGGCTGCCGTTGAGCGTCTGCTGGTTCGCGCTCTCCATCGCCTTCGTCTCGGCCGGCGCCGGGCTGCTCATCACCTTCCTCGGCGTGCCGATCCTCGCCGGGGCCCTCGCCATGTGCCGGGGCTTCGGCGCCGTCGAGCGGGCCCGGGCGCGTGCCCTGCTCGATGTCGACGTGCAGGCTCCCGAACCGGTACGGGGCCGGACCGGCGGGGCCTTCTCCTGGATGGGTGCCATGTTGAAGAGCGGGGCGTCCTGGCGCCACCTGCTGTACGCGATCGTGCACATGCCGTGGGCGATCTTCTCGTTCTCCGTGACCGTGGCCTTCTGGGCCTGGGGCTGGAGCCTCTTCACGTATCCGCTGTGGCAATGGGTCTTCCCGGCGTACGCCGGGCAGGACGGCATTCAGCTGTACGGCGACGGAACCCACAACCTCTACCTCGACTCCCCCTTCGAGATCGCCGTCACGAGCCTCGTCGGGCTGCTCTTCGTGATCGTCGGTCCCTGGCTCCTGCGCGGGTTCGTCGCCGTCGACCGCTTCCTCGTCTCCGGGCTGCTCGGGCCCTCCCGGCTGGCCTCCCGTGTCACCGAGCTGGAGTCGGACCGCGGTGTCGTCGTCGACACCGCGGCCGCGGACCTGCGGCGCATCGAGCGCGATCTGCACGACGGTGCGCAGGCCCGGCTCGCCGCGCTCGCCATGGATCTGGGGCTCGCGAAGGAGAAGCTCGCGGAGGATCCGCAGGCGGCGGCCGTTCTCGTCGACGAGGCGCACGGTGAGGTGAAGCTCGCGCTCCAGGAGCTGCGGGACCTCGCCCGGGGCATCCACCCGGCCGTCCTCACCGACCGGGGTCTGGACGCGGCACTGTCGGCGGTGGCCTCGCGGTGCGCGGTTCCGGTGTCGGTGGACGTCGACCTGCCGGCGCGGCCGGTCGCGGCGATCGAGGGCATCGCGTACTTCACCGTCTCGGAGCTGCTGCGGAACGTCACGGCGCACGCGCGGGCGCGGCGGGCCTGGGTGGATGTGTGGCGCACGGGCGACCGGCTGATGCTGCAGGTGCGGGACGACGGGGTGGGCGGGGCGCACGTCGTGACCGGGCGGAGTCTGTCCTCGCTGACCGAGCGGGTGGGGGCGGTGGACGGGGTGCTCGCGGTGGATTCACCGGAGGGCGGGCCCACGACGGTGACGGTGGAGCTGCCCTGGCGGGCGTGACGCTGCGCCGGGCCGGGCGCCCCGGGGTCCTCGGGCCTCGGGGCGCCGCCCTGCGCGCGGGCCGTGGGGTCCCCCGGACGGAGTCCTGCGGAGGAACAGGGGCCCGCGACGGGGAACAGGGGCGAGGGTCGGCGGCTGTCCCCTCTCGGATTGAGCCTCTCGGATTGAGCACAACGCGAGGCGATCCTGCGATGCTGGCCGAGTCGCAGGAAGTGCTCGGGCAAGAAGGCATGGGGGCTGTTGGGCGTGGGTGTGGATCAAGGGGTCGGGCGCGTGCGGGTGGTCATCGCGGAGGATTCCGTGCTGCTGCGGGAGGGACTGACCCGGCTTCTCACCGATCTGGGGCATGACGTGGTCGCCGGAGTCGGGGACGGTGAGGCGCTCGTCGAGACCGTTGCCGGGCTCGCCGCGGAGGGCGCGTTGCCCGATGTCGTCGTCGCCGACGTGCGGATGCCGCCGACGCACACGGACGAGGGGGTCCGCGCGGCCGTGCGGCTGCGGAAGGAGCATCCGGGACTCGGTGTGCTCGTGCTGTCGCAGTACGTGGAGGAGCAGTACGCCACCGAACTTCTGGCCGGTTCCAGTCGCGGTGTCGGGTATCTGCTGAAGGACCGGGTGGCCGAGGTCCGGGAGTTCGTGGACGCCGTGGTGCGGGTCGCCGGCGGTGGTACGGCGCTGGATCCCGAGGTCGTGCAGCAGCTGCTGGGCCGGAGCCGTCAGCAGGACGTGCTCGCGAACCTGACGCCGCGCGAGCGGGAGGTCCTCGGTCTGATGGCGGAGGGGCGGACGAACTCCGCCATCGCGAAGGCGCTGGTCGTGAGCGACGGCGCGGTGGAGAAGCACATCAGCAACATCTTCCTGAAGCTGGGACTCTCACCGAGTGACGGTGATCACCGGCGGGTACTGGCGGTGTTGACGTATCTGAAATCCTGATCATCTGACACCCTGTCAGATGACGTGAAACCGCCCTTCGGGGGCCACGGCCCTGGTCACGACGCGAGTCGCGGCCCGAGTCACCACCCGGACGGCGGCCGGTGGGAGGCCCCCAGGGGCCCTAGGTCCAAAGAATGAGGCGGAATCCGGCTTTCCGGAACACTCCGGGTGGCGACAGAACGTGACAATTCAGGGCAAGAGGGCGTCTCAAAAAGAGGTCCATGATGTGAGAAGTCCCGGGAGGGCCCCCCTTACCGTCGTAGGGTGGGCCTCGGGACGGACGGTGATCGGCCGACCGCATCCCGAGCCTTCTCCCGCCTCCGGCGGAGAGTCCCCTTGCCGCGAGGGAGGTCCAGTTCAGTGACCAGCCAGGTCAGTAGCGAGGCCGGTGGGGCCCTGCTCGGGGAGCAGCGCAGCGCCCCGGCGAAGTCGCACCACGGCACCGAGAAGGAAGTGCGCCGGCTCGACCGGGTGATCATCCGTTTCGCGGGTGACTCCGGTGACGGCATGCAGCTGACGGGTGACCGTTTCACCTCGGAGACGGCGTCCTTCGGGAACGACCTCTCCACGCTGCCGAACTTCCCGGCCGAGATCCGGGCGCCCGCCGGGACTCTGCCGGGTGTCTCGTCCTTCCAGTTGCATTTCGCCGACCACGACATCCTGACGCCGGGTGACGCCCCGAACGTGCTGGTCGCGATGAACCCCGCCGCCCTGAAGGCGAACATCGGGGACGTGCCGCGCGGTGGCGAGATCATCGTCAACACCGATGAGTTCGCCAAGCGCGCGATGGCCAAGGTCGGGTACGCGACCTCGCCGCTGGAGGACGGTTCGCTGGACGGCTACCGGGTCCATCCGGTGCCGCTGACGACGCTGACCGTCGAGGCCCTCAAGGACTTCGGCCTGTCCCGGAAGGAGGCCGAGCGCTCCAAGAACATGTTCGCGCTGGGGCTGCTGTCCTGGATGTATCACCGGCCGACCGAGGGCACCGAGACGTTCCTGCGGCAGAAGTTCGCGAAGAAGCCGCAGATCGCCGAGGCGAACATCGTCGCCTTCCGGGCCGGCTGGAACTTCGGCGAGACCACCGAGGACTTCGCCGTCTCCTACGAGATCGCCCCCGCGACCCGGGCCTTCCCCACCGGCACGTACCGGAACATCTCGGGGAACCTGGCCCTGTCGTACGGCCTGATCGCCGCCTCCCGCCAGGCGGACCTGCCCCTCTACCTGGGCTCCTACCCGATCACCCCGGCCTCGGACATCCTCCACGAGCTGTCCAGGCACAAGAACTTCGGCGTGCGCACCTTCCAGGCCGAGGACGAGATCGCCGGCATCGGCGCCGCGCTCGGCGCGGCCTTCGGCGGCGCACTCGGCGTGACGACCACCTCCGGCCCCGGCGTGGCGCTGAAGTCGGAGACGATCGGCCTCGCGGTCTCCCTGGAGCTGCCGCTGCTGATCGTCGACATCCAGCGCGGCGGCCCGTCCACCGGCCTGCCCACCAAGACCGAGCAGGCCGACCTCCTCCAGGCCATGTACGGCCGCAACGGCGAGGCCCCGGTCCCGATCGTGGCCCCCAGGACACCCGCCGACTGCTTCGACGCGGCGATCGAGGCGGCCCGGATCGCCCTCACCTACCGCACCCCGGTCTTCCTGCTCTCCGACGGCTACCTCGCCAACGGCTCCGAGCCCTGGCGCATCCCGGACGTCGACGAACTCCCCGACCTGCGGACACGGTTCGCCACCGGCCCCAACCACGAACTGGCCGACGGCACCGAGGTCTTCTGGCCTTACAAACGCGACCCGCAGACCCTGGCACGCCCGTGGGCGGTGCCCGGCACCCCCGGCCTCGAACACCGCATCGGCGGCATCGAGAAGCAGGACGGCACCGGCAACATCTCCTACGACCCCGCCAATCACGAGTTCATGGTCCGCACCCGACAGGCCAAGATCGACGGCATCGACGTCCCCGACATCGAGGTCGACGACCCCGACGGCGCGAGCACCCTGGTCCTCGGCTGGGGCTCCACCTACGGCCCCATCACCGCCGCCGTCCGCCGCATCCGCCGCGACAACGGCCACATCGCCCAGGCCCACCTCCGCCACCTCAACCCCTTCCCCAAGAACCTCGGCGAGGTCCTCAAGCGCTACGAGAAGGTCGTCGTCCCCGAGATGAACCTCGGCCAGCTCACCACCCTCGTCCGGGCGAAGTACCTCGTCGACGCCCGCAGCCACACCCAGGTCAACGGCATGCCCTTCAAGGCCGAACAGCTCGCCGCCGTCCTCAAGGAGGCCATCGATGCCTGAGCCCCTCCTCCACCTGGTCCCCAAGGCCGAGGCCCAGCAGTCCATGAAGGACTTCAAGTCCGACCAGGAGGTGCGGTGGTGCCCCGGCTGCGGTGATTACGCCGTCCTCGCCGCCGTCCAGGGCTTCATGCCCGAACTCGGCCTGGCGAAGGAGAACATCGTCTTCGTCTCCGGCATCGGCTGCTCCTCCCGCTTCCCGTACTACATGAACACCTACGGGATGCACTCCATCCACGGCCGCGCCCCCGCCATCGCCACCGGCCTCGCCACCTCCCGCCGCGACCTGTCCGTCTGGGTCGTCACCGGCGACGGCGACGCACTCTCCATCGGCGGCAACCACCTCATCCACGCCCTGCGCCGCAACGTCAACCTCAAGATCCTGCTCTTCAACAACCGGATCTACGGACTGACCAAGGGCCAGTACAGCCCCACCTCCGAGGTCGGCAAGATCACCAAGTCGACCCCGATGGGCTCCCTGGACTCCCCCTTCAACCCCGTCTCGCTCGCCCTCGGCGCGGAAGCCTCCTTCGTGGCCCGCACGGTCGACTCCGACCGCAAACACCTCACCGAGGTCCTGCGCCAGGCCGCCGACCACAACGGCACCGCGCTCGTCGAGATCTACCAGAACTGCAACATCTTCAACGACGGCGCCTTCGAGGTCCTCAAGGACCGGGACCAGGCCAAGGAAGCCGTCATCCGCCTCGAACACGGACAGCCGATCCGCTTCGGCGCCGAGAACGACAAGGGCGTCCTCCGCGACCCCGCCACCGGCGACCTCCAGGTCGTCACCGTCACCCCGGACAACGAGTCGCGGATCCTGGTCCACGACGCCCACGCCACCACCCCCACCACCGCCTTCGCCCTCTCCCGCCTCGCAGACCCCGACACCCTCCACCAGACCCCCATCGGAGTCTTCCGATCCGTAGACCGCCCCGTCTACGACACCCTCATGGCCGACCAGCTGGAAACGGCCCTGGAACAGCACGGCAAGGGCGATCTGAGCCAGTTGCTGACGGGCAACGACACGTGGACGGTCGTGGGCTGACCGGACACCACGACCACGGGGCACGGCCACCGGGGCCGTGCCCCTTGTCGTAGCGCACGGACACGGCGGGGTGCCGCGCCCTGGTCACGCCCTCAGGAGGCCGAAGCGCCGGCGCTCTCGCGACGAGCCTCGTCGTAGCGCTCGCGAGCCCCCTCCACCGCGGCGACCTGTCGCTCGGACCAGCGGGCCAGCTCCCAGACCTGGCGGGCGGCCTCCTCGCCGGCCCCGGTGAGGCTGTAGTCGACGCGCGGCGGGATGACGGGCTTGGCGTCGCGGTGGACGAAGCCGTCGCGCTCCAGGGTCTGGAGCGTCTGGGCGAGCATCTTCTCGCTGACGCCGCCGATGTGCCGGCGCAGCTCGCTGAAGCGGTACGAGCGCTCCAGGAGGGCCGCCAGGACCAGAACGCCCCAGCGGCTGGTGACGTGCTCCAGGACGAGCCGCGAGGGGCACATCTGCTGATTCACGTCGGGCTTCTCGGATCGCGGGCTTACTCCCATGCCAGTACCTTACTTCAAAGTGGGTACTTTCGAAAGGTTAGCGCCCGACGTACGGTGAGTGCATCGCCCTTCGCACCCCACCGGAAAAGGACACACCATGAGCCTCGTCGTCACCGGAGCCACCGGCCAGCTCGGCCGTCTCGTCATCGACGCCCTCCTCTCCAGCCCCACCGTCCCCGCCGAGTCCGTCGTCGCCGTGGTCCGCGACAAGGCGAAGGCCGCCGACCTCGCGGAGCGCGGTGTCGAGCTGCGGATCGCGGACTACAGCAAGCCGGAGACCCTGGCCGGAGCCTTCGAGGCCGGCGACCGGGTGCTCCTCGTCTCGGGCAGCGAGGTCGGGCAGCGCGTCGCCCAGCACTCCGCCGTGATCGACGCCGCCAAGGCCGCCGGCGTCGCCCAGCTCGCGTACACCGGTGTCCTCGGCGGCGACGAGGCCGACTTCGACCTGGCCGCCGAGCACAAGGTCACCGAGCGGCTGATCCTCGACTCCGGACTGCCGTACACCTTCCTCCGCAACGGCTGGTACACCGAGAACTACACCGCGAACCTCGCCCCCGTCCTGGCCCACGGCGCCGTCGTCGCCAACGCCGGCGAGGGCAGGATCGCCTCCGCCGCCCGCGCCGACTACGCCGCCGCCGCGGCCGCCGTCCTGGCCGGACCCGCCGAGGAGCACCTGAACAAGGCGTACGAGCTGAGCGGCGACACCGCCTGGTCGCTCGCCGAGTACGCGGCCGAGGTCGCCGCCCAGACCGGCCAGGAGATCACGTACAGCAACGTGCCCGCCGAGGCGCACCTCGCGATCCTCACCGGCGCCGGAGTCCCGGTCCCCTTCGCCGAGATCCTGGTCGACGTCGACCGGGCCGTCGAGCACGGCGCCCTCGCCCGGCAGACGGGCGACCTGACCCGCCTGATCGGCCGCCCGACCACCCCGATCGCCGTGACGATCAAGGAAGCCCTCGCCGGCTCCTGACCACCGCCTCCTCCAGTCATGACCGTATAGCGGTACGGGCATGACAACCCGCCCCGTGCGGCGCTACCTTCGACAGGACAGCGCGGCACAGGGCGGGAGGTCCGGTGAAGACGGAGAACGAGGAACGAGCAGGATTGCTCTACGGGATCGGCGCCTACGGCATGTGGGGCCTGGTCCCGCTCTTCTGGCCGCTCCTCAAGCCCGCCGGATCGGTCGAGATCCTCGCCCACCGCATGGTGTGGTCCCTGGTCTTCGTGGGCGTCGCGCTGCTCGCGGTGCGCCGCTGGGGCTGGATACGCGAGCTCGTCCGCAGCCCTCGCAAGCTCGCCCTGATCACCGTCGCCGCCGCCGTCATCACGGTGAACTGGGGCCTCTACATCTGGTCCGTCAACACGGGCCATGTCGTCGAGGCCTCCCTCGGCTACTTCATCAACCCGCTCGTCACCATCGCCCTCGGCGTCCTCGTCCTGCAGGAACGACTGCGCCCGGCCCAGTGGGCCGCCGTCGGCATCGGCTTCGCCGCCGTCCTCGTCCTGGCCATCGGATACGGGCAGCCGCCCTGGATCTCCCTGACCCTCGCCTTCTCCTTCGCCGTCTACGGCCTGGTGAAGAAGAAGGTCAACATCGGCGGCCTGGAGTCGCTCGCCGCCGAGACCGCCATCCAGTTCCTGCCGGCCCTCGGCTACCTCGCCTGGCTCGGCACCCAGGGCACCCTCGCCTTCGGCTCCCACGGCGCGGGCCACACCGCCCTGCTGGCCGCCACCGGCATCGTCACGGCCGTGCCGCTCGTCTGCTTCGGAGCGGCCGCGATCCGCGTACCGCTGTCGACGCTCGGCCTCCTCCAGTACCTGGCGCCGACCTTCCAGTTCCTCCTCGGGATCCTCTACTTCCACGAGGAGATGCCGCCGGAGCGCTGGGCGGGCTTCTCCCTCGTCTGGCTGGCCCTGACGATCCTCACCTGGGACGCCCTGCGCACGGCCCGCCGGAGCAGGGCGGCGATGGAGGCGGCGAAGGCCGCGGCCGAGGCGGCAGACGCCGTCACGACGGAACCGACTCAGGCGCAGGCACCCGCGGTGTCCCCCGCCCGACCGGCACCCTGACCTCACGCGTCCAGCAGGTCGTGCTCCCGGATCAGCCAACAGACCGCCGTCAGGCGGAGGGTCGCGAAGTCGTGACCGACGGGCGCGGTCCAGTCGACCCCGGTCAGCCAGTCGGTGAACCCGCGGACGTAGTCGGCGAGCTCCTCCCGCCGGACGGTCCGGCCCTGCGGCCCCCGCTGGGCCGGGATCAGGGCGTCGCACACGGCCGCGGCGTGCTGGTCGACGGCAGCCGCGAGCCCCGGCTCGGAGGTCATCTCCGAGAGCCGGGGCATGTACGTGGCGGCGACGTCCGTCAGCGGACAGCCGGGCGAATCGTTCATCCATCCACATTAGGCGCGTACAGGGGCACTCGGGCCGTGAGCTTGGTCGCAGCGACGGTTACCGGCCAGGGGGTCGGTTCCCTCTTGTAACCGTCTCTCCCCTGCGGAATCATCGGGTGCCATGGACGCCACTTCGAAGCCGCCGAGCCACTGCACGGGAACGTACGGGGACGACGGCGATCCCGACCCCTTCCAGTGGGACACCCGGGAGGACTGCGAGGTACGGCAGATCCTCGACCGGGTCGCCGACAAGTGGTCGCTCCTCGTCATCGCCCTCCTCGACCGCCGGGTGCTGCGCTTCACGGAGCTCAAGCGCGAGATCGACGGCGTCAGCCAGCGCATGCTGACCGTGACCCTGCGCCAGCTGGAGCGCGACGGCCTCGTGAAGCGCACGGTCCACCCGGTCGTCCCGCCCCGCGTCGAGTACGAACTGACACCCCTGGGCGGCACGCTGCACACCACGATCCGCTCCCTCGTCACCTGGACCGAGCGGCACCAGAACGAGATCGCGGCGGCACGGGAGGAGTACGACGCACGGGAGGCGGTGCCGGCGTCCTGAGGGGCGCCCCTCACCGTCTGCCGCCGTCCGTCACCGCAGACCACGGATAACCGGTGGCCCCGGCCCCTGACTTCACCCATCCTCATGGCCATGGAAGAAACGAAGTCGGCCACCGACGAGCCGAAGTACCGCATCCGCGCGCTCCACACCGACCGCACGGTCACCGTCTACCAGGCGTACCGGCCCGGGATCGGCCTGCCCGCGGCCCGCGAGGGACGGTTTCCGGCCACCTGGAAGCGGGACCGGATGACATGGATCAAGCCGTCGTTCCTCTGGATGATGTACCGCTCGGGCTGGGGGAAGAAGGAGGGCCAGGAGACCGTCCTCGCCGTCGAGATCACCCGCGAGGGCTTCGAATGGGCCCTGCGGAACGCCTGTCTCTCCCACTACAAGCGCGGCTTCCACCCCGATCAGGACACCTGGAAGCGGGACCTGAGACAGGCACCGGCGCGCGTCCAGTGGGACCCGGAACGCGATCCGCACCTCCGTGCACTCCCGTACCGCTCGCTCCAGCTCGGCCTGTCGGGCGAGGCGTCCCGCCGGTACGCGGACGAGTGGACGGTGTCCGTACGCGACGTGACCCCCCTCGCGCACCGGGTCCACGAACTGGTCCGCACGGGCGACCTGGCGGCGGCCCGGCTCCTGCTCCCGCGCGAAGAGCCCTACCCGGAGCCGGCGGGCCTGCTGGACCACCTGCGCGGGCAGGGGCAGCGGTAGATCAGGCCGCCGGTTCCGGCGTCGGCGCAGTGACGACCGAGAAGTTGAAGTCGCCGGTGCCGAGCATCCCGTAGAGCCGCAGCCACAGCTGCACGAGCTGCTCGGTGGCGCGGGCGCTCGTCAGGTCACCGAGGTCGAGGATCCGGTCGGGGGCCCAGCCGAAGGAACCGAGCAGGCCGGCCACGACGGCCTTGGCGCCCTCGTCGTCACCGCTGAGGAAGACGTTGTGGTGGCCCGGGACGCGGCCGGGCTCGACCATGACCGTGTTGGTCATGGTGTTGAGCGACTTGACGATCCGGGTCTCAGGGAACGCTCGCTGGAGCTGCTCGGCGATGCTGACGCCGTCGGGGGTGACGACCTTGGGCGGGAAGCCCTCGGAGATGTCGAGCCCGTTCGACACGTCGAGGAGGACCTTGCCGCGCAGCCTGTCCGCGCCGACGGACTGCAGGACGGCGAGGGAGACGAGCCCGCCGGTCGCGTTGACGACGAGCTCGGCGGGCCCGGCAACGTCCGCGAAGGTCCCGTGCCCGCCGTGCTCGCCGCCGTACTCATCGGCCCATGCGACGGCCTCGGCGTTGTCGGAGGTACGGGAGCCGATCGCGACCTCGTGGCCGAGGGAGGCCAGCTTGGTGGCGAGCCGACGGCCGACTTCGCCGGTGCCGAGTACGGCGATCTTCATGAGGTGCGCTCCTTCGGGGAGACGGCGGCCGGGATGCCGACCCTATGCCGGACCGCTCGCGGCCGCCGCTCGATTCACACCCCTGGCAGGTCAGAGACCGGACGGGTCGCGGGGGGCGCGCCGCATGGCCCAGAGGGTGGGGCCGCCGCCGGGGAGGGAGGCCTCGCCGAGGACGACGAAGCCGAAGTGCTCGTAGACGGGGAGGTTGTCCGGCTTGGAGGACTCCAGGTAGACGGGCATGCCGGCGGCGTCGGCCTGGGCGAGACCGGAACGCAGCAGCGCGGAGCCGTGGCCCTGACCGCGGGCGGCGGGGTCGGCGCCGATGACGGCGAGGTACCAATGGGGCTCGGGAGGCGTGTGCCCGGCAGCCGCCTCGACGGCCTGACGGAAGAGGTCGGCGCGGTCGCCGAGGATCTCCTGGAGCTCCTGGACGGTGGCGGCATCGGGAACGGCCTTGTCCTGCCCTTCGGGCGCCACCCAGAAGGCGGCGGCCGAGTCGGTGCGCTCGCAGACGCCGTGGAGACCGTACTGCCGGGTGAAGAGGGTGGTGAAGTACCGCCCGAGCCCGGCCTCGCGCGAGGCGTCGTCGGGGAAGAACCAGCGCATCATCGGGTCGTCGCCGAAGGCGCGCGCCAGGACGCCGCTGACCATCGGGGCGTCGTCGATTATTGCCGTTTTCGGAGTGTTCGAGGTAGGCATACGGGCCATTCTGCATGCCGGATGATCTTGATGGAGGGGCGGGGTGGGGGGGATTGTGAGGGGTGCGGATCCTTGGGGTGGCGCCCTTGGGGTGGGCCGGGTGTGTGGGCTTCTGGTGGGACCGCCCTCTCTCCGAGAGTCGCTCCTTCCGGTGGTGCGTCAAGGGCGCTCCCTGCGGTCGCGTCGCTGCGCGATGGCCTTCGGCCACCCTTGACCCACCACCTCCAGGAGCGAAGACACTCTCGGAGGGCGGTCCGGGGGGCGGGGTCCACGCCGGGCTTCGGGCAGCGGTCGGCGTGGGAGGGCGTGTGCCGGTCGGTGGGTGGGGGCTTGGTTTGCGGCGGGGGTGGGGTGGGCTGGTGTCGGTGGGTTCGGGGTGCGCGGTTGTTGGATGGGGCGGTCGGGCTCCGGCTCAGCGGCGAAGGCCGTCCGGGGTGGGGCTTCAGGCCCCGCTGGTCACTCCTGGCGGGTGGGGCGTGAGTAACTGCGCATTACGCCGAGTAACACACGCTGGGATATAGGGACAGACAAGCCGAATCACCCTTTTCGGGCGGTGAAAGTGCAAGAAACTCTCGCGACCCGCTCCCCACCACCCACCAACAGCGACCAGCGGGGCCTGAATCCCGACCAACCAACCACCACAACCCGCTAAGCGCCGCCCAGCTGCCCCATTCAACGACTGCGCACCCCGAACCAAGGCAAGCAGACCCACCGGCCCCGACCACAAGCCAAGCCCCCACCCACCGGCCGACGGGCGCAGGCGGCGAGCGGCCACTGCCCGAAGCCCCGCGCGGCCACGCCCCCCGGGCGCCCTCCGAGTGTGAAAAGGCGGCCTCCGCCGCCGGGTCAAGGGTGGCCGAAGGCCATCGGCGAAGCCGACTTGCCCTTGACGCGGTGGTGGAGGACGCCACACTCGGAAAGAGGGCGGCCGCACCTGACACTCACAAAGCCGGACCACCCTCGACACCTCGCCCCCACCCCTCCCCCCAACCCCCTACAGCCGCCGCACCACCTGCGCCTCCGCCCGCTCCACCGACGCCCGTCCGTGGACGTGGACCAGGGCCAGGTGGAAGAGGGACGGGGCCAGGGGCGCCCAGCGGTGGCGGCGTTCCGGGGCCAGGAGGTGGCGGGTCACGTCCGCGCTGCGGAAGGGTACGTACTCGATCGTGTCGTGCTCCCAGCGATCCGCGACCCCCCTGCTCATCCGGGCCTGCAGTTCGTCGCCGGTGAGTTCGGTGAGGCGGGCGTAGAAGTGCGCGCTCCAGTGGCGCTTGTCGACGTCGAGCACGAAGGCGAGCAGCGACAGCGAGTACTCGTGGGGTTCGATCGACAGTTCCTCCCGCATGCCCCGCCTGGCGACGGCGTGCATGTCGGGGGCGTTGCGGCCGGCCGAGTCGATGTGCCGGGAGAGACCCTCGTTCACTGAGGAGTTCCACAGGCCGGGGGCCATGCGGACGCGCGCGCTCCGGCGGCTGACGACGAGCAGGTGGTCGGCGGTCACGACGGCGACGTTCGCCGCGAAGCTGCACTGGAGGAACGCCGGCGAGGTGAGCGGTGCGTCCGGATCGAGGTAGCGGCCGCGCGGTGTGGTGCCGTCCGCGAGACGTCTGTCGAGCTGCTGGGCGGCGAGGAAGGTGTAGTAGTCCGTGGGCCTCAGCCGCAGGTGGACCTCGGACTGCTCGTCCAGGGCGGTGCGGGAGATCTCGAAGGATTCGACGGCGTACCGGGGCCCGTTCCAGACGGGCCGGCGCTCGCCGGCCGCGACGACCCTGGCCTCCTCGGCCTCGATCTCGGCGCGCCAGCCCGCCATGTCCTCCGGCAACTCGACCTCTCCGTCGAGCACTTGCACATGGATCGACTCGGGTGCGATGGCCCGGTCGCCGTCGCCCTCGACGATGAGGGCGGAGGTGTGGAGCGGCCCGAGGGAGAACGTGTCCCAGGCGCGGCCCTCCCCCTGCCGGTAGGTGAGGCTGCGGACGACTCCGGCGGATCGGCGTCTGACCTTGAACCAGAGGTCCTGGGTCCACTGCTGGAAGAGGGTCGCGAAGACGACTCCGAGGATGGCGCCGACGATTCCGTTCCCGAGATCTATTCCACTCACGGTCAGCAGCGTAGGGCAGCGGAGACCGCCCCGCGATCATGCGCATGGCGACTTCGTCCGGGACCCTCCACCTCCATGTCACCTGTGTCCAGCAGGAGTTGGAACGGGGCGTCGGCGCCGTGCGCGAGTGGCGGCCGGCGAGGCACTTGTTCGATGAGCGAACACACCTGACCGGTTTCCGCTCTTGACGCGGAGTCAAAATCTCACTGAACATTCAGCACGCACAACAGAACATCTGAACACCCAGACAACTGAACACAGCACACGCACTCGCACAGCTCCAACGCCTCGTGGCACTCAAGCCCGAGGCGTCTCGCACGTTCCGTCCCATCCCCGTTCGGAATCCGGAGCCCCCACAGATGACCATCTCCGTGCCCAGACGTGCCACCAAAGCCACCGCGATCGCCGCTCTCGCGGCGCTCGCCCTCGCCGGGCTCACCGGCACCACCGCCTCGGCCAACCCGGCCGCGGCCGCAGCCGCGCCCGACATCCCGCTGGCCAACGTCAAGCAGCACTTGACGGACCTCCAGTCGATCGCCACCGCCAACGGTGGCAACCGCGCCCACGGCCGCACCGGCTACAAGGCGTCGATCGACTTCGTGAAGGCCAAGCTGGACGCCGCCGGCTACACCACCACCGTCCAGCAGTTCACCTCCGGCGGATCCACCGGCTACAACCTGATAGCCGACTGGCCCGGAGGCGACCCGAACCAGGTCCTGATGGCCGGTTCACACCTGGACTCCGTGACCTCGGGTCCCGGCATCAACGACAACGGCTCCGGCTCCGCGGCCGTCCTCGAGACCGCCCTCGCCGTCGCCCGCTCCGGCTACCAGCCCACCAAGCACCTGCGTTTCGGCTGGTGGGGCGCCGAGGAGCTCGGTCTCGTCGGCTCGAAGTACTACGTGTCGCAGCTGCCCACCACCGAGCGCGCCAAGCTCTCCGGCTACCTCAACTTCGACATGATCGGCTCGCCGAACCCGGGCTACTTCGTCTACGACGACGACCCGACGATCGAGACGACCTTCAAGAACTACTTCGCCGGTCTCGGCGTCCCGACGGAGATCGAGACGGAGGGCGACGGTCGCTCCGACCACGCCTCCTTCAAGAACGTCGGCGTCCCCGTCGGCGGTCTCTTCACGGGCGCCAGCCGGGTCAAGTCCAGTGCCCAGGTGCAGAAGTGGGGCGGTACGGCCACGGCCTTCGACCGCTGCTACCACTCGTCCTGCGACACGACGTCGAACATCAACGACACCGCCCTCGACCGCAACAGCGACGCGATCGCACACGCGGTCTGGACGCTGTCCGCCGGCACGACCACGCCGCCCACCGGCACGGTCTTCGAGAACACCGCCGACGTCTCGATCCCCGACAACGGCGCCGCGGTGACCTCGACGGTCAACGTCACGGGTGTCACGGGCAACGCGCCCTCCACCCTCAAGGTGGACGTGAACATCGTCCACACCTACCGCGGTGACCTCGTCGTCGACCTCGTCGCCCCGGACGGCTCGGTCTACAGCCTGTCCAACCGGTCGGGCGGCAGCGCCGACAACATCGTCCAGACCTTCACCGTGAACGCCTCCTCCGAGGTCGCCAACGGCGCCTGGAAGCTCCGCGCCCAGGACAAGGCCTCGGTCGACACCGGCTACATCAACAGCTTCAAGCTGACGTTCCCGTAAGGCCGCGGCGCAGGAACACAAGAACGCCCGGGCGGGTCGGTGAACATCGCCCCCGACCCGCCCGGGGTCCCAACTCTTTTCCGTACAGTTCTACTTGCCGGCGTTCGCCGCGGCCACCAGCGCGTCCTTCGTCACCGCGCCGACGTAGACCCTGCCGTCGTCGGTGAGGAGCGCGTTCACGATCTTCGTCTTGAAGACGGTGCCCGAGCCGAACGCGCCGGTGACCTTGTCGCCGAAGGAGTCCAGGAGCCCCTGGACCTCCTTCGGCGCTTCGTCCGTCCTGGGCGCCGCCGCCCCGGTGTCGATCTTCGCGATCGTCGTCCAGCCCTCGCCGATGACGTTCACGCCGCCCTTGCCGGAGTCGAGGCCCGGACCGAAGCCGCCGAACGCGTCCTCGAGGCCCTCCGGCAGCTGCCCGCCGAACGGGTCGCCCTTCTCGCCCGCCGCCTTCTCCGCCGCGCCCTCGGTCACCTTCGCGCCCTCCGGCGCCTTGAAGGTGAAGTCGGAGGCCGCCGGCTTCGAGAAGTCGACCTTCGTGAAGCCCGCGTCGACGACGGGCTTGCCGCCCTCGACCGAGGCGAGGGTGAACTTCAGCGGGGTGCCGTTCGCCGCGTCCACCGCGATCTTGATCGACTCGACCGTCGACCCGGACTGCTTCGGCTTGATCACCAGCTGGTACGCGTCCCGGCCGGCGACCTTCGCCGTACCGTCGACGGTGATCGACGTGGTGTCGCCCGCCGCCTTCAGGACCTCGTCCGCGAGCTGCTTGGGCGTTCCCGGGAGCTCCTTGCCCTCCGGGCCGTCGTGGGCGCCCGGGGCGTCCGCGTCCGCCGGGGCCTTCTCGTGGAAGACCTCCTTGGACTTGCTGTCGTACGCCCAGACGTCGTCGCCGTTGTGGATCAGGCTGTACTCGTCGGAGCCGTCGAGCAGGGTCAGCTTCTGGCGCTCGGGGCCGTCCGCGGCCACCCGCAGGGTGTGGCTGCCGGAGACGAGCTGGGTCAGCCGCTCCGAGGGGTCGACCGACGTGCTGCCGCCGGCGCCGCCGCCCATCCCGCCGGCGAGGCCGCCGAGGCCGGACGTCAGGCCGTCCAGGGGCAGTCCCAGGTCGGTGGAGATCCGGAACGTGCCGGACAGGGTCTGGGTGTCGGAAGCGGCGATCTTCTCGATGAGCTGCTGGGCGGTGATCTTCGGCAGATCGGGGTCTCCGGACGCCGCCAGCGCCGGGACGAGGCCGATGGTCGCCGCGGCAACTCCTGCCACCGCGACCGGGACGATGTACCGGCTCGCCTTACGGGACTCTGCCATGGTCTCCCCTACCTCCGTGCCCTCACGGGCCCTCGTGGTCGATGTCTCCATCTCACCAAAGGGAAGGGGCGGAAGCGTCAGCCCCGGGGATCAACCTCGCGTACTGCTTCGGGATGACCCGACCCTGAGAGGGGCCGCCGTGCGGCGGACCGTGGCGGCCCGCCCGCGCACCGTTCCCGAAGGGGCCTCAGGCCGCCCTGTGCGTGTTCCCGGAGGCCTCGGCTCCCCGCGGGCCTCAGCCCGCGCGGTGCACCACCGCGTCGCACATCTCCGCGAGGGCGGCCTTCGCGTATCCGTCCGGCAGCGGCGCGAGCATCGCGCGCGCCTCCTCCGCGTACCGCACGGTGTCCCGGCGGGCCTGCTCCAGGGCCGGGTGGGCGCGCAGCCGGCGCAGGACCTCGGCGTGCCGCTCGTCGTCGGTCAGGTCTCCGTCGACGAGCTCGACGAGCTCCAGGTCCTCGGGGCGCCCGTGTGCGGCGGCCGCGGCCCGCAGGTGCAGGACGGGCAGGGTCGGGATGCCCTCGCGGAGGTCGGTGCCGGGGGTCTTGCCGGACTCGTGGGAGTCGGAGGCGATGTCGAGGACGTCGTCGGCGAGCTGGAAGGCGACGCCGAGCCGTTCGCCGTACTGGGTGAGGATGTCGACGACGCTCTCGTCGGCGCCGGACATCATGGCGCCGAAGCGGCAGGAGACGGCCACGAGGGAGCCGGTCTTGCCGCCGAGGACGTCGAGGTAGTGGTCGACCGGGTCGCGGTCCTCCTGCGGGCCGGCGGTCTCCAGGATCTGGCCGGTGACGAGCCGTTCGAACGCCTCGGACTGGATGCGTACGGCCTCGGGGCCGAGGTCCGCGAGCGTGTGCGAGGCGCGGGCGAAGAGGAAGTCACCCGTGAGGACGGCGATCGAGTTGCCCCAGCGGGTGTTGGCGCTGTCGACGCCCCGCCGGACGTCGGCCTCGTCCATGACGTCGTCGTGGTACAGCGTGGCCAGGTGGGTGAGTTCGACGACGACGGCGGAGGGCACGACGCCGGGCGCGTAGGGGTCGCCGAACTGGGCGGCGAGCATCACGAGCAGGGGGCGGAACCGCTTGCCACCGGCCAGGACGAGGTGCTGCGCGGCCTCCGTGATGAAGGGGACATCGCTCTTGGTGGCGTCGAGGAGGCCCGCCTCCACTGCCGCCAACCCGGTCTGGACATCGGCCTCAAGAGCCTGGTCCCGCACGCTAAGACCGAACGGCCCGACGACGGTCACGAGGGGGTCTCCTGTCTGCTGACGCCTGCTGACGTTCCCACGAATCGTTCACACGGATTGCGGGCGATCACGCTGACGATCACATGGATTGTCGATGTGTCGCTCGATTCACTCAAGCCAGCGTATCCGGTCACCTTTCGATCACCGTGGGCGCCTTCCCGTCACCCCCGGTATGTTCGGGATCAGCTCATACGACCAGGAGTATGCGTTTTGTCCCGAACAACGATCGACACCGATACGAACGGCGAGCAGCCTCCCCCCGAGGACGACCACGCCATCCTCGGACACCCCCGGGGGCTGCTGACCCTCTCGGGCCTGGAGGTCTGGGAGCGGTTCTCGTTCCTCGGCATGCAGGCGATCCTCGTCCTCTACTTCGCCGCGGCCGTCTCCGACGGCGGTCTCGGCATGGCGTCGGGCACCGCGGCCTCGGTCGCCGCGGCCTACGGAACGCTGGTCTACCTGGTCTCGGTGGCCGGTGGCTGGCTCGCGGACCGCATCCTCGGCTCGTACCGCGCGGTCCTCTGGGGCGGCATCCTGATCGCCTGCGGCCACTACGCGATGGCCGTGCCCACGGCCGCCATGACCTGGGTGGGCCTCGGCCTGATCAGCGCGGGCACCGGACTGCTCAAACCGAACGTGGCGACCATGGTCGGCAAGCTGTACCGGACGGACGACGACCGCCGGGACGCCGGTTTCGCGCTCTACTACATGGCGATCAACATCGGCGCGTTCGCCGGCCCGCTGATCACGGGCTGGCTCGCCGACCACAAGGGCTACCACTGGGGCTTCTCGGCCGCCGCGCTCGGCATGACACTCGGCCTCGTCCAGTACGTGGCGGGCCGCCGTCACCTGGCCGGCCGCAAACACTCCGCCGAGTTCGCGCTGGCCCCCGAGGCCATGCGGCGGGCGGTCCGGCTGATGGTCGCCGGCACGGTCGCCGTGGCCGTCGTCGCCACCGCCCTCGCGCTCGCGGGCTGGCTGACCATGGACCGGTTCGTGGACGTGCTGACCGTGGTCTCGGTGATCGCGCCGGTCGTCTACTTCTGGGTGATGTTCACGAGCCCCCGCGTCACCGCGGAGGAACGCGGCCGCCTCAAGCCGTACATCGTGCTGTTCCTGGCCTCGGTCGTCTTCAACTTCATCCTCTTCCAGGCGTACTCGACGATGATCCTGCTGGCGTCCACCAACGCCCGTACGACCATCCTCGGCTTCGACTTCCCGGCGAGCTGGTACGCCTCCGCGCTCGGCGCCTTCGAGGTGGCCCTGGCGCCCGTCGTGGCCGCCGTCTGGGCCCGGATGGGGCACAGACAGCCGCACGCCTCCAACAAGATCGCCTTCGGCGTCATCCTCGGCGGTCTGTCGTTCCTCCTGATGGTCCTGCCGACCTCCGGCCACGCCGACGACACGTACCAGATGGCCGCCTGGTGGATCGTCGGCTCGTACCTGCTGCTCGGCCTCGGAGACGTGCTCCTGGAGACCTCCGGGATGTCGGCCACCAGCAAGCTCGCACCGAAGGCCTTCTCCAGCCAGACCATGTCGCTCTGGTTCCTCTCCCTCGCGCTCGCCAACGGCATCCAGGCGCAGACCGTGAAGCTCTACGACGACGTCTCCAAGCCCGTCTACTTCGGAGTGAACGGCGCCGTGGCCGTGGTCGTCGGCCTCGTCGTGATCGCCCTGGCGCCCTGGCTGCGCCGCACCATGCACCCCGTCCGCTGAGGACCGCACACCCGTCCCTTGAGGTGACCTGATGCCGAAGATCCGTACCGAGTTCCCGTACGAGACCCGCCACGAGGACCTCCGCATCCCGCTGCCCGACGGAACCCGGCTGTACGCGCGCGTGTGGCGGCCGCTCACCGACGAGCCCGTGCCGGCGCTCCTGGAGTACCTGCCGTACCGGCTCACCGACTGGACGGCGCCCCGGGACTGGCAGCGCCACCCCTGGTACGCGGGTCACGGCTACGCCTCCGTACGGGTCGACGTCCGCGGCCACGGCAACAGCGAGGGCCTGCCGGGCGACGAGTACGACCCGGTCGAGCTCGCCGACGGCGTGGCCGTCGTGAACTGGCTCGCCGAGCAGCCGTGGTGCACCGGCAAGGTCGGCATGTTCGGCATCTCGTGGGGCGGCTTCAACTCGCTCCAGATCGCCGCGCTCGCCCCCGAACCGCTCAAGGCCGTCGTCACCGTCTGCTCCACCGACGACCGCTACGACAACGACGTCCACTACATGGGCGGCTCGGTCCTCGCCGTCGACATGCACGCCTGGGCCGCCACCATGCTCGCCTTCGTCTGCCGCCCGCCCGACCCGCAGTACGTGGGCGAGGAGTGGCGCGCGATGTGGCTGAAGCGCCTGGAGACCGTGGAGCCGTTCCTGCACACCTGGCTCTCCCACCAGACCCGCGACGCCTACTGGCGGCACGGCAGCGTCTGCGAGGACTACGGCGCGATCCGGGCCGCCGTCCTCGCCGTCGGCGGCTGGCACGACCCGTACCGCGACACCGTCCTGCGGCTCGTCCAGCACCTCCCCCAGGACCGGGTGCGCGGCATCATCGGCCCCTGGTCGCACCAGTACCCGGACCGCGGCCTGCCGCCCGGCCCGGCCATCGGCTTCCTCCAGGAGACCCTGCGCTGGTGGGACCACCACCTCAAGGACGCCGACAACGACGTGATGGCCGAGCCGCTGCTCCGCTCCTGGATCAGCGACTCTCACCTGCCGGCGACGGTGTACGACGAGCTGCCGGGCCGCTGGGTCACCGACCCCGCCTGGCCCTCCCCGAACGTCTCCCCCGTGACGTACGCCTTCCAGGGCGTGCCGGTCGTGGTCGACTCGCCGCAGCAGACCGGGCTCGACGCGGGCCGCTTCTTCCCCTTCGGCAACGACGCCGACCTGCCGCCCGACCAGCGCGACGAGGACGCCCACTCGGCCTGCTTCGACTTCCCCGTCCCGAAGGACGGCGGGCCCGTCGAGGTCCTCGGCCGCCCGTCGGTGAGCCTCGCCCTGCGCACGGCCGCCCCGACCGGGCAGGTCGTCGCCCGGCTCTGCGACATCGCCCCCGACGGGTCCTCCACCCTGGTCACCCGGGGCGTGCTGAACTTCTCCGCCCGCTACGGCCGCGACCGGGCCGTGGAGGCGCAGATCGGCGAGACGGAGAGCTTCGTCTTCGAGCTGAACGGCATCGGCCACGCCTTCGCGCCCGGCCACCGGGTGCGCCTCGCGGTCTCGTCCACGTACTGGCCGTGGATCTGGCCGCAGCCGGACGCGGCGGGCTTCACCCTCGACCCGGCGGGCTCCTCCCTGACCCTGCCGGTTCGCCGCCCCACCCAGGACGCCGTCGGATGGGAGGAGCCGGAGCAGTCGGAGCCGCTCGGCGTGGTCTTCCCGCGCACCCTGGAGGAGCCGCGGCCCGAGCGGGTGGTGGTCAGGGACGTGGCGAAGGGCGAATGGACCCTGGAGGTCGACCCGAGGTACGGCGGCACGCGCGTGTACCCGGACGGACTGGAGTTCACGGAGGACGCGGTGGAGACGTACACGATCGACGAGAGCGGGCCGCTGTCCGCCCGTACGAGCTCGGAGTGGGCGATCCGGCTGCACCGCCCGGAGCTGGCCTGGGACGTCACGGTCGACACCCGCTCGGAGATCACCTGTGACGCGGACGCGTTCTTCACGACGAACGAGGTGGTGTGCAAGGAGGGCGGGGAGGTCGTGTTCCACCGGACGTGGGAGAAGACGATCCCCCGTACGGCGGGCTGAGAGCACGCCGTACGGGGGACCGGGAGGGGCTGGGCCCGGTTACGCGTTCGGGCCGGCCTTGCGGCGACGGGCGATGACCATCGCGCCGGCGCCGAGGGCGACGGTCGCGGCGGCCGCGAGGCCGAGCCGGGTGAGGTTCTCGTTCGCGCCGGTGGCGGCCAGGCTGCCGTTCACCGGGGTGTTCGAGGAGCCGCCCTGCTGGGTGGTGTTGTCGTTGCCACCGGTGGTGGGCGCCGGGGTGGGCGTCGCGGTGGTCTCCGACGGGGTCGGCTCGGGCGTCGGCTTCGGCTTGTCGGTCTTGGCCGCGAGGATGTCGAACTCGGACTGCGCGAACTGATCGCTGTCGCCGCAGTCACCGTCGAACTTCTCGTACGAGCCGAAGCTGAAGATCGTTCCCTCGCCCGCGGGGGCGTCGGCGGGGACCGTGAGGCGGAGCTTCACGTCGTAGTGGCCGCCCTTGACGAGCTTGCCGACCTCGATGGAGTCGAACCTCTCGGTGAACGAGGTCCACTCCAGGTTGTCGGCGGAGGACCACTCGACGGGGATGATCCGCTCGGCGAAGTCCGTCTCGTCGTCGATGACCTCGCCGGGCTCGGGGAGGCGCATGGCGTTGACGGCGACCTGGACCTCCTCGAGGGTCCGCTCGGCGGAGTTGCTCACGCGCAGCGAGAAGGTGGCGCTCTGGCCGGCGGTGACCGTCTTCGGGCCGCTCAGCGCGACCTTGAGGGACTTGAGGGAGTCCTCGTCCTCACAGTCGCCGAAGCCGCCCTCCTCGAACTCCTCCAGGGCCTTCTCGGCGGCGGCGAGGTCGGTACGGGCCAGAATCAGGTCCGCGTCGAGGAGGGAGATCTTCTGAGTGAGAGCGAGGCGCGCGTCGTAGTAGGGCTTCGTGGCCTCCGCCGCCCTCGTGTTGCGGAGCTCGGCGGCGGTCAGATCGGCAGCGGCCTCCTCGACGGCCGTCTTCGCGTCGGCGACCGCCTTCTCGGCCGCCTCCTTCTGCTCCGGCGTGGCGGCCGCGAGGGCCTCCTCGGCCTTGACCAGCTTCTCGTCCGCGTCCTTCTTGGCGGCCTTGGCCGCCAAGAGAGCCTTCCCGGCCTCGGAGACCTCGGTCGCCAGGGCCTCGTCGAGCTTCATGTTCCTGAGCTCGGTCACGAGCGTCACGCGCTGCTTCTCCAGCGCGTCGACCTTCTCCTCCGCCTTCGTGACGGCGGCGAGGAGCTTCTCGTACTCGGCGAAGTCGGGGTCTTCGTCACCCGACGCGGGCTTCTGCGTCGACGCGGGCGTCGGCTTCGTGTCGGCGAAGGCGGGCGCGGCCGAGAGGAACACGATCGGGGTGGTCACGGCGGCGGCCACGGCGGTCGCCAGGATGCGACGAATCTTCACAGTGCGGGACCCTTTTTCCTGGTCAGGGAATGATGAGAGAAGTGCGGGGCGCGCGCCTGCGGCAACCTCACGCGGCGCGATACCACCGTGATCGTATGGCCAGGAACGGCCCTTCGGGAGCCCTGTTTTCGCAGCTCGGAGCAGGGTCGCGCACCCTCCGACCACGCAAAGCACACAAAGCGCCTCAGTTGCCCACGGAGGCCGCACTTTCTGTGTGATCCATGTCATCCCCGCCCGCCTGCGAGCCCCGTAACGTGTCCCCCACACACGTGGAAAGCGAGGCCCGCACCGATGTCCGAGCACAGCCCGCTCGATCTGGCCGAGGGCGATCCCTTCGGCCCGCACAACCTCCCGTACGGCGTCTTCTCCACCGCCGACGAGCCCGACCGGCGCCGGCTCGGCGTCCGGATCGGCGGGCACGTGCTGGACGCGGGTGCCGCGGCGCACGCGCTCGGCTCCCCGTACGCGGCGCTCCTCGACCGGCCCCACCTCAACCCGCTGCTCGCGGCCGGGCGGACCGCCTGGCGTGACGTCCGCCGGGCCCTCACGGCCTGGGTGACGGTGCCCGCGCACCGGGCGGACATCGAGCCGCTGCTGCACCCGCTCGACGAGGTGACCCTGCATCTGCCGTACGAGGTCGCGGACTACGTCGACTTCTACGCGAGCGAGCACCACGCGACGAACGTCGGCAGGATCTTCCGCCCCGACGGCGACGCGCTCACGCCCAACTGGAAGCACCTGCCGATCGGATACCACGGTCGCGCGGGAACGGTCGTGGTCTCCGGCACCGATGTCGTCCGCCCCTCGGGGCAGCGCAAGGCCCCGACGGACCCGGCCCCGGTCTTCGGCCCGTCCGTCAAGCTGGACATCGAGGCGGAGGTCGGCTTCCTGGTCGGCACCCCGTCGGAGCTGGGCAGGCCGGTCGCGCTCGCCGACTTCCGGGACCACGTCTTCGGTCTGACGCTGCTCAACGACTGGTCGGCGCGGGACGTGCAGGCCTGGGAGTACGTGCCGCTGGGCCCGTTCCTGGGCAAGTCGTTCCAGACCTCGGTGGCGGCGTGGGTGACGCCCCTGGAGGCGCTGGACGCCGCCCGGACCGCCCCGCCCGCGCGGGACTTCCCGCTCCTTCCGTACCTGGACGACGCGGACGAGGAGGAGCCGGGCGGCTTCGACGTGCGGATCACGGTGGAGATCAACGGCGAGGCGGTGGCCGAGCCGCCGTTCTCCACCATGTACTGGACCGCCGCGCAGCAGCTGGCCCACATGACGGTGAACGGCGCCTCGCTGCGTACGGGTGACCTGTACGGCTCCGGCACGGTGTCCGGGCCCGAGGTGAACCAGCGCGGTTCGCTGCTCGAACTCACCTGGAACGGCCGCGACGCCATCGAACTCGCCGGTGGCAAGCGGACGTTCCTGGAGGACGGCGACGAGGTCGTCATGACGGCCTGGGCGCCGGGCCCGGACGGCACGCGGGTGGGTCTTGGCGAGGTCCGGGGCCGGATCGCCCCCTCGGCCTGATCGGCCCGCCTACACGGCCCGCCAGAGCGCGGGCACGTTCGGCGGCTCCCAGCCGGCCTGGCCCGTGTGTGCCTGCAGGCACACATAGGCCGGGCCGCCGTACGTGACGAGGTCGCCCGCCCGGTAGGCGGTCCCTGCGGCCCAACTCCCGCCGGGCGGCTGGGTGGTCACGGTGGCGGTCGGACTCGGGCCGGGGTTCTGCGGCACGTTCAGGACGAAGTCGAAGGCCGCCTCCTTCGCCGCGCCCGCGTTCCGCACGCTCATCAGGAGCCGGGCGTCGAAGATGCTGTCGGTGTTGTTGCGGGGCTCGCCGGGGAAGTACAGCTGCGAGGTGAGCACCGGGCGCCCGGGAGCCTGCACCTTGACGTGGAGGTGCCGGGTGCGGCCCGGATAGAGGCCGGGCACGATCGTGGTCAGCTTGAACGCGCCCTGGGCGTCGGTGAACTGGTGCCCGCGGAACCGGAAGCCGGTGTTGTCGTAGGCGCCGTTGGTGTCGGCCTGCCAGAAGTCGAGCAGGGCGCCGGCTATCGGCCGGCAGGCGAGCCCGAAGACGTAGCCGCTCACCGTCAGCCGGACGCCGACCGTGCCCGACTCCAGCAGGCTGTTCCGCAGGGGCGAGTTGGGCTTGAAGTACGGGCCCTCGGTCTGCGGCGGGGTGGGGTCGTCGCCGTCGTCGCACTCCGGCGTGAGCGGGGGCGCCGTCTCGCCCGCCGTGAGCGTACGGGCGAGCGCCGGTACGCCCATGAGGACCGCGGGCGCCGCGATGCCGGCCGCGATCGCGGCCCGCAGCACCGCCTTGCGGGTGACGTGCCCGGTACTGGTCTCGTTGTCCATGCCTGGCTGCTCCTCGCGTGGGGGCTGAGGGGGGTCGGCACTGAACCTAGGCGGGCCGGGCGCCGCCTTCGATGGACGGATCGCGGCGGTCGTGGTGTTTCCGGTCGCGGCGCGTCTCGTGGGACCTCCGGAAGTCCCCGGGGCTGAGTCCCGTCTCGCGGCGGAAGAAGCGGCAGAAGTACGCGGGGTCGTCGAAGCCGACCCGGGCGGCGACCTGACGTATGGACAGCACTGTTCCGACCAGCAGGCGTTGGGCCTCCCGGGAGCGCGCCTCGCGGAGGAGCGCTCCGGGGGTGCGGCCGGTGGCCGCCCGGACGGCTTCGGCGAGGTAGCCCGGGGTGACGCCGATCAGCTCGGCGCACTCCCGCACGGTCGCCCCGTCCGTTCCGGGCCGGGCGAGGAGGCGGGCGAAGTCCTCGGCGACGGCCGCGGGCCTGCCCGGCGGGGCCGTGCGGGTGCCGGGGCCACGCAGGCGCGCGGTACGGACCAGGAGGACGTGCAGCAGGGAGCGCAGGACGGTCGCGAAGCCGTCGGCGCCGTGCCCGTACTCCTCGATGAGTTCGCCCATCAGGCGGCCGGTCCGCGCGTGCGAGGGTCCGTCGAGGGTGAGCCAGGGCCGCTCGCCGAGGCGGCGCAGGAGGTCCCGGTCGCCGGGGTGGTCGAGGAGGAAGTCCTCGGTGAAGAGGACGACGGTGCCGTCCAGGCCCCGGATGTCCTCCCAGTGGTGCAGCTGTCCGGGCAGGATGAGGCCCAGGTGGGGCGGGTGGAGTTCCCAGCGGGCGAGGTCCACGACATGGGTGCCGGTCCCGGCGGTGACGTGGACGATCTCGTAGAAGGTGTGCCGGTGCGGGAAGGCGGCCCTGGACATCGGGCCGATGGTGTCGAAGGTCCCCACGGCGAAGGGCACCTGGTCGGGCAGCCGGACCTCCAGGCGGTGCATGGGCGGGTCGCCGGCTCTGGGGGTGGCGCAGGGGGTCCCGGGTAAGGCGGTCGTGCCGCTCATGGTGCGGCTCCCTCTCCTCTACTGGTACAGACCACTGGGGGCGGTTCCCACGATGGCACGGACACCTCCCGCGGGTCACCCCCGCGTACGACGAACCCCGCGCACGACGAAGGGCCCGGCTCGCCCCCGAGCCGGGCCCCTCACGCGTACGGCCGGAACTACCGGACGAACACGCTCGCCTGGTTCGCGAGGTCCAGGAAGTACTGCGGCGCGAACCCGAGCACCAGCGTGACCGCCACACCCGCCGCGATCGTGACCGTCGTCAGGGCCGAGGGCACGGCGACCGTGGGGCCGTCGGCCTTGGGCTCGCTGAAGAACATGAGCACGATGACCCTGATGTAGAAGAACGCGGCGATCGCCGAGGAGATCACACCGACCACGACGAGCGCGCCCGCGCCGCCGTCGGCCGCCGCCTTGAAGACCGCGAACTTCCCGGAGAAGCCGGAGGTCAGCGGGATGCCGGCGAAGGCGAGCAGGAACACCGCGAAGACCGCCGCGACGAGCGGCGAACGGCGCCCCAGACCGGCCCACTTGGAGAGGTGGGTGGCCTCGCCGCCCGCGTCCCTGACCAGCGTGACGACGGCGAAGGCACCGATGGTCACGAAGGAGTAGGCGCCCAGGTAGAAGAGGACGGACGAGATTCCGCTGGGTGTGGCCGCGATGACACCGGCGAGCAGGAAGCCCGCGTGCGCGATCGACGAGTACGCGAGGAGCCGCTTGATGTCGGTCTGGGTGATGGCGACGATCGCACCGCCCAGCATGGTGACGATGGCGACGCCCCACATGACCGGCCGCCAGTCCCAGGTGAGGCCCGGCAGCACCACGTACAGCAGGCGGAGCAGCGCGCCGAACGCGGCGACCTTGGTCGCGGCGGCCATGAAGCCGGTGACCGGGGTCGGGGCGCCCTGGTAGACGTCCGGGGTCCACATGTGGAACGGCACGGCGCCGACCTTGAAGAGGAGCCCGGTGAGGACCATCGCGAAGCCGATGAGCAGCAGCGCGTCGTTGCCCATGGTGTCGGCGAGCGCCGGGTTGACGGTGGCGATCGAGCCGTCGACGACCTGGGCGATGGTGGCGTACGAGACGGAGCCCGCGTAGCCGTAGAGCAGGGCGATCCCGAAGAGCAGGAAGGCCGAGGAGAAGGCGCCGAGCAGGAAGTACTTGACGGCCGCCTCCTGCGACATCAGCCGCTTGCGGCGGGCGACGGCGCAGAGCAGGTACAGCGGGAGGGAGAAGACCTCCAGGGCGATGAAGAGCGTCAGGAGGTCGTTGGCCGCCGGGAAGACGAGCATGCCGGCGATGGCGAAGAGGGCGAGCGGGAAGACCTCGGTGGTGGTGAACCCGGCCTTGATCGCGGCCTTCTCGTGGTCGCTGCCGGGGACGGCGGCGGCCTCGGCGGCGAAGGAGTCGACCTTGTGGCCGTGGTCGGCCGGGTCGAGCCTGCGCTCGGCGAAGGTGAAGACCGCGACGACGGAGGCGAGGAGAATGGTGCCCTGGAGGAAGAGGGCGGGTCCGTCGACGGCGATGGCGCCCATGGCCGCGATGTGGGCCTTGGTGGAGCCGTAGCCGCCGGCCGCGAGGCCGACGATGGCGGCGAAGGCGGCGACGAGCGCCACGACGCTGAGGAACACCTGGCTGTAGTAGCGGCCCTTGCGGGGCACGAAGGCCTCGACGAGGACGCTGACGATCGCGGCGCCGAGCACGATGAGTACGGGCGAGAGCTGGACGTACTCGATGTGGGGTGCCGGGATCTTGTCCAGCGGTTCGGCAGCGGTCGTCCACAGGCTGTGGACAGAGGATGCGACGGCTGAGGTGCTCACTTGGCCGCCTCCACTTCGGGGGTGGGGTCCTTCTGCTGGACGTCGGACATGGTGTGCTGCACGGCCGGGTTGACGACGTCCGTCAGCGGCTTGGGGAAGACCCCGAGGAAGATCAGGAGGGCGATCAGCGGGACGACCACAGCCAGCTCACGCACGCGGAGGTCGGGCAGCTCCCGCACCTCCTCCTTCACCGGCCCGGTCATCGTCCGCTGGTACAGGACGAGGGTGTAGAGCGCGGCGAGGACGATGCCGGTGGTGGCGATGACACCGGCCACCGGATAGCGGGCGTACGTGCCGACCAGGACGAGGAACTCGCTGACGAACGGGGCGAGTCCGGGCAGCGACAGGGTCGCGAGACCGCCGATGAGGAAGGTGCCGGCGAGTACCGGGGCGACCTTCTGCACACCGCCGTAGTCGGCGATGAGCCGCGAGCCGCGCCGGGAGATCAGGAAGCCGGCGACGAGCATCAGGGCGGCCGTCGAGATGCCGTGGTTGACCATGTAGAGCGTGGCACCGGACTGGCCCTGGGTGGTCATCGCGAAGATGCCCAGGACGATGAAGCCGAAGTGCGAGATCGACGCGTAGGCGACCAGGCGCTTGATGTCCCGCTGGCCGACGGCGAGCAGCGCGCCGTACACGATGCTGATGAGGGCGAGGACGACGATCGCCGGGGTGGCCCACTTGCTCGCCTCGGGGAAGAGCCCGAGGCAGAAGCGGAGCATCGCGAAGGTGCCGACCTTGTCGACGACGGCGGTGATGAGGACGGCGACCGGGGCGGTCGCCTCCCCCATCGCGTTCGGCAGCCAGGTGTGCAGCGGCCAGAGCGGCGCCTTCACCGCGAAGGCGAAGAAGAAGCCGAGGAACAGCCACCGCTCGGTGCTGGTCGCCATCTCCAGCGAGCCGTTGGCCCGCGCCTCGGCGATCTCGGTGAGCGAGAAGTTCCCCGCGACCACGTAGAGCCCGATGACGGCGGCCAGCATGATGAGGCCGCCGACCAGGTTGTAGAGGAGGAACTTGACGGCCGCGTAGGAGCGCTGGGCCGCCGCGTTCTCGTCGGAGCCCGCGTGGGCGCGGTCGCCGAAGCCGCCGATGAGGAAGTACATCGGGATGAGCATGGCTTCGAACAGGATGTAGAAGAGGAAGACGTCGGTGGCCTCGAAGGAGAGGATCACCATCGCCTCGACCATGAGGATCAGGGCGAAGAAGCCCTGGGTGGGCCGCCACCGCTTGGAGGAGGTCTCCAGAGGGTCGGCGTCGTGCCAGCCGGCGAGCACGATGAACGGGATCAGCAGCGCGGTCAGCGCGATGAGCGCGACCCCGATGCCGTCGACCCCGAGCTCGTAGCGGACGCCGAAGTCCTTGATCCAGGAGTGCGATTCGGTCAGCTGGTACCGCTCGCCGCCGGGCTCGAACCGTACGAAGACGACGGCGGCGAGCACGAGCGTGGCGAGCGAGACGAGCAGCGCCAGCCATTTGGCGGCGGTGCGGCGGGCGGCGGGGACGGCGGCGGTGAGGATCGCACCGACCGCCGGAACCGCTGCCGTCACCGTAAGGAGCGGGAAGGACATGGAAGTTACACCGCCCTCATCAGCAGGGTCGCGGCGATGAGCACCGCCGTACCTCCGAACATGGAGACCGCGTACGAGCGGACGTAGCCGTTCTGGAGCTTGCGCAGCCGGCCGGAGAGTCCGCCGACGGAGGCCGCGGTGCCGTTGACCACGCCGTCGACCAGGGTGTGGTCGACATAGACGAGCGAGCGGGTCAGGTGGGTGCCGCCGCGGACGAAGACGGCGTGGTTGAGGTCGTCCTGGAGGAGGTCGCGGCGGGCCGCCCGGGTGAGGAGCGAGCCGCGCGGGGCGACGACAGGGACGGGCTTGCGCCCGTACTGGACGTACGCGAGGCCGACTCCGATCACCATGACGGCGACGGTGGCGGTGGTGACCGCGGCGGCGCTGATCGGCGGGTGCCCGTGGGCGTATCCGGTGACCGGCTCCAGCCATTCGACGAACCCGGCGAACTCGAAGAACGCGCCTGCGGCGACGGAGCCGACGGCGAGCAGGACCATGGGGATGACCATGGACTTGGGCGACTCGTGCGGGTGCGGCGGGTTGCCGTCCGCGTCGGGCTGCCAGCGCTTCTCGCCGAAGAACGTCATCAGCATCACGCGGGTCATGTAGTACGCGGTGATGGCCGCGCCGAGCAGGGTGACCGCGCCGAGGATCCAGCCCTCGGTGCCGCCCTTGGCGAAGGCCGCCTCGATGATCTTGTCCTTGGAGAAGAAGCCGGACAGGCCGGGGAAGCCGATGATCGCGAGGTAGCCGAGACCGAAGGTGACGAAGGTGACCGGCATGTACTTCCGCAGGCCGCCGTACTTCCGCATGTCGACCTCGTCGTTCATGCCGTGCATGACCGAACCGGCACCGAGGAACAGACCGGCCTTGAAGAAGCCGTGGGTCACCAGGTGCATGATCGCGAAGACGTAGCCGATGGGGCCGAGGCCCGCGGCCAGGATCATGTAGCCGATCTGCGACATCGTCGATCCGGCGAGGGCCTTCTTGATGTCGTCCTTCGCGCAACCGACGATCGCACCGAAGAGGAGCGTGACGGCGCCGACCACGGTGACGACGAGCTGCGCGTCGGGGGCGGCGTTGAAGATGTCGGCGGAGCGGACGATCAGATACACACCGGCGGTCACCATCGTGGCCGCGTGGATGAGGGCCGAGACCGGGGTCGGGCCCTCCATCGCGTCCCCGAGCCAGGACTGCAGCGGCACCTGGGCCGACTTGCCGCAGGCGGCGAGGAGCAGCATCAGACCGATCGCGGTCAGCGTGCCCTCGCCGGTCTCACCGGTCGACGCCAGCACCGGTCCGAAGGCGAAGGTGCCGAAGGTGGTGAACATGATCATGATGGCGATGGAGAGGCCCATGTCGCCGACCCGGTTGACCAGGAAGGCCTTCTTCGCGGCGGTGGCCGCGGTGGGCTTGTGCTGCCAGAAGCCGATCAGGAGGTACGAGGCGAGGCCGACGCCCTCCCAGCCGAAGTACAGAAGCAGGTAGTTGTCGGCGAGGACGAGCAGGAGCATCGCCGCGACGAACAGGTTGAGGTAGCCGAAGAAGCGGCGGCGGCGCTCGTCGTGCTCCATGTATCCGATGGAGTAGACGTGGATGAGCGTGCCGACCCCGCTGATCAGCAGGACGAAGGTCATCGACAGCTGGTCGAGCTGGAAGGCGACGTCCGCCTGGAAGCCCTCGACGGGGATCCAGGTGTAGAGCCGCTGGTGCAGGGCCCGGTCGTCGGCGCTCTTGCCGAGCATGTCGGCGAAGAGCGCCAGGCCGATGGCGAAGGAGGCGGCCGCGAGGAGCGTGCCGATCCAGTGCCCGATCCTGTCGAGCCGCCGCCCGCCCAGGAGCAGGACGGCCGCGCCGAGCAGGGGTGCCCCGATGAGCAGCGCAATGAGATTTTCCACGGTCAGCCCCTCACAGCTTCATCAGGCTGGCGTCGTCGACCGAGGCCGAGTGGCGGGCACGGAAGACGGACACGATGATCGCGAGCCCGACGACGACCTCCGCGGCGGCGACGACCATCGTGAAGAAGGCGATGATCTGGCCGTCGAGGTTTCCGTGCATGCGGGAGAAGGTGACGAACGCGAGGTTGCAGGCGTTGAGCATGAGCTCGACGCACATGAAGACCACGATCGCGTTGCGCCGGATCAGGACCCCGGCCGCACCGATGGTGAACAGCAGGGCTGAGAGATACAGGTAGTTGACGGGATTCACCGGGTGGCCTCCTCTTCGTCCCGGTCCCGGCCGAGCCGCTCCTCGGAGCGCTGCTCCAGGGCCTTGAGGTCGGCGAGGGCCTCGGTGGACACGTCCCGGATCTGCCCCCGCTTGCGCAGGGTCTGCATGACGGTGAGCTCCGCGGGGGTGCCGTCGGGCAGCAGACCGGCGATGTCCACGGCGTTGTGCCGGGCGTAGACGCCGGGCGCGGGGAGCGGCGGGAGGTGCTTGCCTTCCCGTACGCGCTGCTCGGCCAGCTCGCGCTGGGTGGCGGCCCGCTCGGTGCGCTCGCGGTGGGTGAGCACCATCGCGCCGACGGCGGCGGTGATGAGGAGCGCGCCGGTGATCTCGAAGGCGAAGACGTACTTGGTGAAGATGAGGGCGGCGAGGCCCTCGACGTTTCCGCCGTGGGCGCTGTTGGCGGCGCCGAGTCCGGCGAACTCCGTCAGCGAGGCGTTGCCGATGCCGGCGGCGAGCAGGATGCCGAAGCCGAGGCCGCAGGCGACGGCCCACCAGCGCTGGCCCTTGATGGTCTCCTTCAGCGAGTCCGCGGCCGTGACACCGACCAGCATGACGACGAAGAGGAAGAGCATCATGATCGCGCCGGTGTAGACGACGATCTGGACGATGCCGAGGAAGTACGCCCCGTTGGCCAGGTAGAAGACCGCCAGGATGATCATGGTTCCGGCGAGGCAGAGCGCCGAGTGCACGGCCCGCCTCATCAGGATCGTGCAGAGGGCGCCGATGACGGCGACGGTGCCGAGGACCCAGAACTGGAAGGCCTCGCCCGAGGACGTGGCGTACGCCGCGAGGTTCGTGCTCGTGCTCATGCGTCCGCCCCCTCCGGCTCGTCCTTCTCCCCCTTGGACACGGCGACCTGGCGGACGGTCCCGGGCGCGGCGCCTTCGACGAGGCCCAGGTAGTAGTCCTGCTCCGTCATGCCCGGGAAGATCGCGTGCGGCGAGTCGACCATGGTGTCTTCGAGGCCCGCGAGAAGCTGCTCCTTGGTGTAGATCAGGTTCTCGCGGGAGGAGTCGGCCAGTTCGAACTCGTTGGTCATCGTCAGTGCCCGGGTGGGGCAGGCCTCGATGCAGAGTCCGCAGAGGATGCAGCGGGCGTAGTTGATCTGGTAGACGCGGCCGTACCGCTCGCCCGGGGAGTAGCGCTCCTCGTCCGTGTTGTCCGCGCCCTCGACGTAGATGGCGTCGGCGGGACAGGCCCAGGCGCACAGCTCGCAGCCGATGCACTTCTCCAGACCGTCGGGGTGACGGTTGAGCTGGTGCCGGCCGTGGAAGCGGGGCGCCGTCGTCTTCTGCTGCTCCGGGTACTGCTCGGTCAGCCGCTTCTTGAACATGGCCTTGAAGGTCACGCCGAAGCCGGCCACCGGATTCTGGAAATCAGACACCGTCCGTCTCCTTTCCATCACTCGCAGTGGCTGTATCGGGGGCGCCGCTCGCGACGAGGTCCCGCTCGTGCCGGGGCCTGCGCCGCGGGACGGCCGGCAGGGACTGTCCGGGCTTGGGCGGTACGGGGAAGCCTCCGGCCATCGGGTCGAAGGAGCGGGTGTCCTCCGGTGCGGGCGCCGCGGCCTTCGCCTTCCGGTCGCGGAACGCGTCGACCACGAAGGAGAGCAGCAGCAGTCCGAGGACGGCTCCGGCGACGTACAGGACGATGTTGCCGAAGGCGATGTTCTCGTTCCGCAGCGCCCGGACGGTGGCGACCAGCATCAGCCAGACCACGGAGACCGGGATGAGGACCTTCCAGCCGAGCTTCATCAGCTGGTCGTAGCGGACGCGGGGCAGCGTGCCGCGGAGCCAGATGAAGAAGAAGAGCAGCAGCTGGACCTTGATGACGAACCAGAGCATCGGCCACCAGCCGTGGTTCGCGCCCTCCCAGAAGGTGGAGACCGGGTACGGGGCCCGCCAGCCGCCCAGGAAGAGCGTCACCGACACGGCCGAGACCGTCACCATGTTCACGTACTCGGCGAGCATGAACAGCGCGAACTTGATGGACGAGTACTCGGTGTTGAAGCCGCCGACGAGGTCGCCCTCGGACTCCGGCATGTCGAACGGGGCGCGGTTCGTCTCACCGACCATCGTGACGATGTAGATGATGAACGACACCGGCAGCAGGATCACGAACCACCGGTCCGCCTGCGCTTCGACGATCGCCGAGGTCGACATCGACCCGGAGTAGAGGAAGACGGAGGCGAACGCCGCGCCCATCGCGATCTCGTACGAGATCATCTGCGCGCAGGAGCGGAGGCCGCCGAGCAGCGGGTACGTGGAGCCCGAGGACCAGCCGGCGAGGACGATGCCGTAGATGCCGACCGAGGCGACCGCGAGGACGTACAGCATCGCGATGGGCAGGTCGGTCAGCTGCATCGAGGTGCGGTGGCCGAAGATCGAGACCTCGTTGCCGGCCGGACCGAAGGGGATCACGGCGATCGCCATGAACGCCGGGATGGCCGCGATGATCGGGGCGAGGACGTAGACGACCTTGTCGGCCTTCTTGACGATCACGTCCTCCTTGAGCATCAGCTTGACGCCGTCCGCGAGGGACTGGAGGAGACCCCAGGGGCCGTGCCGGTTGGGGCCGACGCGCAGCTGCATCCAGGCGACGACCTTGCGCTCCCACACGATGGAGAACAGCACGGTGATCATCAGGAACGCGAAGCAGAAGACCGCCTTGATCAGGACGAGCCACCAGGGGTCCGTACCGAACATGGACAGGTCTTCGGCGGCGAGCGGCGTGGTCATGCCTGCACCTCCGTGACATCGACGGGGCTCGGGGTCGCCGGGCCGATGCGGACCAGGTCGCCGGGGTGGGCGCCGGTGTCGGAGAGGACACCGCGTCCGGCCGAGTTCAGCGGGAGCCAGACGACGCGGTCGGGCATCTCGGTGACCCGGAGCGGGAAGGCGACGGAGCCCGCGGGGCCGGTGACTTCGAGGGTGTCGCCGTCCTTGACGCCGGTGTCGGCGGCGGTGGCGGCGGAGAGCCGGGCGACGGCCTCGTGCCGGGTGCCCGCGAGGGCGGTGTCGCCCTCCTGGAGCCGGCCGAGGTCGAGCAGCATCCGGTGTCCGGCGAGGACGGCCTCGCCGTCGCCGGGCCGCGGTGCGGCCTGACCGGGCTCGACGGGCTCGGAGGCCCGCTCCTCCGTCCAGCCGCCGAGCCGGTCGAGTTCCCGGCGTACGGCCTTGAGGTCGGGCAGCGCCAGGTGGGCGTCGAGGGCGTCGGCGAGCATGTGGAGCACGCGCGCGTCCGCCGGGGCCAGGGGCCGGGTCATCTGCTCGGGCTTGAGCGCGGCCTCGAACATCCGGGCCCTGCCCTCCCAGTTGAGGAAGGTGCCGGGCTTCTCCGCGACGGCGGCGACCGGGAGGACGACGTCGGCTCGTGCGGTGACCTCGCTGGGCCGCAGCTCCAGGGAGACGACGAAGGCCGCGTCGAGGGCCTCTCGCGCGCGCGACGGGTCCGGGAGGTCGGAGACCTCGACGGCGCCGACGAGCAGGGCGGCGAGTTCGCCGGTGGCGGCGGCCTCCACGATCTGGCCGGTGTCGCGGCCGTAGCCGTGCGGGAGTTCGCGGACGCCCCAGGCGGCGGCGACCTGCTCACGCGCGCGCGGGTCGGTCGCGGGCCGGCCGCCGGGCAGCAGCGCGGGGAGCGCTCCGGCCTCGACGGCTCCGCGTTCGCCGGAGCGGCGCGGGATCCACACGAGCCGGGCGCCGGTGGCGGCGGAGGCGCGCAGGGCGGCGGTCAGGGCGCCGGGGACGCCGGCGAGGCGTTCGCCGACGGCCAGGACCGCGCCTTCCTGGCGGAGGGCCTCGGCGGCGGCGAGTCCGTCGCCTTCGAGGCCGACCCGGGAGGTGAGTGCGTCGAGCCACTCGGTCTCGGTGCCGGGGGCGGCGGGCAGCAGGGTGCCGCCCGACTTCTCCAGGCCGCGGGTGGCGTAGGCGGCGACCGCGTAGGTCTTCTGGCCGTGCTTGCGCCAGGCCTTGCGGAGCCGCAGGAAGACGCCGGGGGCCTCCTCCTCGGACTCCAGGCCGACGAGGAGGACGGCCGGGGCTGCTTCGAGCGAGGTGTACGTGACGCCCGTGCCGTCCAGGTCGCGGCCGCGTCCGGCGACTGCGGAGGCCAGGAAGTCGGCTTCCTCGCCGGAGTGGATCCGGGCCCGGAAGTCGATGTCGTTGGTGTCGAGGGCGACCCGGGCGAACTTGGCGTACGCGTAGGAGTCCTCGACGGTCAGCCGGCCGCCGGCGAGGACGCCGGTGCGGCCGCGGACGAGACCGCGGGCGGCGGCTTCGAGGGCCTCGGGCCAGGACGCGGGCTCCAGTTCACCGTTCTCCGGGTTCCGGACGAGCGGGGTGGTGAGCCGGTCGCGCTGCTGGGCGTACCGGAAGCCGAAGCGGCCCTTGTCGCAGATCCACTCCTCGTTGACCTCCGGGTCGTCGGCGGCGAGCCGCCGCATGACCTTGCCGCGCCGGTGGTCGGTGCGGGTGGCGCAGCCGCCGGCGCACTGCTCGCAGACGGACGGCGAGGAGACGAGGTCGAAGGGGCGGGAGCGGAAGCGGTAGGCGGCCGAGGTGAGGGCGCCGACCGGGCAGATCTGGATGGTGTTGCCGGAGAAGTACGACTCGAAGGGGTCGCCCTCGCCGGTGCCGACCTGCTGGAGGGCGCCGCGCTCGATGAGTTCGATCATCGGGTCGCCCGCGACCTGGTTGGAGAAGCGGGTGCAGCGGGCGCACAGGACGCAGCGTTCGCGGTCGAGCAGCACCTGGGTGGAGATCGGGACCGGCTTCTCGTAGGTGCGCTTGACGCCCTCGAAGCGGGACTCGGCCTGGCCGTGGGACATGGCCTGGTTCTGCAGGGGGCACTCGCCGCCCTTGTCGCAGACCGGGCAGTCCAGCGGGTGGTTGACGAGCAGGAGCTCCATCACACCGTGCTGGGCCTTCTCGGCGACGGGGCTGGTCAGCTGCGACTTCACCACCATGCCGTCGGTGCAGGTGATGGTGCAGGAGGCCATCGGCTTGCGCTGGCCCTCGACCTCGACGATGCACTGGCGGCAGGCGCCGGCGGGGTCGAGGAGCGGGTGGTCGCAGAAGCGCGGGATCTCGATGCCGAGCTGTTCGGCGGCGCGGATGACCAGGGTCCCCTTGGGGACGGAGATCTCGATGCCGTCGATCGTCAGCGAGACGAGATCTTCGGGTGGTACGGCCGGGCTGCCGCCGCCGGCGGGCTGGGGCGTGGTGACGGTCATGCGGTCACCTCCTTGTGGTTGTCCGCCCAGGCGGTCGACTTGGCCGGGTCGAAGGGGCAGCCGCGGCCGGTGATGTGCTGCTCGTACTCCTCGCGGAAGTACTTGAGCGAGGAGAAGATCGGCGAGGCGGCACCGTCGCCGAGGGCGCAGAACGACTTGCCGTTGATGTTGTCGGCGATGTCGTTGAGCTTGTCGAGGTCGGACAGCTTGCCCTTGCCGGCCTCGATGTCACGGAGCAACTGGACGAGCCAGTAGGTGCCTTCGCGGCAGGGGGTGCACTTGCCGCAGGACTCGTGGGCGTAGAACTCGGTCCAGCGGGTGACGGCCCGGACGACGCAGGTGGTCTCGTCGAAGCACTGGAGCGCCTTGGTGCCGAGCATCGATCCGGCGGCGCCGACGCCCTCGTAGTCGAGGGGCACGTCGAGGTGCTCGTCGGTGAACATGGGGGTGGAGGAGCCGCCGGGGGTCCAGAACTTGAGCCGATGGCCGGGGCGCATGCCGCCGCTCATGTCGAGGAGCTGGCGCAGGGTGATGCCGAGGGGGGCCTCGTACTGGCCGGGCGAGGAGACGTGGCCGGACAGCGAGTACAGCGTGAAGCCCGGGGACTTCTCGCTGCCCATCGAGGTGAACCACTCCTTGCCCTTGTTGAGGATCGCGGGAACGGACGCGATGGACTCGACGTTGTTCACCACGGTGGGGCAGGCGTACAGACCGGCGACCGCGGGGAAGGGCGGGCGCAGCCGGGGCTGGCCGCGGCGCCCTTCGAGCGAGTCGAGCAGCGCGGTCTCCTCACCGCAGATGTACGCGCCGGCGCCGGCGTGCACGGTGATGTCCAGGTTCAGTCCGCTGCCGAGGATGTTCCGGCCGAGGAGGCCGGCGGCGTACGCCTCGCGCACCGCCTCGTGGAGGCGGCGCAGGACGGGGACGACCTCGCCGCGCAGGTAGATGAACGCATGCTCGGAGCGGATCGCGTAGCAGGCGATGATCATTCCCTCGATGAGGGAGTGCGGGTTGGCGAAGAGGAGGGGGATGTCCTTGCAGGTGCCGGGCTCCGACTCGTCGGCGTTGACGACGAGGTAGTGCGGCTTGCCGTCGCCCTGCGGGATGAACTGCCACTTCATGCCGGTGGGGAAGCCGGCGCCGCCGCGTCCGCGGAGGCCGGATTCCTTGACGTACGCGATGAGGGCGTCGGGGCTCATCGCGAGGGCCCGCCTGAGTCCCTGGTATCCCTCGTGCCGCTCGTAGGTCTCCAGGGTCCAGGAGTCGGGCTGGTCCCAGAAGGCCGAGAGGACGGGGGAAAGGAGCTTCTCGGGGCTACTGTTGTTGATCTCGGCGGCCAAGGTCATCACTCCCCCTCCTGACCGGAGGTCTCACCACGCGGGTGGACGATTCGGTGGTGCGGCTGCTCGCCCTTGGCGAGGCGGAGTCCCACGAGCGAGGCGGCGCCCGCGCCGCCGGTGGCCTCGACGGCGCCGGGGCGCTCGTCGGGGAAACCGGCGAGGATGCGGGCGGTCTCCTTGAAGGTGCAGATCGGGGCGCCGCGGGTGGGTTCGACGGTCCGGCCGGCCCGCAGGTCGTCGACCATGCGCTTGGCGGACTCGGGGGTCTGGTTGTCGAAGAACTCCCAGTTGACCATCACCACGGGGGCGAAGTCGCAGGCCGCGTTGCACTCGATGTGCTCGAGCGTGATCTTGCCGTCTTCGGTCGTCTCGTTGTTTCCGACGGCAAGGTGCTCCTTGAGCTCCTCGAAGATGGCGTCGCCGCCCATGACCGCGCAGAGCGTGTTCGTACAGACGCCGACCTGGTAGTCGCCGGAGGGCTTGCGCCGGTACATCGTGTAGAAGGTGGCGACGGCGGTGACCTCGGCGGTGGTCAGGCCGAGGGTCTCGGCGCAGAACGCCATGCCGGTACGCGTGACATGGCCCTCCTCGGACTGCACGAGGTGCAGCATCGGCAGGAGCGCGGAGCGGGAGTCCGGGTAGCGGTCGATGATCGCCCGCGAGTCCTCGGTGAGGCGGGCGTGGACCTCGGCCGGGTACGCGGGGGCGGGGAGCTGGGGCATGCCCAGACTGATCTGGTCGGTCATCGGTCGACGCCTCCCATCACGGGGTCGATGGAGGCGACGGCGACGATGACGTCGGCGACCTGGCCGCCCTCGCACATCGCGGCCATGGCCTGGAGGTTGGTGAAGGACGGGTCGCGGAAGTGGACCCGGAAGGGGCGGGTGCCGCCGTCGGAGACGACGTGCACGCCGAGCTCGCCCTTGGGCGACTCGACGGCCGCGTAGGCCTGCCCGGCCGGGACCCGGAAGCCCTCGGTGACCAGCTTGAAGTGGTGGATCAGGGCCTCCATGGAGGTGCCCATGATCTTCGCGATGTGGTCCATGGAGTTGCCGAGGCCGTCGACGCCGAGCGCGAGCTGCGCGGGCCAGGCGATCTTCTTGTCGCCGACCATGACGTCGCCCGGCTCCAGACGGTCGAGGCACTGCTCGACGATCCGGAGGGACTGCCGCATCTCCTCAAGGCGGACGAGGAAGCGTCCGTAGGAGTCGCAGGTGTCGGCGGTGGGGATCTCGAAGTCGTAGTCCTCGTAGCCGCAGTACGGGTCGGTCTTGCGCAGGTCGTGCGGGAGGCCCGCCGAGCGCAGGATCGGTCCGGTCGCGCCGAGCGCCATGCAGCCGGTGAGGTCGAGGTAGCCGACGTCCTGCATGCGGGCCTTGAAGATGGGGTTGCCGGTGGCGAGCTTGTCGTACTCCGGCAGGTTCTTCTTCATGGTCTTCACGAACTCGCGCACGGCGTCGACGGCGCCGGGCGGCAGGTCCTGGGCGAGGCCGCCGGGGCGGATGAACGCGTGGTTCATGCGCAGGCCGGTGATCAGCTCGTACAGGTCCAGGATCATCTCGCGGTCCCGGAACCCGTAGATCATGATCGTGGTGGCGCCGAGCTCCATGCCGCCGGTGGCGATGCACACCAGGTGGGAGGAGAGCCGGTTGAGCTCCATCAGCAGGACGCGGATGATGCTGGCCCGGTCCGGGATCTGGTCGGTGATGCCGAGCAGCTTCTCCACGCCCAGGCAGTACGCCGTCTCGTTGTAGAACGAGGTGAGGTAGTCCATGCGCGTGACGAAGGTGGTGCCCTGCGTCCAGGTCCGGTACTCGAGGTTCTTCTCGATGCCGGTGTGGAGGTAGCCGATGCCGCAGCGGGCCTCGGTGACGGTCTCGCCGTCGATCTCCAGGATGAGCCGGAGCACGCCGTGGGTGGACGGGTGCTGGGGACCCATGTTGACGATGATGCGCTCGTCGTCGGCCTTCGCGGCGGACTGGACGACCTCTTCCCAGTCGCCGCCGGTCACCGTGTAGACGGTGCCTTCTGTCGTCTCTCGGGGAGACGCGTGGGACGTGGACATCAGCTGTACGACCTCCGCTGGTCCGGAGCCGGGATCTGGGCGCCCTTGTACTCGATGGCGATGCCGCCGAGGGGGTAGTCCTTGCGCTGCGGGTGGCCCTGCCAGTCGTCCGGCATCATGATCCGGGTGAGGGCGGGGTGGCCGTCGAAGACGATGCCGAAGAAGTCGTACGTCTCGCGCTCGTGCCAGTCGTTCGTCGGGTAGACCGCGACGAGCGACGGCAGGTGCGGGTCGGTGTCCGGGGCGGACGTCTCCAGGCGGATCAGCCGGCCGTGGGTGAGCGAGCGCAGGTGGTAGACGGCGTGCAGCTCGCGGCCCTTGTCGCCCGGGTAGTGGACGCCCGAGACGCCGGTGCAGAGCTCGAAGCGGAGCGCCGGGTCGTCGCGGAGGGTCCGGGCGACGCGGACGAGGTGCTCCCGCTCGATGTGGAAGGTGAGCTCGCCCCGGTCGACGACCGTCCTCTCGATGGCGTTCTCGGGGAGCAGGCCCTGCTCCTCCAGTGCGCCCTCGAGTTCGTCGGCGACCTCGTCGAACCAGCCGCCGTAGGGGCGGGAGGCCGGCCCGGGGAGCCGGATCGAGCGGACGAGTCCGCCGTATCCGGAGGTGTCGCCGCCGTTGTTGGCGCCGAACATGCCGCGCTGTACGCGGACCTCCTCGCCGTGCTCCCCGCGCTGCCCCGGCAGGTTCTGCGCGCTGAGGTCCTTCTCGGGATTGGGTGTCTCGTCGCTCACTGTGCTGAACCGTTCCCTTCTCCGCCCGCGCTGGGGGCACCACCCGACGAAGGCAGGGGGAGCAGAGGTGCCGGCTTCGTCGCTGTCTGCGGCCCGGCGGCCGCGCGTGCGTCGGTCACCTCAGCAGACCCTTCAGTTCGATCGTCGGCAGCGCCTTGAGCGCCGCCTCCTCCGCCTCCCGGGCCGCCTCCTCGGCGTTCACGCCGAGCTTGGAGGTCTGGATCTTCTGGTGGAGCTTGAGGATCGCGTCGAGCAGCATCTCCGGGCGCGGCGGACAGCCCGGCAGGTAGATGTCGACCGGCACGATGTGGTCGACGCCCTGGACGATCGCGTAGTTGTTGAACATGCCGCCCGAGGAGGCGCAGACGCCCATGGAGATGACCCACTTGGGGTTGGGCATCTGGTCGTAGACCTGCCTCAGGACCGGCGCCATCTTCTGGCTGACCCGGCCGGCCACGATCATCAGGTCGGCCTGGCGCGGTGAGCCGCGGAAGACCTCCATGCCGAAGCGGGCCAGGTCGTACCGGCCGGCTCCGGTGGTCATCATCTCGATGGCGCAGCATGCGAGGCCGAAGGTCGCGGGGAACACGGACGCCTTGCGCACCCAGCCCGCGGCCTGTTCGACCGTCGTCAGCAGAAAGCCGCTCGGGAGTTTCTCTTCGAGTCCCATAGGTGCCCCTCAGCCCCTCAGTCCCATTCCAGGCCGCCGCGACGCCACACATACGCGTAGGCGACGAAGACGGTGAGCACGAAGAGCAGCATCTCCACGAGCCCGAAAAGCCCCAGGGCGTCGAAGGTGACAGCCCAGGGGTAGAGGAAGACGATCTCGATGTCGAAGACGATGAAGAGCATCGCCGTCAGGTAGTACTTGATCGGGAAGCGGCCGCCTCCGGCGGGAGTGGGTGTCGGCTCGATGCCGCACTCGTACGCCTCAAGTTTTGCCCTGTTGTACCGCTTTGGCCCGATAAGCGTGGCCATGACCACGGAGAAGATCGCAAACCCCGCACCCAGGGCACCGAGCACGAGGACGGGCGCGTACGCATTCACGCTCCTCGCTCCTTCCAGTCGTCCTTGACCGTTGGACCGCACGGCCGGACCGTGAAAGATCGCCCCCATGTGAGGCAGTTCACAAGCCCGGCTGCCCCGCATCTTATGCCCGCCCCTCTGTGATCTGCGACACGGGGTACAGCAACGAGTTTGTGATCTCCACCACCTGACGAAGGATCATGAAGTCGGATGAGCGGTGATCTTGTTGCGCGAAGCGCCCAGGTGATCACCAGATGTGACATCCGGACCGGAAATCGCTGATCGGAGGGGGTGTCGCACTATCAAGTGATGGTCACTACAGGCAAATTGGCGATGGACTCATCCGGGTGATAAAGGAACCGCCCGTCGCCCGGTCGAGGGGCTCGGCGTACGGCGGTGGACGCGTGCGCCCGTTCACGAGCGTTCGCGAGACAGAAGTGTGACCTGCACCACACTCCGAAGCCTCCAAAAGCATGGGGCTTGGCCACATGCGTCAAGAGGTGGTAAGCGTCGGGCAATTCGGACGTTTCATTGAAAACCCGTGATCAAGCGCCAGATGAGCTGTGCCCGATTTGCCCGTTACGGCGTCAATAAGGGCGCCACAGAAGCGGATTATGAGATTCCGAACGTAACTGTGGCGCAACCCACGTTTCTTGAAGGGAACCGTGAAGCCCTGATAGCGGTTGTCCTCATGTCCCACACCGCTCACATACCCAGCCACCGGAAGCCCCGCCGCAGCGCCTCGAAGCTCGCGCTGCGAGCCGGAGTTGCCGGTGGCGTCCTCGGCACCATCGCGGTGGCCGGTGCTGCCGGGCCGGCGAATGCCGAGCCGGTGACCGAGACCATCGAAATGCCCACCCTGGGCTCGCTCGAGACCGGCTCCGGTCTCGCCTCCGCCGTCGCCGCCTCCGCCGAGGCCTCCCAGCAGGAGGCGCTCGACCAGAGCCTCCAGACGCAGGAGAACCTCGCGCTGCAGAAGGCCGCCAAGGAGGCCAAGACGGCCAAGGCCGAGGCCGACCGCAAGGCCGCCGCCGAGAAGGCCGAGAAGGCCCGCCTCAAGGCCGAGGCCGAGGCGAAGGCCGAGCAGGAGCGCAAGGAGGCCCAGGAGCGCGCCTCCCGCACCAGCGAGCGCACCCAGCTCACCTCGACGTCGGCGAGCGGCAGCTCCTCCGACTCCGGCTCCTCGGCCGGCTCCGACGAGAGCCAGACCCAGGCCCCCACCGGCTCCGCCGCCGCGATCGTGGCCTTCGCCCGCGCCCAGGTCGGCGACTCGTACGTCACCGGCGGCACCGGCCCCAACTCCTGGGACTGCTCCGGCCTCGTCCAGGCCGCCTACCGCCAGGCCGGCATCGACCTGCCCCGCATCTCGTACGACCAGTCGAGCATGGGCACCTCCGTCTCCCTGAGCAACCTGCAGCCGGGCGACATCCTGTACTGGGGCAGCCGCAGCGGCTCGTACCACGTCGCGATCTACGTGGGCGGCGGCAACTACGTCGGCGCGCAGAACTCGTCGACCGGTGTCGTCGAGCGCTCCCTGGACTGGGACATGCCCTCCGGCGCGGTCCGTCTCCTCTGACCGACCCGCACCTCACGGCCCGCGAAAAGCCGTCACTCCTCGGGGGAGTGACGGCTTTTCCCATTCCCGTCCCGATACGCCCCGCACGTCCTACTTGCGGAAGTTCTCGATGATCCGGGCGTAACTGTCCCCTCCGTGGCCCGCCGCGACCGCCGCGCGCATCAGCTCCAGGTGCAGCTCCGGAAGCCGGTTGTCGACGCCCCGCACCTCCCCCGCGTGCAGCAGGTGCCCGATCGCCGCCACCTGGACGTCGATCGTGGCGTCGGCGCCCGGGTACCGCCCCGCGTCGATCTGCTCGGCGTACCCCGCCATGAACCAGGAGACCGTCTTCAGCCAGCGGTTCGCCACCGCCGTGAAGTCCCGGGCCGGCACGCCGTCCGCGCCCGCGAGGGCGGTCGCGTGCAGCCAGCCGCCGAAGACGGACCACATGAGGCCGAGCAGACCCGCGTCGTAGAGCGAGGCGAGCCCCGCGTCCGGCCCGAGGTCCACCGGGTCGCCGAGGGCGGCGAGCGTCGCGCGGTGCGCGGCGAGCAGCTCGGGCGAGCCCGAGCAGAGGATCATGTTGGCGCTGTCGCCGACCCCCGGAGGGGTCGTCATGACGGCGCCGTCGAGGTAGCCGATGCCGTGCTCGGCCGCCCACTCCGCCTCCGCGCGGGCCTGCTCCGGCGAACCGGACGTGAGGTTCACCAGGACCCGGCCCCGCAACGCCCCGGCCACCGGGGCGAGGAGCCCGTGTACGGCCGGGTGGTCGAGGACGCAGACCACGACGAGCCCGCTCGCGGCGACGGCCTCCGCGACGGAGGCGGCGCGGACGGCGCCCCGGGCGACGAGGGCGTCGGCCTTCCCGGGGGTGCGGTTCCAGACGGTGGTGCGGTGGCCGGCGGCGAGGAAGGCGGCCGCGAGGGCGGAGCCCATCTGCCCGAGACCGATGACGGTGACGTTCCGCGCGTCGGGGTTCTGCGTGCGGGCGTTCTGTACGTGGGGGGCCTGTGCGTGGGGGTTCGGTGCGTCGGCGTTCTGCGCGTCGGGGTTCTGTGCGTTCATGGAATCCACGCTCGCAGCGGCGGAATCCGGACGACAGTGGCAGGACCGACGACGACCGCACGATTCCTGCCGTACGGTCGGCGGCATGAGCGCAGGTGTGGTCGCCATCGCCGTCCTCCCGGACCGGCGGACCGGAACGTCGTTGTGGGAGCTGTACGAACTCTCCCTGGCGTGCGGGGTCTTCGGCATCCCGCATCCGGACCTCGCCGACCCCTGGTACGAGCTGCGGCTCTGCGGGGACTCCGGCGAGGGCGGCGTCTTCTCCGTACGGACCGACCACGGTCTCGACGGACTCGTGGGCGCGGACACCGTCATCGTGCCGTCCGTGCCCGACGCGGTCGTGGAGGACGGCGAGGAGGTGCCGGCCGAGCTGGTCGAGGCGCTGCGCGCGGCCGCCGCGTCCGGCGCCCGCATGGTGTCGCTGTGCACCGGTGCCTTCGCGCTCGCCGCCGCCGGTGTCCTCGACGGCCGCCGGGCCACCGCGCACTGGCAGCACACCGCGCAACTGGCCGCCCGCCACCCCGAGGTGATCGTGGACGACTCGGTCCTCTACACGGACGAGGGGTCCGTCCTGACCAGCGCCGGGGCCACCGCCGCGCTCGACCTCTGTCTGCACCTGGTGCGCACGGACCTCGGGGCGACCGTCGCCGGGCAGCTCGCCCGCCGCCTCGTCGTCCCGGCCCACCGTCCCGGCGGCCAGGCCCAGTTCATCGAGGCGCCGCTCCCGCCCAGCGACGACGACAGCCTGGGGCCCGTACTGCAGTGGGCGACCGAGCACCTGTCCGAGCCGCTGACCGTGGAGGAGCTGGCCCGGCGGGCCCGGATGAGCCCGCGGACCTTCCACCGGCGGGTGCGCGAGGAGTTCGGCACGACGCCGCTGCAGTGGCTGCTGCAGCAGCGAGTGGCCCGCGCCCAGACCCTGCTGGAGTCCACCGACCTGCCGGTGGAGCTGGTCGGCGACCACAGCGGGCTGGGCTCGGCGGCCAATCTCCGTCGCCACTTCACCCGTGCCGTCGGGGTGTCCCCGTCCGGCTACCGGCAGACGTTCAGGCCTTCGGGGCCACCTTCGAGAGTCCGTTGATGATGCGGTCCATGGCGTCGCCACCCGACGGGTCGGTCAGGTTCGCCAGCATCTTCAGCGTGAACTTCATGAGCATCGGGTGGGTCAGGCCGCGCTGGGTCGCGATCTTCATGACCTTCGGGTTGCCGATGAGCTTCACGAAGGCGCGGCCGAGCGTGTAGTAGCCGCCGTAGGTGTCCTTGAGGACCTGCGGGTAGTTCCGCAGGGCGAGTTCGCGCTGGGCCGGGGTCGCGCGGGCGTGCGCCTGGACGATGACGTCGGCCGCGATCTGGCCGGACTCCATGGCGTACGCGATGCCCTCGCCGTTGAACGGGTTGACGAGGCCGCCGGCGTCACCGACGAGCAGCAGGCCCTTGGTGTAGTGCGGCTGGCGGTTGAAGGCCATCGGGAGGGCCGCGCCGCGGATCGGCATCGTCATGTTCTCCGGGGTGAAGCCCCAGTCCTCCGGCATCGAGGCGCACCAGGCCTTGAGGACCTCGCGCCAGTCCAGCTCGCGGAAGGCCTTCGAGGAGTTGAGGATGCCGAGGCCGACGTTGGACGTGCCGTCGCCCATGCCGAAGATCCAGCCGTAGCCGGGCAGGAGCCGGTCCTGCGGGCCGCGCCGGTCCCACAGCTCCAGCCAGGACTCCAGGTAGTCGTCGTCGTGCCGGGGCGAGGTGAAGTACGTGCGGACGGCGACGCCCATCGGGCGGTCCTCGCGCCGGTGCAGGCCCATCGCCAGGGAGATCCGGGTGGAGTTGCCGTCGGCGGCGACGACGAGCGGGGCGTGGAAGGTGACCTCGCGCTTCTCCTCGCCGAGCTTGGCGTGGACGCCGGTGATCCGGCCCGTACGGTCGTCGATGATCGGCGCGCCGACGTTGCAGCGCTCGTAGAGGCGCGCACCGGCCTTCTGGGCCTGGCGGGCGAGCTGCTCGTCGAAGTCGTCGCGCTTGCGGACGAGTCCGTAGTCCGGGTACGAGGCGAGTTCCGGCCAGTCGAGCTCCAGGCGGACGCCGCCGCCGATGATCCGCAGGCCCTTGTTCCGCAGCCAGCCGGCCTCTTCGGAGATGTCGATGCCCATGGAGACGAGCTGCTTGGTGGCGCGGGGGGTGAGGCCGTCGCCGCAGACCTTCTCCCGGGGGAACGCGGTCTTCTCCAGGAGGAGGACGTCCAGTCCGGCCTTGGCGAGGTAGTACGCGGTGGTGGATCCGGCCGGGCCTGCCCCGACGACGATGACGTCCGCGCTGTGCTCGGAGAGGGGCTGCTCGGTCACGGCGAGATCTCCCGGTGATTCGGCGATGGGAACGTATCGAAGTCTAGGGGGGCCTGTCGCGCCGGGGCCGGAGGGTCACCCCCGAGGGCTGGAGCCCGCCCCGCCCGGCCCCTTCAGGGCGAACGCGCGTTCCCTTGCGCGGAGCGTACTGGCACGATGATCATCCGTGACCGACCTCCGTATCGACATACGGCGGGGCGCGCTGATCACAGCCGCCCTCGCCCTCCTCTGCTCGGTGTTCCTCGTGCTGCCCGCGAACGCCGACCCCGCACCGTACGACGACTGCCCGCCCGCCACCCTCTGCCTCTACTCCGGGGCCGACGGGACTGGGGAACGGCGGGACTTCACCGACCGGCAGGCCCTGCAGGGCTACGACGCGAGCTGGGACGGCAGGAGCCTCTCCGCGAAGAACAACACCGCCCTGTGGGCGTGCGTCTACGGCGCCCCCGCCTACGGCGGGCTCCTGGAGACCGTCAAGCCCGGCAACAAGGACGCGTACGCCCCCGGCGCCGTCCGCTCCCACAAGCTGGTCCCGACCCGCGCCCTCTGCTTCACCGGCTACGAACGCTGCCCCGACAACCGGGTCTGCACCTTCACCGAGGCGAACGGCCGGGGCCTGATGACCGCCCACCTCCCGTCGACCGACGCCGCCACCAGGAACTACGGCAACGTCTACGGCGCCGAGGCCGCCCCCAGGTCGGCCTGGAACCGGACGCAGAAGCACGTCTGCTTCTACCCCGAGGCCACCTTCACCGGCAGCTGGGCCGACCCGGCCGACACCTCGGGCCAGAAGCGCTTCGGCGCGTACGTCGTCCTGCGCGGCGACAGCACCACCGTCCCGGCACCGTTCGCCGGCACCTTCCGCTCGCACGAACTCGTCAACGGAACGGCGGACTGCCAGTGACCCGGAACCGACGCACCTGGCCGGCCGCGGCCGCCGCCCTCGGTGCGGTCCTCGCCCTCACCTCGCCCGCCTCCGGCGCGGGCGAACCCGCCCCGAGCCCGCTCGCCGCCCGCTGGACCGCCGGCACCCCCGTCACGGTCACGACCGGCGTCACCCGCACCACCTGGACCGAGACGACCCTCGACAACCGCGCCAAGGCCCGCATCCTCCAGATCGTCGAGATCGACCCCGTCGCGGGGGCCCTCACCCTGGAAAGCACCCTCGGCACGAACGGCTCCACCGCCGAGACGCTCACCGAGCAGCTCGCCCGGGTCACCACGGTCCCGACCCGCCACCCGTACGCGGGCGTCAACGGCGGCCTGTTCCAGCGCGAGCCCGCGGCCGCGGGCGCCGAGAAGACCGTCGTGCACACCGGCGTCTCCGCCACCGACGGCACCCTGCACAGCTCCAGCTGCTGGAGCGCCGGCAAGGGCAGCACCGGCGCGGTGATCCAGTACGGCATTCCGCACATCACCAAGCTCCGTACGGACATGAAGCTGATCGCGTCCACCGGCGAGACGGTACGGATCGACGACGTCGACCGGGCCCCCGGCCGCGCCCCGCACTGCGCGCGCGACGCCGAGGACGTGCAGGTCGGCACCAGCCCGCCGGTCTACACCGACCCGGACGAGATCGTCGTCTTCACCGACGACTACGGGGCTCCCGTCCCCCGGCCCGGCACCGACCCGGGTGTCGCCGCCACCGCCGACCCCGGCTTCGAGGTCGTCGTCGACGCGCACGGGGTCGTCACCGAGGCCCGCGAGGGCCGCGGCGGCACCGTCGTCCCCGCGGGCGGCCGGATCATCCAGGGCATCGGCACCGGGGCCCAGTGGCTCCGCGCGCGGCTCGTCCGCGACGACGTCGTGACGGTCGACCAGAAGCTCCACGACGTGACCGCGAACCGGGACATCCCGCTGGACGACTCGGTCGACGTCGTCAGCTCCTTCCACCACCTGCTGCGCTCCGGCGACGTCCCCGCCGAACTGCCCGACTCGTGCAGCGGTACGGAGAAGGGCGCCGACGGCACGACCCTGATCTGCACCGACTCGCGCACGGCCCTCGGCACCAACTCCCGCGGCCGCCCGGTGCTCGTCACCCTCACCGGGAAGGACAACGAGGACGGCGACTACCTGCGGAGCTTCGCCGCGCTCCTGGACTCCCCCGAGCTCGGGATCATCGACGCCCTCAACCTGGACGGCGGCGGCTCCACGACCCTGCAGACGGGCACGCAGGTGCACACCCCGCCGACGGACCTCGTGAACGGGACGCCCGTGCACCGGGACGTGGCGGACGCGGTGTACACGGGCGTGGGCGGCTACGGGCTGTACGTGAAGTAACCGCCGGCGGGTGGTCAGGCGGGCTTGAAGCCCCGGTGGAGGGCGACGATGCCACCGGTCAGGTTCCGCCAGGCCACCTTCGACCAGCCGGCCTTCTGGAGCATGCCCGCCAGGGTCGGCTGGTCGGGCCAGGAGCGGATCGACTCGGCCAGGTACACGTACGCGTCCGGGTTCGAGGAGACCGCGCGGGCCACCGGCGGCAGCGCGCGCATCAGGTACTCCTCGTACACCGTGCGGAACGGCGCCCAGGTGGCGTGCGAGAACTCGCTGATGACGACCCGGCCACCGGGCTTCGTCACCCGGTACATCTCGCGCAGCGCCTGCTCGGTGTCCTGGATGTTCCGCAGGCCGAAGGAGATGGTGACCGCGTCGAACACGTCGTCGCGGAACGGCAGCTTCGTGCCGTCGCCGGCCGTGAACGGCATCCACGGGTGGTTCTTCTTGCCGACCCGGAGCATCCCGAGGGAGAAGTCGCAGGGCACGACGTACGCGCCCGCGCGGGCGAAAGGCTGCGAGGAGGTGGCCGTGCCGGCCGCCAGGTCCAGGACCTTCTGCGCGGGGCGCGCGTCGACCGCCTTCGCGACCTCCTTGCGCCAGCGCCGGTCCTGGCCCAGGGAGAGCACGTCGTTCGTGAGGTCGTAGTTCGCCGCCACGTCGTCGAACATCGAGGCGACTTCGTGCGGCTGCTTGTCCAGGGAGGCTCGGGTCACGGTCCCCATTCAAGCAGCCGCCGGATTCCGTCCTCGTACCGCTTCAACCTTTTGGACGCGACCGCTCTCAAGGAGGGGTGAGTGCAGGACGGTGGCCGGCACACGCCGGCGAGGAAGGCAGGGGTGCGATGGCGATACCGACCGAAACGAGACCAGGTCCCATGACCGGACCGGCACCCGGACCCGCGGACGGACTGGCGGCCGGACCCGCGGACGGACTGGCGGCCGGACCGGCGGACGGACCGGCGGACGGACCCGCGGCCGGGCAGGTGGCCGAAGCCGGATTCGGACCGGCGGACGGACCCGCCGGCGGACCGGCTCCCCGCCCGGTCGATGCGACGGTCGCCGGGTTCGAGGAGTTCGCGCGTGTCGCACAGCAGCGGCTGTACCGCACCGCGTACCTGCTCTGCGGCGACCCCGAGACCGCCCGCGACCTGACCCAGACCACCCTGGCCAAGCTCTACCAGCACTGGCGGCGCGCGGGCACCGCCGATCATCCGCACGCGTACGCCAAGACCGTGCTGACCCGCACCTTCCTGTCCGAGCGACGGCGCCGACTGCGCGACCTGCTCGCCTTCACCCGGACCGGCGGCATGGCCCCGGCACCCGCCGCCGACCACACCGACCTGCGCGTGACCCTGCTCTGCGCGCTCGCCGAACTCCCGCCCCGGGCAAGGGCGATGGTCGTGTTGCGCTACTGGGAGGACCAGAGCGTGTCCTCCGTCGCTTCGCTGCTGCGGTGCAGCGAAGCCACCGTCAAGAGCCAGTGCTCCCGTTCGCTCGCCCGACTTCGCGTACGCCTGGCGGATGCCGGGCTCTCGATCGCGGAAAGCTGAGGTCTGCTGTGGAGAACAACGACGACATCACTCTGTTGCGCGACGCCATGGACCGGACGACGGACGGTCTGCCAGCGCTGCCCGACCTCGCCCCGCTCGCGGTGCGCGAGGGCCGCAGGCGGCGGGCCCGGTCCCGGTTCACGGTCGGGGCGGTGTGCGGTGTGCTCGTGGCGGGAGCCCTCGGTCTCACGGCGCTGCTGCCTCGTCCGGCGGCGGACGTGGCCGGGGTGCCGCCGCGCACCGCCGCCGAGGCCCTTCGGGAACGCGTCGCGGAGCACCAGCGGAGGGCGGCGGTACTCCTCGACGAGTTGCTGCCCGCGAAGGTCACCGACGTCCGCCCGCAGTCGAACGGGGCGGCCAAGTACCTGATCGCCGCGGACGGCGAAACCTTCCGCCTCGTCTTCTCGGTGCGGCCGGCCACCCCTGCCGCTCTCCGGCACTGCGAGACGCGGGCGGAGGACGTTCCCTCCTGCGAGGAGGACACGCGGCTGAGGACCGGCCCTGTCCGTGAGTCGACCGCCAGGTCGACCGTGGAGTACCAGTACCGCAAGAGCCGGGTCGAGCTCTCCGTCTACGCGGGAGGGGGAGGGAACTCGGTGGTGCCGGTGACGGTCCGCGACCTGCTCGTCGTGACCGCCGACCCGCGCTTCCTGGAGCTGGTGAAGGCCGCGGACGCGCATCCGATGGAGACTCCGGCACCGCTGGACCCGTCGGAGGACCCGATGAACCCGTTCCCCTGGCTCTGAACGAGCCAGGGACGGCTCAGCGGACCCGGTAGACCAGCCGCCCGCCGATGACGGTGGCGACGCACGTGGCCGCGCCCAGGCCGGCCAGGGACGCCCGGTCCGGGACGTCGAAGACGGCGAAGCGGGCCGGGCCGCCCGGTGCCAGGCCGGGCAGCAGGATCAGCGGCACCGGCGAGAAGGACGGGCCGCCGGGGAGCTTCTCCGGACGGCGCCCGACGGCGAGGCCGGCCCGGCGCACGGCGTCCACGGCGGCCTGGCTCCGCAGTTCGCCCGCGACGGCGACCGTTCCGTGCGCGAGGAGCTGCTGCACGCCCCGGCGGGCGGACGCGCCGCGCCGGGAGGCGTCCGCCCGGAAGATCCGCTGCGCACGCTCGCCGAGGATCGGCTTGGTGCCGAACCCCTCGGCCTCCCGGGGGTCCGGGTGGTACATGCCTTCGAGCAGCTCGGGGCCGAAGGGGTTGAGGAGTCCGGGCGTGAGGATGCCGGGCCACCGCCGCACCCGTGCCTCGGGCCTGACGGCGACCAGGTCCTCGTACGGGCCGACGGCGGCGACGTGGTCGCCGTCGACCAGGACGGCCGTCTCGGGAGTCGCCTCGGCGACGTGGATGGTCAGCACGGGCGCGTCAGTTGGCGTCGAGGAGCTTCAGCTCGGGGTGCGCCGTGCCGCCCTCGATCGCCGTGGACGAGATGTGGGAGGCGACGCGCTCGTCGACCGGGTCGTTCGCCGGGTCGTCGTGGACGACGATGTGCTCGTACGTCGTGGTGCGCTGTGCCGGGACGCGGTCCGCCGTACGGATCATGTCGATCATCTCGCGCAGGTTGGAGCGGTGCTTGGCGCCGGCCGAGGAGACGACGTTCTCCTCCAGCATGATCGAGCCGAGGTCGTCCGCGCCGTAGTGCAGGGTGAGCTGGCCGATCTCCTTGCCCGTGGTGAGCCAGGAGCCCTGGATGTGGGCGACGTTGTCGAGGAACAGCCGGCTGATGGCGATCATGCGCAGGTACTCGAGGAGCGTGGCCTGCGTGCGGCCCTTGAGGTGGTTGTTCTCGGGCTGGTACGTGTACGGGATGAAGGCCCGGAAGCCGCCCGTCCGGTCCTGCACGTCACGGATCATCCGCAGGTGCTCGATCCGCTCGGCGTTGGTCTCGCCCGTGCCCATCAGCATGGTGGACGTCGACTCGACCCCGAGGCCGTGGGCGATCTCCATGATCTCCAGCCAGCGCTCGCCGCTCTCCTTGAGCGGGGCGATGGCCTTGCGCGGCCGCTCCGGCAGGAGCTCGGCGCCGGCGCCGGCGAAGGAGTCGAGGCCCGCCGCGTGGATACGGGTGATGGCCTCCTCGACGGAGACCCCGCTGATCCGGGCCATGTGCTCGACCTCGGACGCGCCGAGGGAGTGGATGACCAGCTGCGGGAAATCGGCCTTGATGGCGGCGAAGTGCTTCTCGTAGTACTCGACGCCGTAGTCCGGGTGGTGGCCGCCCTGGAACATGATCTGGGTGCCGCCGAGCTCCACGGTCTCCGCGCAGCGGCGCAGGATGTCGTCGAGGTCGCGGGTCCAGCCCTTCTTCGTGTCCTTGGGGGCGGCGTAGAAGGCGCAGAACTTGCACGCCGTCACGCAGACGTTCGTGTAGTTGATGTTCCGCTCGATGATGTACGTCGCGATGTGCTCGGTCCCCGCGTACCGGCGGCGGCGCACGGCGTCGGCGGCGGAGCCGAGTGCGTGCAGGGGCGCCGAGCGGTAGAGGTCGAGCGCCTCCTCGGGGGTGATCCGGCCACCCGCGGCGGCGCGGTCGAGAACAGACTGGAGTTCGGCCTTCTCGGTCACCGGGTGTGTCCCTTTCGGAGGGGTTCTGTCGACCGAACCAGCCTACGCCAGCGCTCCTCACGGCTTCCGTCGGGTGGCGTGCGGGGGCGGGGCGGCAATACGGACGGTCCGGACAGGGATAAAGGGGTGAATTACCGAACGGAGACGCGACGGCGAATTCCGGGAAGCCGGCGGAAGGCCCGCGGGAGATCGACGGAAGACCGACCGCGGGACCCGGCGGGAAGACCGACCGCGGGGCCCGGCGGGAAGACCGGCGGGAAGTCGAATCCGGAACTCGGGAACCCGGAACGCGCGCGTGCCGCTAATCCCGCGAGGGCGGAAGCAGTTCGACGGCGACGTCCGCCGGGAAGCCGGTCGTGGGTCCGGTGCGGCGGGCGAACTCGCGCACCCCGGCGAGCTGCTCGGGGCCGAAACGGAAGTCGAGCGTACGGAAGTACCGCTCCAGGAGTTCGGCGTCGAAGGTCTCCCAGCGGGCTGCCTGCTCGGCGACCTTGGCGACCTCCTCCAGGGAGAGGTCCCGGGAGGCGAGGAACGCCTGGTGCACCTCGTGGACGGTCTCCGGCTCGCGCGCCAGGAAGTCCTTGCGCGCCGCCCACACGGCGAAGACGAACGGGAGGCCCGTCCAGTCCTTCCACATGAGGCCGAGGTCGTGGACCTGGAGGCCGAGCCGGGGCGCGTCGTGCAGCGAGGCGCGGAGCGCGGCGTCGCCGATGAGGACGGCCGCCTCGGCCTCCTGCATCATCAGGCCCAGGTCAGGGGGGCAGGTGTAGTAGTCCGGTGCCACCCCGTACCGCTCGGCGAGGAGCAGCTGGGCGAGGCGTACGGAGGTACGGGAGGTGGAGCCGAGCGCGACGCGCGCCCCGTCCAGCTCCTCCAGGGGCCGCTGCGAGACGATCACGCAGGACATGACGGGCCCGTCGCAGCCGACGGCGATGTCGGGGAGCGCGACCAGGTCCGACGCGTTGCGGAGGTACTCGACGAGGGTGATGGGGCCGATGTCCAGATCACCCCGGACCAGCCGCTCGCTGAGCTTCTCGGGGGTGTCCTTGGTCAGCTCGAGGTCGAGGAGCGTTCCGGTCCTGGCCAGGCCCCAGTAGAGGGGGAGGCAGTTCAGGAACTGGATGTGCCCGACGCGGGGCCGGCTGCGCTGCTGGTCGTCGGTTGCATTGTCCACATCGTGAGGCTAGACCCGTCTCGTACCGTGGGCATCGCCGGGGCACGCGCGTCAGCACACGGAGCGAGATCAAACATGCGAGTGACGTGATCTTTCCCTCTACCGTCCTGGCCGGGCTGCGTGCTACGCTCAACGCAAGTTGCAGTTTGGTTTCCCTTGCAGTACAGAGCCTGCGGAGCATGTGACCCGCAGGCTTTTGTAGTTTTCAGACTTGTTTGCAGGTTCTGGAGCAGGGCGACCCTTTGGCCCATAGGAGGGCTCATGGCTACCGGAACCGTGAAGTGGTTCAACGCTGAAAAGGGCTTCGGCTTCATCGCCCAGGACGGCGGCGGCCCGGATGTCTTCGTCCACTACTCCGCGATCAACGCGAACGGCTTCCGTTCGCTCGAGGAGAACCAGCTCGTGACCTTCGACGTCACGCAGGGCCCGAAGGGCCCGCAGGCGGAGAACGTCTCCCCGGCCTAAGGGCCTGGGTCGGCGACACGCACGACTAGAGCAGTACCCAAGGAGCCCCGCTCCGTGCCTTCGGGCACGAGCGGGGCTCCTGCCCTTTCGCGGGCCGGGGCCCTGCCCGGGTGCGGGACTCCTCCCCTTGCGGGCTTTGCAGGCCTTTCGCGGGCCGGGGCCCTTCCGGAGCCGTCAGCAGTTCGGGATCACGGTCCCGTTGTTGTCGCGGGCCTCGTCGTTGCCCCAGCGGGACAGGTAGTACGCGGAGACGTACGCCCCGCGCCCGTTCTTCCCGGCGTACACGGTGTCGAGGTCGGTCCTGAGCCACCAGTGGTTGTAGTTCCCGGCGGCGTCCCGGATCTCCTGGCCCCAGACCTTGCAGTAGACGTAGTTCGTGCCCTGGTTCAGGACGCCCTGGGGTGCGTTGGTGTTGGCCTGGGCGTAGCCGGTGGCGTTGGCGAAGGTGTCGACCCAGTACTTCCCGCCTCCCCCGCCCGAGCAGCCGTTGTCGCTGGTCAGGGACTTGGAGCCGTACGCGCCGGGGTAGGGCGCGAGCGAGGAGCCGTTGATCACGATCGACTGGCCGACGCCGTTGTACAGCTGCTCGTAGTGGATGTGGGCGCCGGAGCTGTTGCCGGTGCTGCCGGTGGTGCCGATCTGCTGGCCCTGGGAGACCGCGGCGCCGTTGGCCACCGCGTACGCGTTCAGGTGGAAGTAGTACGTCTTCCAGCCGCCACCGTGGTCGACCACGATGTAGTTGCCCGCGCCGGACGGCTGGGAGTAGCGGTACGCGGTCCCGGACGCCGAGGCCAGGACCGCGGTGCCGGCGGTCGTACCGCCGTCGGAGCGGATGAAGTCGAGGGCCTGGCGGACCTCGGCCGAGTGGTGGCTGTACGTCCAGGTCTGGCCACAGGGGAAGGGCGCCTTGAAGAGCGGCGCGGCCTGGGCGGGGGTGGTGGTGACGAGCGCGGTGAGCAGGCCCGCGACGAGCGCGAGCAGGGTGCCGAGGGGGGTGATCCGGGCACGCATGCGTCCTCCGGTACGTGGGGGTTGGGGGCCTGGGGACAAGGGTCGACGCGCGTTGACCGACAGCGAACGGACCACAGCGTGCCGGAAGATCGCGTCTCGCAGTAGACGGCGAAGGCCACACCCGTACCGCGGGGCTTACGTAGTCTGGACACATGACCGAACGCAAGCCGCCCGGAGTCAGCTTCGAGTCGTTCGTGGACAAGCAGATCCGCGAGGCGTCGGAGCGTGGTGAGTTCAGCAGTCTGCCGGGGTTCGGGAAGCCGCTCCCCGACGACTCGGCGCCGTACGACGAGCTGTGGTGGATCAAGGGAAAGATGCACAGCGAGGGCGCGTCCGTCCTCCCGCCCTCGCTGGCCCTGCGCAAGGCCGCGGAGGACGCGGAGGAGGCGGTGGCCGCGGCCGTCTCGGAGAGCCAGGTCCGCCGGATCCTCGGCGAGATCAACACCAGGATCGCCGAGGCGCTGCTCCGGCCGCCGGTCGGTCCGCCGCTGAACCTCAAGCCCTTCGACGTCGAGGCGACGGTCGAGCGGTGGCGGGCGGAGCGGAGCTCGTAACCGCTGCCTCGGCGGAGCCGCTCGACGGAGGGGCTCCGCGGAGCCCGTACCGCTGCTCGCTCGTCGTCGAGAGGAGCCCTTCATGTCCCCCATGAACAGCGCCGGTCTGCTGGTCGACTCGTTCGGCCGGGTCCAGGAGGCCGTCCACGAGGCCGTGGAGGGCCTCACCGAGGACGCGCTCGCCGCCCGGGTCGATCCGGACGCCAACTCGATCGCCTGGCTGGTCTGGCATCTCACCCGGATCCAGGACGATCACCTCGCGGGCGCCTTCGACACGGACCAGCTGTGGGACACGGACGGCTGGCAGGACCGCTTCGGGCTGCCCTTCGGGAAGGGCGCGACGGGGTACGGCCAGACGAGCGCGCAGGTGGGCGAGGTGCGCGTCCCGGCGGAGCTGCTGCTCGGGTACCACGACGCGGTGCACGCGCGGACCCTCGACCTGGTGCGGTCGGTGACGAACGCGGACCTGGACCGGATCGTCGACAGCGCCTGGGATCCGCCGGTCACCCTCGGCGTCCGGCTGGTGTCGGTGATCGCGGACGACCTCCAGCACGCGGGGCAGGCTGCGTACGTACGGGGTGTGGTGGAGCGGCGGTAGCGGCCTACCGGGCCGGCGGCCACCTCCTCCTTCTACGACGCCCGGCAGACGCTCGGCCACGGCGAGCAGCCGCCGACGGCACCTGGGCCGCCCGGACCAGGATCGACTCCGACCGGAACCGGTTCGACGAGCAGAACCGGACCGATTCTCCGGACTCCCTTCAGAACCGGTGGAGTTGGCTCGGGTCCGTACAACCAACGGACCCCGCCGTGAGTCTCATCGAACGGCGCGGCGATGATCGCGCGCCGTTTCGATGTGCCGTGGGGGGCCGTCCGTCGCATGTGTGCCCCTCGTGGCGTCCCGCGTACCCACGCCTGCGAAGGAACGTTTCTTGACTCACTCCCGTGTGCCCCGTGCATCCCGACGGCGACTCGTCGCGGCCGTCACCGCGGTCCTGGCCGTCACCGCCGGTGGCGCCCTGACCGCCGCCCCCGCGGCCGCCGCCCCGGTGGCCGCCGTGAAGGCGCCCGCCCAGGCGGACGCCGTGGCCACCCTGCCCCACCCCACGGAGATCCTCAGCGCCGGAGCGACCGGCTTCCTCACCCGCGCCGTGTACCCGTCCGGCGCCCAGTACCGCTGGACGAAGTACGCCGACGGCACCACCAGGTCCCTGGCCGAGCCCCGCACCAGCTACTTCGGCGCCCAGTCCGACACCGTCTTCTCCAACGAGGCGTCGAAGACGGTCTACTGGCTGAACGACATGAACAGCGACGACTCCCTCCGGTACGGCCTGTCCCACAACGACCAGCGCTACACGGTCCGCGGCACCGCCGGCGAGACACTGGTCATGGCGCGCACCGACGAGGACACCGGCGTGCTCGACGTGAACCTGGTGAGCCGCACCACGGGCACCCCCACCATCGTCGACGTCACCGTCGTCCCCGGCGACGCCAGCCTCGGCCGCATCTGGGCCACCACCCCCGGCGTCGTGCTGATCCAGTACACCACCGACACCGGCATCACCTACATCGCCCCCGTGGACACCGCCACCGGAAAGGCGGTGGACTCGCCGATCGAGACGCACTCCGAGCGGACCGGGTCCGACGCCTTCCTCTCCCGCACCCACTGGGCCTGGATCGAGCGCACCACCGCCAACCGCGTCCAGCTGGTGACCGCCCTCCGGGGCATCGACGCCGACTGGGTCACCACGGACCTCGGCCAGGCGTCGACCAGCGCCGACATCGACGTCAACGTGGTGGGGAACTGGGTGACCACCGCCGAACTCAACGGCGGTACGGCCCCCCTCACCTCCGCCCTCTTCCCGCTGACCGCCCGCTCCCTGGCGGACCCCCGGACCACGGTCAAGCTCCTCGACCACGTCTCCAGCTCGACCACCGCCCCCAACGGCGACCTCTACGCGCGCGGCGGCACGGTCGCCCAGGGCGAGGGCATCTACCGGATCTCCCCCGGCGCGGACGGCAGGCCGACCGCCACCCTGGTGGCGAGCACCGACGCCCCGACCGCGCTCACCCTCACCTCCACCGACGTCCCGTCCACGATCGACCTGGACCGCAACGGCGGCAGGGCGACGCTCCTGTGGCAGCTGTCCCGCGAGAACGCGGCCGGCAAGGTCACCCTGCGCCACGTCCGCACCGGCCGGACCACGGAGCTGCCGTTCTCCAACCAGGGGCAGATCCGCCTCGACTGGCAGGGCACCCTCGCCAACGGCCTCGCCCCCAACGGCGACTACGTCTGGGAGCTCGACGCCAAGCCGCTCAACGGCATCGGCCCCGACCTGAAGAAGACGGGCACCTTCAAGGTGACCCGCAAGGCGGGCCTGCACGACTACGACGACAACGGCGCCCCGGACCTGCTGTCCCGCGACGCCTCCGGCCGCCTGTGGCTCGACGAGGTCAGGAAGACCGCCTCCTCCTCCGACTACTGGTCGCTGGAGAGCCGGCTCGTCGGCGCCGGGTGGAACGCGTACGACCATATCGAGGCCGTCGGCAACGTCGCCGGCGCCGCCCCCGCCGACCTGGTCGCCCGTGACACCTCCGGCGTCCTCTGGCTGTACCTCGGCAAGGGCGACGGCACCTTCACCGGCCGGACCAAGATCGGCCCCGGCTGGAACACGTACAACAAGATCACCGGCGGCAGCGACCTCAACGGCGACGGCTGGGCCGACCTCCTCGCCACCGACGCCTCCGGCGTCCTGTGGTCGTACCAGGGCACGGGCAACGCATCGGCGCCCTTCCGGACCCGTACCAAGGTCGGCGCGGGCTGGGGCGGCTACAACCAGATCACCGCCGTCGGCGACATCGCCGGTACGCCGCAGGGCGACCTCCTCGCCCGGGACACCGCGGGCGTCCTCTGGCTCCACCAGGGTTCCACCGGCACCACGTTCTCCGCCCGGGTCAGGGTCGGCGCGGGCTGGGGCGCGTACACCCACCTCGTCGGCATGGGCGACGTGGACCGCGACGGCCGCAACGACCTGTTCGCGTACGGCAAGACGGGCTCGTTCGTCTACCGGGGCACGGGCACGGCCGCGACGCCGTTCGGCCCGCGCGAGACCAGCTCCGTCTACCCGGCGACGCCGACTCCGCGCCACCCGATCGTCTGATCCCGTCGCCCTGGGCCGCCCCGGGGCCGCTCTGGGTCGCCCTGCCCGCCGGGACGCGGGGCGGGCGGCCCGGGCGGCCCGGGCGGGGCAAGGGACGACGGAGCCCACAGGAAGGACGACGAATGGAGTCCATCGTCACCGCCCTCCCGGCGGAGTTCCGGACCGTCCGCTACGACGGATCACGCTTCCCCGGCGCGGCCGCCGTGACCGCCCGGCCGGGACTCGCGGCCGGCGCCAACTGCCAGCTGTTCGCGTACGAGGTGCTCAGGCACTTCGGCCTGACGCCTCCGGAGCTCCGCTCCTCGGAGCTGTGGAGCGACACCGGGGCCACGGTCCACGTGCCGGTCGCACAGCCCCTGGACCTGGTCCTCTTCAACGCCACGGCCGACGCGTACGGGGCTCATGTCGGCGTCCACGCCGGAGACGACGCGATCCTCCACCTGTGCGCGGAGGTCGGGCACCCGGCGGTGTGGGGGACGGCGGACTTCGCGGCACGAGACCGGTACGCCGTCCGGCTCGGCGCCAAGAGGGTCCTCCCCCGGCCCACCTGAGACGCCCCTCGACCGCGGCTGCTGGGAATCGCCTCGGCACCCGACGGCCGGGAGACCTGGGAACGCATCGCCGTACTGCGCGACGACCCGATGGAGACCGCAGAGGTACGAGCCGCGGCCCGGGAACGACTGACGGGCATGGGCCTCGACTGACGACCGTGGGAAGGAGACTGACCGGCATGGGCCTCGGCCCACGGCCCGGGCAGGCGGATCCAGGATGCCGATAAACACGTCGACAGGCACGCGGCGATCGGGGACGCTTCGTGCGATGACCAGAATCGACGACACTCCGTCCGCGTGGGACGAGCGCACCCAGCTCACCACGTTCCTCGACTACGCACGCGACACCGCCCGCGCCAAGTGCGAGGACGTCTCCGCGGAGAACGCCCGCAGCGCGCCCCTGCCGGGCTCACCTCTGATGACCCTGAGCGGAGTGATCAACCACCTCCGCTGGGTCGAGTACTACTGGTTCCAGGTCGTCTTCCTCGGCGAGGAGGACGAGGGCCCCTGGACCGAGGAGGACCCCGACCGCGAGATGCGCATCGCGGTCGACTTCCCCCTCGCGCAGCTGCTCGGCGAATACGCCGAACAGAGCGCCCGCTACCGCGAACTCGTCGCGGGGAACGACCTCGACACCCGCGCCAAGCGATCCATGCGCGACGGCCGGTACGTCGACCTCCGCTGGATCATCCTCCACCTCGTCGAGGAGACGGCCCGGCACAACGGCCATCTGGACATCCTGCGCGAGCTGGTCGACGGCACGACCGGCTCCTAGGTCCCGTCGTCACGTTCCCGTCGTCGCCCGGAGGGCGGCCCCACGACGCGGGGCAGGCGGGAGGTTGACGACAGTGCCTAGCATCGGTCGCATGACCAGCACGTTCGTTCTCTTCGACGTCGACGGCACCCTCATGGACGCCGTCGCCAACCAGCGCCGGGTGTGGCACGAGTGGGCCGCGCGGTACGGGGTCGACGGGGACGAGGTGTACGCCGTCGCGCTCCGGACGCGGCCCGTCGAGACGTTCGCGGCCGTGGTCCCGGAGCGGGACCCGGACGAGTGCCTCGCCGTGCTGCACGCGCTGGAGGACGAGGACGTCCGGACGGGCTCGTACGGGGCCTTCGAAGGAGCGGCAGAGCTGCTGAACGCCCTGCCGCCGGACCGTTGGGCGCTCGTCACGTCGAACTACGAGCACCGGGTGCGGGGGCGGTTCGAGCGGACCGGCCTTCCGATGCCGGGGCTGATCGTGGACGCGGCGTCGGTGGCCGAGGGGAAGCCGTCCCCGGTGCCGTACCTGCTCGCGGCCGAGAAGCTGGGAGCGGACCCGGCGGAGTGCCTGGTGATCGAGGACGCGCCGTCCGGCGTCCGCTCCGGCCTCGCGGCCGGGATGACGGTCTGGACGGTCAACACCGAGGCCCCGCACCCCGAGGCGCACCGGCACTTCCGGTCGCTCGCGGAGGCCGCTCCCCACATCACGGGTGCGCTGACCTGAGGAAGTAGCCGGTCGGAGAAGGGAGTTCACTCGCCGGCCGGGTTACGGGGGCGGCCGGCCGGAGCCCATGATGCGGGTATGAAGATTCCCGACCGACGGATCGAACTGTTCACCGGTGCCGACAGCGAGCGCCGGTTCGGCGGCCCTGCGACGGGCGACGAGAAGACCATGCTCGTGGCGATGCTGGATGCCCAGAGGGCCACGCTGAAGCTGAAGTGCGCGGGGCTGGGAGCGGAACTGGCCGTGCGGTCCGTGCCCCCTTCCTCGTTGTCCCTGCTGGGACTCGTACGGCATCTCGCGGACGTGGAACGCCGCTGGTTCCGGTCCGTGCTCGCCGGGCACGACGTCGAGCTGCGCTTCTCCTCCGTCGAAGCACCCGAGGGCGACTTCGACGGCTCCGGCCCGGAACCCGAGACCGTCGCGGAGTCGTGGGCGGCCTGGGAGGCCGAAGTCGCTTTCGCAGAGGCCTTCGTGGCCGAGGCTCCGCACCTCGATGCCGAGGGGCGTGACGCGTGGCGGGGAGCGGTGTCACTGCGCTGGGTGCTCATCCACATGATCGAGGAGTACGCCCGTCACAACGGCCACGCCGACCTGATCCGCGAACGGATCGATGGAGCGGTCGGGGTGTGATCCGGGGCGGGGCGGGGGGCCAGGCGGGTCTGGGCGGGTCCGGGCGGGTCCGGGCGGGTCCGGGCGGGTCCGGGCGGGTCCGGGCGGGTCCGGGCGGGTCCGGGCGGGTCCGGGCGGGTCCGGGCGGCTTGGGTCGCCCCGGGGCGCCCGGGCGGCTTGGAAGCGGGAGGTCTCCGGGGTCCTTGGGGTGGGCCGGGTGTGGGGGCTTCTGGTGGGACCGCCCTCTTTCCGAGAGTCGCTCCTTCCGGTGGTGCGTCAAGGGCGCTCCCTGCGGTCGCGTCGCTGCGCGATGGGCTGCGCCCACCCTTGACCCACCACCTCCAGGAGCGAAGACACTCTCGGAGGGCGGTCCGGGGGCGGGGTCCACGCCGGGCTTCGGGCAGCGGCCACTCGCCGCCTGCGTCCGCCGGTCGGTGGGTGGGGGCTCGGCTAGCGGCGGGGGTCGGTGGCGCGGTTCCGGTGGGTTCGGGGTGCGCGGTTGTTGGATGGGGCGGTCGGGCTCCGGCTCAGCGGCGAAAGGCCGTCCGGGGTGGGGCTTCAGACCCCGCTGGTCACTCCCGGTGGATGGGGGCGTGAGTAACTGCGCATTACTCCAGGTAACACACCCTGGGATATGGGGACAGATGTAGCCAATCACCCTTTTCGGGCGGTGAAAGTGCAGGAAACTCCCGCGACCCGCTCCCCACCACCCACCAACAGCGACCAGCGGGGCCTGAATCCCGACCCGAGGACTTCGGCCGGCCGCTAAGCGCCGCCGGGCCGCCCCATTCAACAACCGCGCACCCCGAACCAAGGCAAGCAGACCCACCGACCCCCGCCGCTAGCCGAGCCCCCACCCACCGGCCGACGGACGCACACTCCGACCCCGGCCACTGCCCGAAGCCCCGCGCGGCCACGCCCCCCGGGCGCCCTCCGAGTGTGAAAAGGCGGCCTCCGCCGCCGGGTCAAGGGTGGGCGCAGCCCATCGCGCAGCGACGCGACCGCAGGGAGCGCCCTTGACGCGGTGACGGAGGCCGCCACACTCGGAAAGAGGGCGGCCGCACCCGCACCCTCAAAGCCGGTCCACCCCCAGAACCCCCGCCGAAAGCGCCACCTCTCGTTCAACTACAGCCCCACAACAAGCACTTGGCTTCAATTCAGATCCCAAACCCCCTCCGCTACTGTGTGGCCCATGCAGGGGGAACTGGAAAACAACTCTCATTCGGGCAGCCTGGACGGCAGCGGAGCCATGCCACTGGAGCCGGGTGACCCCCGGCAGATCGGCGCCTTCAGACTCCTCGGTGTCCTCGGGTCCGGTGGGATGGGACGGGTCTATCTCGGCGCCGTGCCGGGGAAGTTCGCCGCGGTGAAGCGGGTCCTCCCCGTCCTCGCCGAAGACGCCGACTTCCTCAACCACTTCGGTCACGAGCTCGACAACCTCGCCCGGCTCCCCGCCGGCGCCAACACCAGGCTGCTCGCCAGCGACCGCACCGCCAAACCACCGTGGTTCGCCACCGAGTTCATCCCCGGCATCACCCTCAACGAGGCCATCCGCCTGCACGGCGGCCCCCTCCCCGGTCCCGCCCTCTGGCGGCTCCTCCGCGAGGCCGCCGCCGGGCTCGGGGTCGTCCACGGCGCCGACATGGTGCACCGCGACCTCAAGCCCTCCAACGTCATGCTGACCTCCTCCGGTCTCTCCCTCATCGACTTCGGCGTCGCCCGCGCCGCCGACCAGAGCCGGCTCACCAAGACCGGCATGGTCATCGGCACCCCCGCCTACATGGCCCCCGAGCAGGCCGTCGCCGACCGCCGGCTCACCGGCGCCGCCGATGTCTTCGCCCTCGGCAGCCTCCTCCTCTACGCGGCGAACGGCCGCCCTCCCTTCGGTGACGGCTCCGGCCCCGACCTGCTCTACCGCGTCGTCCACGCCGAGCCCGAGTTCGGCCGGCTCACCGAGACCGAGCCCGAGCTCGCCGACCTCATCCGCACCTGCCTCTCCAAGGACCCCGCCGACCGCCCCACGGCCGCCGAGCTCGTCGCGCGCACCACCGAGCGCGCCACAGGCACCCTCTGGCCCTCCGCCGTCGGTGAGCGCATAGCCGAGCGGGCCGCCTTCGCCGCCGAGTCGCCCACCGCCGAGCATCTGGCGGAGCTCGCGAAGGCCGAGCCCGCCGAGGACGTCGCCACCGCCTCCCTCACCCCGCAGGCGGGCTCGAAGGAGCCCTCCACCGCCTCTCCCGATCCGCTCGCCGTCACCGGTTCCGCTGCTCGCGGGCCGCGCGAGAAGCGTCGCAACCGGTTCGTCATGTTCGCCGTGCCCGTGGTCGTGGCGACCGGCACCACCCTGACCATGGCCCTCGGCCCGTACCAGATCGGCCAGCTCGGCGCGGGCCCCGGGCCGTCCTCGTCACCGTCCTCCGTGGCCTCGCAGCCGGCGAACGTACAGCTGCCGTCGACCGCGCCCGGCTCGCCCACCGGCAAGACCCCGCCCGGCAGCAAGCCGCCGTCGTCCAAGCCTCCGGGCTCCTCCCCCGGCGCGCCCCCACCCGCCGACGGCGGCGCGGGTGGCGGTGGCGTCGGCGGCACCGGCAACCAGCCCGGGGACGGTGGCGGGAACGGCTCCGGCAGTGGCTCCGGCGGCGGGGCAGATCCTTCCGACCCGTCCGGCGGCGGCTCCAACCCCACGAGCCCCGGTGGTGGCGGTGCCACGACCCGCCCTCCGGCCACGCAGCCGCCGCGGACCACGAAGCCCGCGCCGCCGGCCTCCGGCGGTTCGGCACCGTCCGGGACGTACTCGATCGAGAGCGTCTCCAACGGCGAGTGCCTGGCCGAGTCCAACCCCGGCTACGCCATCCTGGTCAACACCGTGCCGTGCGGCACCCCGCCCAACAGCGGCACGATCTCCTACACCTGGATCTACTCGCCCGGAGCGAACGGCGCCTTCCGGCTGGTCAACAAGGCGACCGGCCACTGCCTCCAGCCGGGCGGGACGCCGGGCTTCACCGCCAAGGCGTGCAACGGCTCCAGTCTCCAGTCGTGGAAGATCAACACCAAGACGTCCGCCGGCATGACCATCAAGAACATGAACAGCGGCCAGTGCATGGTCGCCGGGCCGCCGTTCATGATGTCGTACTCCTGCGACCCGAGCAGCGCGACCCAGCTCTGGAGGAACGTCTCTCCCGTCTGATCGGGCCGATCCGTCGCATCGGCTCGACCCGCTGCGACCTACGCCCGGCGCCCGGTGGCGGCTTCCGTGAAGACGGGTACCGTCGCCTCTCCTTCCGCCCGGAAGGCGACCCGTAGCTCCATGCCGATCCGGAGCTCCGCCTCCGCCACGTCCACGACCTCCGTCATCATGCGCGGGCCCTCGGCGAGGTCGACGACCGCCGCCACGTACGGGACGCGCTCGCCGAAGGGCGGGAGGTCGTTCCGGTGGACGACGGACCAGGTGTAGAGGGTGGCGCGGCCGCTCGCGCGCTCCCAGGTCACGTCCTCGCTCCAGCAGTGCGGGCAGAACTCGCGCGGGTAGTGGTGGACGCGGCCGCAGGCCGTGCAGCGGCGCAGGAGGAGGTGGCCCTCGGCGGCGGCGTCCCAGTACGGGCGGGTGAAGGCGTCGATGTCGGGGTCGGCGGCCGTCATCAGAACAGTCCGATCGCGTGGTCGAGGGACCAGGTCTGCCAGGACAGGGCGAGGAGCGCGACGAGCGAGATGAGGGCCATCATCGCGTTCTGCCCCTGCTCGGCCCAGTCGTGGATCATGAGGACGAGGTAGAGAAGGTTCAGGAGGAGGCCGCCGATCAGGGCGATCGGCGTCAGGAAGCCGACCACGAGGCCGAGCCCGAGGGCCAGTTCGGCGTAGACGACGACGTACGCCATGAGCTTGGGGCGCGGTGCGACGATCGTCTCGAAGCCCTTCCTGACCGGTGGCCACTTGTGTCTGCCCGCCACGTCGGCGGCCCAGGCGATGCCGGTGCCGCGCTCGAACCAGCCCTTCTTGTCCTTGTGGCGCCAGCTCTCCAGCCACCAGAGGCCGAGGCCGATGCGGAGGACGGCGAGCCATTCGGCGCCGGTGAGCCAGACGGTCTGCATGCGCGCTCCCCCTCGTGGGATACACTGAATCTGACGGTACGTCAGTTCAGCGCAGCCCGGCCTCCCGCGCAAGAGGCGGGCGCCGGGCGACCGGGACGAGTGGTCGGCGTGACCGATTCGCAACCGAAATCCCTCTTGACCGAGACCCACAGCGTGTACACGTCATTACGCTCAGCATTCATGGCCACCACCCCCCTTGCACTCTCTCCACAGACTGACCACCCCGTGTACGTCATCGGCGCGGGCCCCGGCGGACTCGCGGTCGCCGCCGCCCTGCGCGCGCGGGGCGTCCGGGCCGTCGTCCTGGAGAAGTCCGACGCCGTCGGCGCCTCCTGGCGCGCCCACTACGACCGGCTCCGCCTGCACACCACCCGACGGCTCTCCGCCCTCCCGGGCCTCAGGATGCCCCGCTCGTTCGGACGTTGGGTCGCCCGCGCGGACGTCGTGCGCTACCTGGAGAAGTACACGGAGAAGCACGAGCTGGAGATCGTGACGGGCGTCGAGGTCTTCCGGGTCGAGCGGGCCGGGGCCCAATGGGTCCTGCACGCGACCGGCGGGCGCCGGCTCACGGGGCGGGCGGTCGTCGTGGCCACCGGCTACAACCACACCCCGCGCCTCCCCGACTGGCCCGGCCGCGACGCGTACAAGGGGCGTCTCGACCACGCCCGGACCTACCGCAACCCGGAGCCGTACACCGGGAAGGACGTCCTCGTCGTCGGCATCGGCAACACCGGCGCCGAGATCGCCGCCGACCTCGCCGACGGCGGCGCCGCCCGGGTGCGGCTCGCCGTGCGGACCGTCCCGCACATCGTGAAGCGCACCACCGCCGGCTGGCCGGCGCAGCGCTCCGGCATCCTCGTCCGCCGTCTGCCGACGGCTCTCGTCGACCGGATGGGCGCCCTCGTGGCCCGGGTCGGGACGCCGGACCTCTCGGCGTACGGGCTGCCCCGGCCCGACAAGGGCCTCGCGACGCGCCAGCGCGAGGGCGCGATCCCGGTGCAGGACGTGGGCCTGATCGACGCGGTGCGGGCGGGGAAGGTCGAGATCGTCGCGGCAGTGGAGGCCTTCGAGGACGGCGAGGTGGTCCTCGCGGACGGCACGCGGATCGCCCCCGACGCGGTGATCGCGGCGACCGGCTACCGGCGTGCCCTGGAGCCGCTCGTCGGTCATCTGGACGTGCTGGACGGGCGCGGGCATCCGGTGGTGCACGGGGCGCGCTGCCCGCGCGAGGCGCCGGGGCTGTACTTCACGGGGTTCACGAACCCGATCAGCGGGATGTTCCGCGAGCTGGCGATCGACGCGGAGAAGATCGCACGGCGGATCGCACGGTAGCCCCCGGCCGGCCCTCTCCGGGCGGCCCCGCCCCCCGGGCGACCGCCACCTCGCGCACCCGGCGCCTCACACCTATTCCTGACTGGCCGTCAGTTCTGTAATCTGACTGAGCGTCAGGTGTATACGGACGGGTGAAGGGCGGGCGGAACGCATGCTTGGATCGACTCACGGCACCTTCACCACCGATCTACGCGCCCGCGTGGTCGCGTGCGGGGAATCACCCCGCACCACCGTGCACGGGGTCACCGCCGCCCCGGGCGACCAGGACGTCAGCGGGCGCCCGCTGCACGCCGCCGTGCCCGACCTCGACCGCTTCTTCCGTCCCGAGTCCGTCGCCGTCGTCGGCGCGTCCGACGCCGAGGGCCGGCCGAACACCGGGATCACCCGGCAGTTGCTCGCCTGGGCCGAGCGGGTCGGGGCCCGGCTCGTGCCCGTGCACCCGACCCGTACCAGCGTGTTCGGGATCGACTGCGTACCCTCCGTCGGCGCGCTCACCGAACCCGTCGACCTCGCCGTCCTCCTCGTCGCCGACCCGCTTCCCGTCATCGAGGAACTCGCCGAGACGAAAGTGAAGTTCGCGGTCGCCTTCGCCTCCGGTTTCGCCGAGACCGGCGCGGCCGGGGCCGCCGCACAGGAACGTCTCGCCGCCGCCGTACGCCGCTCCGGACTCCGCCTCCTCGGCCCCAACACCAACCTCAACGCCTTCGAGCGCTTCCGAGAGGACCTCGACGGCCCCGCCGTCGCCCTCATCACCCAGTCCGGCCACCAGGGGCGGCCCGTCTTCACCCTCCAGGAGCTCGGCGTCCGCCTCTCCCACTGGGCGCCCACCGGCAACGAGGCCGACCTGGAGACCTCCGACTTCATCTCGTACTTCGCCGGACGGCCCGAGGTCGGCGCCATCGCCTGTTACGTCGAGGGCCTCAAGGACGGCCGTTCCTTCCTCCTCGCCGCCGACCGGGCCGCCCGCCACGGCGTCCCGGTCGTCGCCGTGAAGGTCGGCCGCACCGAGACCGGGGCCCGTACGGCCGCCTCCCACACCGGCAAGCTCACGGGCGCCGACCAGGTCGTCGACGCGGCCATGCGCCAGTTCGGGGTGATCCGGGTCGACGGGCTCGACCAGCTCCAGGACACCGCGACCCTGCTCGCCCGTGCCCGCCGCCCGCAGGCCGACGGCGTCGTCGTCTACTCCATCTCCGGCGGTACGGGTGCCCACTTCGCCGACCTGGCCACCGAGGCGGGCCTCCGGCTGCCCACCCTCCCGCAGGCCAAGCAGGACGAACTCCACCAGTGGATCCCGGAGTACCTGAGCGTCGCCAACCCCGTCGACAACGGCGGCCACCCGGTGGGCGACTGGCGCGGCCGGAAGATCATCGACGCGATCCTCGCCGACCCGTCCGTGGGCGTGCTGATCTGTCCGATCACCGGGCCGTTCCCTCCCATGAGCGACAAGCTCGCCCAGGACCTCGTCGACGCCGCGGAGGCGACGGACAAGCTGGTGTGCGTGGTGTGGGGGTCCCCGGTCGGTACGGAGGACGCGTACCGCACGACCCTGCTCGGCTCCTCGCGCGTCGCCACCTTCCGTACGTTCGCCAATTGCATCGGGGCGGTGAAGGCCTACCTCGACCACCACCGCTTCACCACCGCCTACCGCTCGCCCTTCGACGAGGCCCCCCGCAGCCCCTCCCCCTCCTTCCGCAAGGCCCAGGCCCTCATGCGGCCCGGCCGGCGGCTCAGCGAGCACGCGGCGAAGCAGCTCCTGCGGGCGTACGGGATACGGGTGCCGCGCGAGCAGCTCGTCACCAGCGCGGCGGCGGCCGTCCGGGCCGCCGGGCTCGTCGGCTACCCGGTCGTGATGAAGGCCTCGGGCGCGCAGCTCGCCCACAAGACCGAACTGGGTCTGGTGAAGGTCGGGCTGACCTCCGCGAGCCAGGTCAGGGACGCCTACCGCGAACTCACCGACATCGCCCGCTTCGAGTCGATCGACCTCGACGGCATCCTCGTCTGCCAGATGGTCGGGCGCGGCGTCGAGATGGTGGTGGGCGTGACCCGCGACGACCTGTTCGGCCCGACGGTGACGGTCGGGCTCGGCGGGGTCCTCGTGGAGGTTCTCGACGACACGGCCGTACGGGTCCCGCCGTTCGGGGAGTCCGAGGCGCGCTCGATGCTCGCCGAGCTGCGCGGCCGGGCCCTCCTCGACGGGGTACGGGGTGCGCCGCCGGCCGACGTGGACGCGCTCGTCGAAGTGGTGCTGCGGGTCCAGCGGATGGCCCTGGAGCTCGACGGCGACCTCGCCGAGCTCGACATCAACCCGCTGATGGTGCTGCCGCGGGGGCAGGGCGCGGTGGCCCTGGACGCACTCGCGATCTGTCGATAGCCGAGCCGACACCTTCCGGGAGTTCTTGTGACCGACGTGCCGACCGATGTGCCGGACGTCCGGCCGACCAATGTGCCGGGCGTCCTGCCGACCGATGTGCCGGACGTCCTCCACACCGTCGAGAACGGCGTCTCGTGGATCACCCTCAACCGCCCCGAGGCGATGAACGCGGTCACCTGGGACCAGCGGGAACGCATCATGGCCCTGCTCGACGAGGCCTCCGCCGACCCGGACGTCCGGGCGGTGGTCGTGACGGCGACGGGCCGGGGCTTCTGCGCGGGGGCGGACCTGCGGGGCGCGCCGGCGGTCTCGGAGACCGTCCCCGGGGACGTGGCGCGCACGATCCGGCGCGGGGCGCAGCGGTTCATCGGAGCCGTCATGGACTGCGAGAAGCCGGTGATCGCGGCGGTGAACGGGACGGCGGCGGGGATCGGGGCTCACCTCGCGTTCGCGTGCGACCTGGTCCTGGCGTCCGAGTCGGCGCGGTTCATCGAGGTGTTCGTGCGGAGGGGGCTCGTCCCGGACGGCGGCGGGGCGTATCTGCTCCCGCGGCTGGTCGGGCCGCAGCGGGCCAAGGAGCTGATGTTCTTCGGGGACGCGGTGTCGGCGGCGGAGGCGTACGGCATGGGTCTGGTGAACCGGGTCGTCCCGGCGGAGGACCTGGAGAAGACGGCCCGGGAGTGGGCGGAGCGGCTGGCGCAGGGTCCGACGCGGGCGCTCGCGCTGACGAAGCAGCTGGTGAACGCGTCCCTGGACGTGGACCGCGCCGCCGCGTTCGCGGCGGAGGCGGCGGCGCAGGAGATCAACATGACGACGCGGGACGCGAAGGAGGGTGTGGCGAGCTTCGTGGAGCGGCGGGGGGCGCGGTACGAGGGGAGATAGTCGCGCGACGGCGGTGGACCTGGGCCGTATCGTGTGTCGCGCATATGACACACCGCCGCTCCGGGGGGAACGGAATGCCCAACTCCGCGCGCTCGCGCACAAGATCCCGAAGATCCGGAAGATCTCTTCTGCTGGTCCCGGCCCTGCTGACCGCCCTCGTGGGCCCACTGCTCCCGACGGGCACGGCCCTGGCGGCGACACCGCCGCCGCCGGCCGCGAGCCCGGCGCCCGCGCCGGAGCCGGAGCCCTCGACGACGGACCCGACGCCTGAGCCGACCGCCTCCGAGCCGACCGCGCCGGAACCGACCGCCTCCGAGCCGAACGCGCCTGAGCCGTCGGCCACGACCGACCCGACGCCGACCGCCGACCCGACGCCCAACGCGGCCCCGTGTCCCGCGATGCCGCTCGCGCCGATCGGCGAGCCGGGCGACGCGGTCCAGCAGGTCACCATCGAGTCGAAGGGCACCACCTGCTTCACCGTCACCGTGGAGCAGCCCGGCACGTACCGCCTCCTCATCGACGGCAGCCACGACACCTACCCGGGGCTGTACGCGGGTGAGGACAAGGTCACGTGCCAGGACTGGCAGTACAAGGACGCCTGGTGCGACCTGGCCGTCGGCCGGTACACGCTCCAGCTCACCAACAACGCCTGGGAGGCCGCCAGGAACCGGGTCGCCCTCGTCCCGCTGATGGCCGCCACCCCGGGCGACTGCCCGGCCGTTCCCGGCACCGGGTACGCCACGGCCCCGGCGACCGGCACCGGCGCCGGCCCGCTGGGCGTCGTCTGCCACTCGTTCACCGCCGCCCCGGGCGAGCGGATCACGACGGAGCTGCGGCGCGTCACCCACGGCGACTCCTTCGCGTGGATCTCCGACGCCACCGGCAAGCGCCTCTGCGTGGAGCGCAACCAGGACGGCTCCGAGGGCTGCGTCCTGCCCGAGGGCACCGACGGCTACCGCGTCCACGCGGTCGTCGGCAACCAGGAGGACGGCAGCTCCAACGCCCCCTACACGCTGAAGGTCCGCCGCCTGTCCGACCCCGCGGGCTGCGCCACCGCCGCCCCGTCCGTCTACGGCACCGCGCCTGACCGGTCGGGCCCCGCGACCGGCTGCAAGACGTTCACACCCACCGTGTCCGGCCGCCACGACGTGCGGGCCGTGGACGAGGAGGGCAACCGCAGCAGCGTCTCCGTGTACAAGCAGGACGGCACCTACGCCTGCCGGAGCTACGAGGAGCTCTGCACGCTCGCGGCGGGCACGGCGTACACCGTCCTCACCGACGACGCCGTCCAGTTCTTCGGCCGCGGCTCCACCGAGGGCTGCGTGGACGGGGTCGCGCCGACCGCCGCCTACCGGGGCACGTTCTCCGCCCCCGGCGAGGTCGACTGCCTGAACCTGCCGCTGCCGCAGGGCGCGCACCTCGCCATCCAGTCGGACCTCTCCACCGACATCACGGTGTACGACGCGACCGGCGCCGAGCAGTGCCTCCACGCCACCAACCTGTGGGACGCCACCTGCACGCTCGGCGGCACCGGCCCCTACCGGATGATCGTCATCGACGAGGACCCGTACGAGGGCGGCGACGGTTACGGGCTCGTCGTCCACCGGACCGACGCACCGTCCGCCTGCCCGACCTTCACCGCCGCCGAGTTCAGCGCGACCCCGGCCCGGTCGGTCGTGAAGACCGGCAACGGTGTCTTCGCCGGCTGCCTGACGATCCCCGCCACCGCCCACTCCGCGAACGAGCTGTTCCAGATCGCGAAGGGTGCCGGCGGCTCGTCCGCCGAGGCCGTGGTGGTGGACGCGAAGGGCAGGGTCAGCTGCGAGATCCGCAACTACTACGGCACCTTCTCGGTCTGCGACCTGACCCCGGGCCTCGCCCACACGGTCCTCGTCCAGGGCCGTGACATGCCCGCCGAGACCCTGCTGACCCGCCACGACGTGACCTCCACCGCGCGCGGCTGCGTCACCACCCCGGCCGTCGCCGTCGGCGGCCCGTCCACCGGAGGCGTCCCGGCCGCACCCGGCACCTTCCGGTGCCACCGGGTCACGACGTCCGCCGCCGGGGACACCCTGCACCTGGACGCGCGGGACGCGAACGACGCCGTCCGTCTCCTGGCCATGGACGCCAAGGGCGACGCGGTCTGCGACTACTTCGCCAAGGGCTGCGCCGCCACCGGTTCCGCCGCCTACCAGGTGCTGATCCAGGTCCCGGCGGGGAGCACCGCACCGGCCGCCTACCGGCTCGACGCCGCCCGTATCGGCACGCCGGCCGGGCCCGCCCCGGAGTGCGCCAAGGTGGCCAACGTGAGCTACGGCTTCGGTCCGCTCACCGGCACCCTCAGCGAGCAGCGCGCCACGCTGTGCTGGGCGCTCCCGACCGCCTCGGGCGACTACTACGAAGCGGCGTTCAGCCCGGCCGGCACCTTCGCGACCATGCCGCGGCCCCGGATGTACGACCGGACCAGCCGGGTGAACTTCTGCGGGGGCTCGTACACGAGTCAGGGCGAGATCTACAGCTGCGGGCTGTCGGGCGGTTACCCGAGGACGGCCAAGCCGACCACGCTCGTGATCGGCCTGCCGGAGAAGCCGGCCCAGGCCTCCACGCCGGTCAAGGCGCAGTTCTCCTGCGACGGCGTCGTCTGCGGCTCCGACGAGCGCTCCGTCGGCGTCGTGGGCCCCGCCACGGTCGGCCGCGGGAAGATCTCGATGACCGTCGCCGGCACGGCGCTGCCCGGCTCGGCCAAGGTCGTCGTGACGAGCGGCTCCTTCCGGGCCGAGTCCACCACCCTCTCCGTCGCGCCGGACCGGCGCAGCATGACGGTCGCGCTGGACCTCACGAACGCCCCGCTCGGTTCCCTGAGCACCAGCGTCCACGCGTTCGGCGTGCAGTACATGAAGCCGTCGGTGACCGTCGTCGCCGCGCTCCGCAACACCGCCGCCCCCGGAATCTCCGGTACGGCGGTCGTCGGCGGGAAGGTGACGGCGAAGCCCGGGTCGTGGTCGCTGCCGGTGAACTCGCTCGCGTACCAGTGGCGGGCCAACGGGGTCGCGATCGCGGGGGCCACGGCCTCCACCTACACGATTCCGTCCACGATCCAGGGCAGGCAACTGTCGGTGGCCGTGATCGCACGGAAGGCCGGGCACCCGACGCTCACCGCGGTCAGCGGATCCCTCGCGGTGAAGGGCGCCGCGCCGAAGGCGACCAAGGCCCCGGCCCTCACCGGCACCGTCAAGGTCGGGCGGACGCTCACCCTGAACCGGGGTACGTGGACGCCGGCGCCGACCTCGTACGCGTACCAGTGGTACGCGAACGGGCGGGCGATCAGCGGGGCGACCCGTGGCACGTTCACGCTCACCAAGGCCCAGCGCGGGACCAGGATCACCGTCAGGGTGACCGCCCACCGCACCGGGCACGTCTCGGGTGTCGCCTGGACCAGGGCGACGGGCGCCGTCGCCGGCTGATCCCGCGGCCGTACGAGCGAAGAGCCCCCGGGGCGGCGGTCCTGCCGTCGCCCCGGGGGCTTTCGCGTGCCGGGTCTCCCGCCGGTCTTCCCGCCGGTCTCCGCCGTCTCCGCCCTTCTCATCTGACGAACCGTCAGGTTCAATGGCGGTGTGATGGGACACGCGGGGATGGCGGCCACCGTCGTCCGACACCTGAGAGCGGCCGGTTCGCCGACGGCCGTGGAACCACTGCCCCGGCCGGTACTGCGCGCGGTACGGGAGGACGAGCGACCGCCCGTCGACCCGGCCGAGTTCCGCCGCGTCCTCGGCCACTTCGCGAGCGGGGTCACGATCGTGACCGCGCTCGGCCCGGAAGGACCGGCCGGGTTCGCCTGCCAGTCCTTCGCCTCCCTCTCCCTCGACCCGCCCCTGGTCGCCTTCATGGTCGCCCGTACGTCGACGACCTGGCCCAGGATCGCGGGTGCGGGCACCTTCTGCGTCAACATCCTCGGGGCCGACCAGGGGCCGCTGTGCCGGTCGTTCGCGGTCAGCGGGGCGGACAAGTTCGCAGGCGTCGACTGGACCCCGGCCCCGGTCACGGGCTCGCCCCGGCTCGCCGGCACGCCCGCCTGGATCGACTGCGCGATCACCGCCGTGCACACCGGGGGCGACCATCTGATCGTGGTGGGGCGGGTGGAGTCGCTGGGGGCCGAGGAGGACGGAGACCCACTCCTGTTCCACCGGGGGAGGTTCGGGCGGTTCGGCGCCTAGGCCGTGTCGCTGAACCGCCGTCAGGGCTCGATCGCGCCCGTGTACAGGCCCAGGCTGCCGAGCAGGAACACGGTCAGCACCACGACCGTCCCCCACACCAGCAGCGCCACGAAGTAGCCCCGTCGTGCGTGGCGAGCGACGAGCACCGCCGCGGCCAGGCACACCGTGGCCACCAGCCAGCCCGGCCCGCCGGCGAGCGGCCAGAGCAGGGCTCCGGCGGCCGTCGACAGGAGCAGGTGCCAGCCGGTCGGGCGCCCGCCCAGCCGGCGTGTCAGGGCCTCGCCGAGGAGCACGACCGGCAGCACGAGCCCGGCGGAGACCGCGAGCGCCGGAAGCAGCCAGAACACCGCGAGGAACGGGAGCGCGAGGAGGGTCAGCGCGCTGAGGCGCTCCTCCCCCGGCTCCGGCTGCCCGGTGTCCCCGAACACCACGAGGAGGATCAGGGCGACGGCCCCCTCCAGGGCCAGCGCGAGCACCGAGGCCCACAGCATCCGGCCGTACGTACGGCCTTCGCCCCGGCCTCCCGCGTCCCGGCCGCCCGTATTCCGTACGCCCGCGCCCGTTTCCCGCACGCCCGCGTCCCGACCGCTCATGCGCGATCACCCCCTGCCGGCCATCATGCTCCTGCCGGGGACATCGTCTCCGTCCGGGGTCGGCGGATCACCAGGGCCATCAGGGCGGCCGCCGCGCACAGCGCGCCCGAGGCGTACCAGACGAGGTTGTACGAGCCGAAGACGTCACGGGCCACCCCGCCCGCGAACGCCACGACCGCCGCACCCACCTGGTGGGAGGCGAGGACCCAGCCGAAGACGATCGCCGAGTCCTCGCCGTAGTGCTCGCGGCACAGGGCGATCGTCGGCGGGACCGTGGCCACCCAGTCCAGGCCGTAGAACACGATGAAGAACAGCATCGGCGGGTGCACGGACGGCGCGAGCAGTATCGGCAGGAAGAGGAGGGAGACGCCGCGGAGCGCGTAGTAGACCGCGAGGAGGCGGCGGGCCTCGAAGCGGTCGGTGAACCAGCCCGAGGCGATCGTGCCGACGACGTCGAAGACCCCGATGACCGCGAGCAGTCCGGCCGCCGCCGTCACCGGCATCCCGTGGTCGTGGGCCGCCGGTACGAAGTGGGTCTTCACCAGGCCGTTCGTCGACGCCCCGCAGATCGCGAACGTGCCCGCCAGGAGCCAGAACGGGCCCGTGCGGGCCGCCTTGAACAGGACCGTCACCGCGCGCCGGGCCGCGCCCGTGACCGGCGCCGGCTTGTCGGCGTACTCCCCGCCGTAGGGGGCGAGCCCGACGTCCGACGGATGGTCCCGGAGCAGCAGCCACACGAACGGGACCACCGCGAGCGCGGCGAGCGCCACGGTCACGGCCGCCGGGCGCCAGCCGTGGTGCTCGACCAGCCAGGACAGCAGCGGCAGGAACACCAGCTGCCCGGACGCGCCGGCCGCCGTGAGGATGCCCGTCACCAGGCCCCGGCGGGCCGTGAACCAGCGGTTCGTGACGGTCGCCGCGAACGCGAGGGCCATCGAGCCGCTGCCGAGCCCGACGAGCACGCCCCAGAACAGGACGAGCTGCCAGGCCGCCGTCATCCACACCGTGAGCACCGAGCCCAGCGCGATGACCGACAGCGCCACCGCCACGATCCGGCGGATGCCGAAGCGGTCCATGAGGGCGGCGGCGAAGGGGGCGGTGAGGCCGTAGAGGGCGAGGTTCACCGAGACGGCGAAGCCGATCGTGCCCCGCGACCAGTCGAACTCCTTGTGCAGCGGCTCGATCAGCAGGCCCGGGAGCGAGGCGAACGCCGCCGCGCCGATGATCGTGACGAAGGTGACCGCCGCGACGAACCAGGCGCGATGGATCCGGGGCGGGTGCGGGGCGTGCGGGGCACTCGGGCTGCGGGGAGCCCGCCCGTCGGGCGTATCGGCGGGCGGTGTCTCGGTTGTCTGGGCCATGCCACTGAGCATCCCGGGCCGCCCCGCGTCCGACCATTGGCCCGGACGACAGCTTTCGAACGGATCGGGCCATGGATCGCGTCACGGCCCGGGGCACGGACCGTGGCACGGCCCGGGGCACGGACCGTGGCCCACACCGCCGCTCACACCCTCGGCAGCGTCCTGATCGGGCGTACCGCCAGCAGCGCGCCCACCACGAGCACCGCGATCCCCGCCCCCACCAGCAGCACCTCCTCCGCGCCGACCACCGCCGCCACCGGGCCCGACAGGGTGCGGCCGACGCCCATCATCAGGAGCGAGCCGGCCACGTCGTACGCGTGCATCCGGTTCAGGGCCTCCTGCGGTACGTGCGTCTGCACGGCCGTCGACCACATCACCAGCCAGAAGGCGAAGGCCGCGCCGCCGATGAACTGGCCCGCGCCGAGCAGCGCCACGGGCGCGCCCAGGCCGAGCAGCACGAGGTTCACGGGGAGGCCGAGGAGTGCGACCGCGCCCGCCGCGAGGGGAGTGCGCGGGCGCAGCCTGAGGGCGAGCAGCCCGCCGACGGCGCTGCCCGCGCCGTTGACGGCCATGAGCACGCCGTACGTGGCCGAGCCGTGGTCCTCGGTGACCAGGCTCGCGGTGAGCGGCACCATGGGGCCGGCCACGGTGAGTCCGTACACGGTCCAGATGGCGATGACCCCCCAGAGCCAGTTCCGTGCTCTGAACTCCCGCCAGCCGCCGACGAGTTCGGCGCCGAGGGAGTCGCGCCGCAGGGAGTCGGAGGGGATCGGGGCGATCCGCATCAGGGCGAGGCAGAGGGCGCTGACCGCGAACGTCGCGCCGTTGACGGCGAAGGCGGCGCCCGCGTTCCACACGGCGACGAGCACGCCCGCCGCCGCCGGGCCCGCCATGATCATGAGGGCTTCGACGACCCGGAGGACGGCGTTGGCGCGCTGTACGTCGGGCGCGATGCGCGGGATGGTCGAGGCGACGCCCGGCTGGAAGAGGGCGGCGCCGACTCCGCTGAGGACGGAGAGGGTGTAGACCGCCCAGAGGGGCGGGCCGCCGAGCGTGAAGGCGACGGCGAGGACGGCCGCTCCGGGCAGTCGCAACAGATCCGCGAGGATCATCATGCGGCGGGCGGTGAAGCGGTCGGCGAGGACGCCGCCGAAGAGGACGAAGAGCGCGAAGGCGGCGGTCCAGCCGCCGAGCGCGTAGCCGACGGTGGCGCCGGAGTGGCCGGCGCCGAGGAGTCCGGCGGCGAAGGCGACCGGGACCATGCCCTCGCCGAAGACGGCGACGCCCCGGGCGACGAAGAAGAGCCGGAAGTTACGGTTCCACAGCGCGGGCGGCTCGGCCGGGGCGGGAATCCGCTCGGCGGCCTCAGACTTGTACGTGTTGTCCGTCACGGAGAGGTAGACCTATCACCACGTGGTCTACACCACCACTGAATTTCGACCGACCCCCGGAGGGAGCACCGCCCGTGCCGCCGTCGCCCGAACCGCCCCCGCACCGCGTCGCCGTGCTCGCACTGCCCGGACTCCTCCCCTTCGAGCTGGGCATCCCGCACCGCATCTTCGGCCGTGCGAAGGACAGCGGGGGCCGTCCGCTGTACGAGATCGTGACCTGCGCGACGGTGGCGGGCCCGGTGCCGACGGACGCGGACTTCTCGATCCACGTCGAGCACGGCCCGGAGGTCCTCGCCACCGCCGACACCGTCGTCGTACCGGCCTCGTACGAGCTCGGTCCGGTCTACGACGAGGGCCGGCTTCCCGGCGAACTGGCCGCCGCGCTCGCCCACATCCGGCCCGGCACCCGGCTCGTCTCCATCTGCACGGGCGGGTACGTGCTCGCCGCCGCCGGGTTCCTGGACGGGCGCCCGGCCACCACCCACTGGTCCTCGGCCGAGCACTTCCAGCGGCTCTTCCCGCGCGTACGGGTCGACGCCGACGTGCTGTTCGTCGACGACGGCGACGTCCTCACCTCGGCGGGCGTGGCAGCCGGGATAGACCTGTGCCTGCACATCGTGCGCCGGGACCACGGCACGGCCGTCGCCAACGACGTCGCCCGCAGGACCGTCGTACCGCCGCACCGGGACGGCGGTCAGGCCCAGTACATCGAGCGGCCCCTGCCGGAGGCCCGGACCCACACCACGACCACCGCACGGGCGTGGGCCCTCGCCCACCTCCATGAGCCGATCCAGCTGCGGGACCTGGCCGAGAGGGAGGCGATGAGCGTACGGACGTTCACCCGCCGCTTCCGTGACGAGGTGGGCATCAGCCCCGGCCAGTGGCTCACCCAGCAGCGGGTCGAGCGCGCCCGGCATCTCCTGGAGTCCACCGGCCTGCCCGTCGACCGGGTCGCGCAGGACGCGGGGTTCGGCACGGCGCAATCGCTGCGGGTGCACCTGATGAGCGCGATCGGGGTGACACCGACGTCCTACCGGCGGACCTTCCGCACGGCCGCCTCCTCGGAGGCCTCTGCCTGAGGCCGGGGCCTCTCCCGGAGGAGCCGCCGCTCCCCCACCGCGCCGGCCGCCGTGAGCAGCACGGTCAGACCGACCCCGCAGAGGATGGCCGTCGACGGCGCGACGACCTTGAGCAGGCCGCCCGCCAGGGTGCCGCTCGCCGCGTAACCGGCGCCGACGGCCGCGTACATCACCGAGTATCCGGCGGCGAGCGCGGACGGCGGCAGAAGCTGCCGGAGCGCCAGGTTCCGGGTGAGCATGGCCGGGGCCTGGAGGAGCCCGGCGGCCACCAGGGCCACGGCGATCGCCGCCGTCCACGGCAGGACGGCGACCAGGGCCACGCCCGCGGCCACCGCGAGGACCAGGACGAGGGACTGGACGGCGAGCGGGCCGGGCCAGTGCCCCCGCAGGCCGTACACGAACGCGCCGACCGCCGAGCCGATCGAGAACCCGGCGAGCAGGGGTCCCGCCCAGCCGATGCCGATCCCGCGCTGTTCGAGGAGGGCGGGCAGGACGAGTTCGGCGAGCGCGAGCAGCGTCAGGCTCGCCGCCCCCAGCACGTACACCGGCCAGGCCCGCAGCAGCGACCGCCGCAGCGACGTGCCGTCCTCCTTCGCGACCTGCTGCCAGCCCGGCGGCAGCGTCCACAGGCCGGGGACGGAGACGGCCATCAGCACCCCCATGAGCAGCAGGGGTACGGCGGGGTCGACGCCGAGCGCGAGGCCGGTGGCGAGGGCGGGCGCGGCGGCCCAGATGCCGAAGGTCAGCACCGACTCCATGCTCATCGCCTGGGTCACGGCCCGTTCGGGGACGAGGCTGGTGAGGAGCGCGCGCAGCCCGCCGGGCACGGCGGCGGGCCCGGCGCCGGCGAGCAGGGCGAGGGCGGCGAGCACGACGGGGTGCGCCCCCGGCACGAGCCCGAGACCGGCGAACCCGGCGGCTCCGACGGCGAGTCCGGTGGCGAGCTGCGGCCGGGCGCGCTCGGCGTTCATCCGCAGGCCGAGGACGGGCGCGGCGACGATCTCCCCGATGACGTACGCGGCGGCGAGCACGGCTCCGAGCGAGTACCCGCCGGGGCGCTCCCGGACGAGGAACACGAGGGCGAGGGGGGCCATGGCGACGGGGAGCCGACCGGCGACGGTGACGGCGGACCAGGCGAGAACGGGACGGGTGGCGAGCTCGCGATAGGACATGCTCAGGACCGTAACGACGTACGCCCGTGCGGCCCACCCCGTTTTCCCCGCATCGATCTCCCCACCTCGGTCTCCTTGCCCCGGCCTCCTCACCTCGGTCTCCCCGCCCGTTCTCCCCCGTGTTCTCCGGGGCGCGCATCTTCTCCGCCCTCTCCGGCGTCCTGCTCCACGGACTCTGCCCGCCACCACCCCCGGCCGGACCACCGGACCGGGCTCCCGACGCGAGGTCGACACATGAAGCACACCACCAACCCCCGCCACGTGGTCTTCGGCTCCGGCGCCGTCGGCACGGCCGTCGCCGAGGCGCTGGTCCGGCAGGGGGAGTCCGTACGCATCGTCAACCGGTCCGGCCGGGCGGACGTCCCCGACGGTGTCGAGGTGGCGGCCGGTGACGCGGCCGATCCCGCGTTCACCACGGCCGTCGCGGCCGGCGCGGCCGTCGTCTACCAGGCCCTCAACCCGCCGTACCACCGATGGCGGCAGGAGTTCCCCGCCCTCCAGGCCGGCGTCCTCGCCGCGGCCGAGGCGAGCGGCGCCCGGATGGTGTCGATGGACAACGTCTACAGCTACGGGCCGCCCGGGGGCCGCCCGTTCACCGAGGAGACACCCGAGGCCGCGACCACCCGCAAGGGCAGGCTCCGGGGCCGGATGGCCCAGGACCTGCTCGCCGCCCACAGGGCCGGGCGCGTGGAGGTGGCGATCGGGCGCGCCTCCGACTACTTCGGGCCGCGCGGCGGCGCCCAGTCCAACCTCGGCGACCTGGTCGTCCCGGCTCTCCTCGCCGGGCGCACCGCCACCGTCCTGGGCGATCCGGACCAGCCGCACACGTACACCTACGTCCCCGACATCGGGGAGGCGCTCGCCCTCCTCGGCCGGCACCCCGACGCCCCGGGGCGCGTCTGGCACCTCCCCAACGACCCTCGGACCCGCACGACCCGCGAACTCGTCGACCTGGCCCACCGCGCCACCGGCCGCCCCGGCTCCGCCCGCGTGCGCCGGATGCCGACGGCGGCGCTGTACGTGCTGGGCGCGTTCAACCCGACCGTGCGCGAACTGATCGAGATGCGCTACGAGTTCGCGGAGCCGTTCGTCGTCGACTCCGCGCTCGTCGAGAAGCGGCTCGGCGCCGTCGCCACCCCGGTCGAGGAAGCCCTCGACCGGACCGTGGCGGCGTACCGCGCCCTCAGAAAGTGAGGACCCCCCGGGCCACCTTGCCCGCCTCCGCGTCCTCCACGGCCCTCGCGAACTCCTCCACCGGGTAGGTGGCGGTGACGAGTTCGTCGAGGAGGAGGAGGCCCGAGCGGTACAGCTCGGCGTAGAGCGGGATGTCGCGCTGGGGGCGCGAGGAGCCGTACCGGCAGCCCAGGATCGACTTGTCCAGGAACATCGCGGCGGGCAGGAAGCTCGCCTCCGCCTTCGGCGCGGTCATGCCGAGGAGGATCGCCTGCCCGTGCCGGTCGAGGAGGTCGATCGCGGTCCGGACGAGCCCGGTGTGTCCGACGCACTCGAAGACGTGGTCGGCGCCGGTGGGGAGGATCTCCCGCACCCCGTCGGTGGAGGTCAGGAAGTGGCTCGCCCCGAACTGCCGGGCCACCGCCTCCTTCGCCGGGTTCGTGTCCACGGCCACGATCGTCAGCGCGCCGGCGATCCTGGCGCCCTGGAGGACGTTGAGTCCGATCCCGCCCGTGCCGATGACGACGACCGTCTCGCCCCGCCCGACCTTCGCCCGGTTCAGTACGGCCCCGACCCCGGTGAGGACGCCGCAGCCCATCAGCGCCGCCGAGGTCAGCGGGATGTCCTGCGGGATCTTCACCGCCTGGACCGCCTTCACGACGGTCCGCTCGGCGAACGACGAGTTCGACGCGAACTGGTGGACCGGTCGCCCGCCCTGTGAGAACGGCTGCCCCGGCATCCCGATGGCCTTCCGGCACATGGTGGGCCGCCCGCGGTCGCAGTCCGCGCAGGCTCCGCAGCTGGCGAGGGTCGACAGGGCCACGTGATCACCCGGGACGACGTGCGTGACCCCGGGTCCGACCGCCTCGACGACCCCGGCGCCCTCGTGTCCGAGGACGACGGGAGGCGGGAAGGGGATGGTTCCGTCGACGACCGACAGATCGCTGTGGCACAGTCCGGCCGCCGCGATCCCCACCAGCACCTCACCCGGCCCGGGGTCCCGCACCTCCAGGTCGTCGACGACCTGGACCTGCTTCCCGTCGAAGACCACGCCCCTCATGAGCCGCTCCTCTCACTCGCGTCGGTACCGGCACTCGCGTCGGTACGGGCATTCGCGTCGGGGCCCGCGCCCGCGCCGGGGCGGTCACCCGCATTGGGGCGGTCGCCCGCCGCCGCGGCCCGGGCCATCTCCTCCAGGCGCGCCAGCATCGGCATCGGGTCCACCCCGACCGTCCCCGGCAGGAAGTCCGCGATCCGTTCCGGGGTCCAGGCGCCGCCCTCCGCGTATCCCGCCCGCAGCTCCCTGGGCTGCGCCCAGACCGCGATCTTCGGGCCGGCGATCGTGTAGACCTGGCCGGTGATCCTCTCCTCGCGGGCCCGCTCGGAGAGCAGGTAGACGACGAGGGCGGCCACATCCTCCGGCTCCCCGATCTCCTTGAGCTCCATCGGGACGTTCGCCGACATCCGGGTCCGTGCCACCGGCGCCACCGCGTTCGCCGTCACCCCGTACTTGTGGAGGCCGAGCGCCGCCGACCGGACGAGGGAGATGATCCCGCCCTTCGCGGCGGAGTAGTTGGCCTGCGCCACCGAGCCCTGGTGGTTGCCGCTGGTGAAGCCGATCAGCGTCCCGGTCCCCTGCCGCCGCATGATCGCCGAGGCGGCCCGGAAGACCGTGAACGTGCCCTTGAGATGCGTCGCGACGACCGGGTCCCACTCCTCCTCGGACATGTTGAAGAGCATCCGCTCGCGCAGGATGCCCGCCACGCACACGACCCCGTCCAGGCGCCCGTACTCGGCGAGGGCGACGTCGACGACCCGCTGTCCGCCCGCCATCGTCGAGATGTCGTCGGCGACCGCGACCGCCGTGCCGCCCCCCGCCTCGATCTCCTTCACCACCGACAGCGCGATCTCCGAGGTCGGTTCACCGCCCTCGATCGACACCCCGTAGTCGTTGACGACGACCTTCGCGCCCTCCGCCGCGCACGCGAGGGCCACGGCGCGGCCGATGCCCCGTCCCGCGCCCGTCACGGCGACGACCTTGCCAGCCAAGAAGTTCCCCACGCCCGGCCCCTCCCGCAGTTTCTGACGGTCCGTTAGATTCATTCGTCGTCAGGATTCTACGGTCCGTCAGATACCGGAAAACAAGACCCCGGAGGCCCCGATGTCTCTGCCCGCCGCATTCCACGAGATCGCCAAGCGCGTCAACAACTGGGGCCGTTGGGGCCAGGACGACGAGATCGGCACCCTGAACCTCGTCACCGACGAGGTGGTACGCGAGGCCGTCGCCACCGTCCGCACCGGCCACCGCGTCCCCCTCGCCGTCGACCTGAAGCAGGACGGCGTCCAGACCGGCATGATCCCGGGGCGGGTCAACCCGCTCCACGTCATGGTCCAGATCAACCAGGAGCTCTTCGGCCCCGGCACGGTCGCCACCAGCGACGACGTCGTGACCCTCGGCCTGCAGGCCGGCACCCACTGGGACGCCCTGACCCATGTCTCCCACTCAGGCCACATCTACAACGGCCGCCCCGCCGCCACCATCACCCCGCACGGCCGCTCCGAGTTCAGCGGCATCCACACGGCCCGCCACCTCGTGAGCCGCGGGGTGCTGCTCGACGTGGCCGCCGCCAAGGGCCTGGACCGGCTGCCCGGCGACCACGCCGTCACGCCCGAGGACCTGGACGAGGCCGCCGACTTCGGTGGGGTGACCGTACGGTCCGGCGACATCGTGCTCGTACGGACGGGTCAGATGCAGTCGTACCTGGCCGGCGACCGGCACGGATACGCTTTCCCGTCACCCGGACTCTCGATCCGTACGCCGGAGTGGTTCCACGCCCGGGACGTCGCGGCGGTCGCCGACGACACCCTCACCTTCGAGATCTTCCCGCCGGAGATCGAGGATCTGTGGCTGCCCGTGCACGCCCTCGACCTGGTCGAGATGGGCATGCTCCAGGGGCAGAACTGGAATCTGGAAGCTCTGTCCACAGCCTGTGCACAAGAGCGGCGCTACGCCTTCCTGCTCTCCGCTATGCCCGAGCCCTTCGTGGGCGGTACGGGCACACCGGTGGCGCCGGTCGCCGTCCTCTGAGCACCGGTACGTCGACGGGTGACGGCGCGCACGGCTCGGCCGCCGTCACCCGCCACCCGGCCGCGAACCGTCAGCAGTGCACCCGGCCGGGCGCCACCGACGCCCCGGGCCCCGAAGCGGGGCCGACGCCGGGAGCGTGCCCCGAACCGTGCGCCGGGCCGGGCCGCAGACCCGGCGAAGGCACGGCCGGAGCCGGGTCCACCTCGCACCAGATGCTCTTGCCGGCACCCTCGGGCTGCCAGCCCCACCGGTCCGCGAGGCCGTCGACCAGCTCCAGGCCGCGCCCGTTGGTGTCGTCGCCCTCCGCGTGCCGGGGCCGCGGCGGGCGGTCGCTCGCGTCCGCCACCTCGACCCGCACCCCGCCCTCCGCCGCGAACAGCATCCGCAGGACGGCCGGACAGCCGGTGTGCACCACGGCGTTGGTCACGAGTTCGGAGATGAGCAGCACCAGCGTCTCGGCCAGCGGCTCGTCATCGCCTATGCCCGAGCCGGCGAGCCGTGACCGGGCCCACCTCCGGGCTCGCCCCACCTCCGCCGGGTCCGACCCGACCTCCAACTGAACCTGAAGCACCTGCACCGCTCACACCATCCGAACCGGCGGACACATCGCCTCGCGCCTCACAGCCATCGACGCCCTTACGGAACGTGATTCCCTTGCGAGACAGCATGGTTGACGTACAGTCACCGCAACAAGCGCTTCGGGCATATTCCAGCGCGAAGGAGTACGCGTAGTCCATACTGTGCGACGCACGCTGCGGGGAGTCGAACAGGAGCGCGCGGGGCGCCTCCTCGGGGCGCGAGCGGCGCGCATTCCCGGGCCCGGAGCCACCTCAGGGGCGACACCGGGACGATCCGGGCCAACGAGCACTCGCATCCCACGGAGCGTACCGGAGCCGGAGGCCGACTCCGGGCCGTGACGGCCCCGTCGAAGGACACAACCAGATATCAACATTCCGTGACCCGGCGGGCGCGGAGAGCGATGCCGGGAGTCACAGTCCGGCGGCCACCGCCTCCTCGGCGCGCGCGGCGGGCAGCCGCAGCTCGGCCCGCACCCAGGCGCGCTTGAGATGCAGGTGGACGTCGGCCTCCCAGGTGAAGCCCATGCCGCCGTGGACCTGCAGGCAGTCGCGGGCGTTGGCGGTCGCGGCCTCGTCGGCGAGGAGCTTGGCGCCCGCGATCTCGACGGGGTCGACGGTGAGGGAGGCGGCCCGGACGGCGGCCCGGGCGAGCTCGGTACGGACGAGCATCCCGGCGCAGAGGTGCTTGACGGCCTGGAAACCCCCGATGACCTGCCCGAACTGCTCCCGCTCACGGGCGTAGGAGACCGCTGCCTCGGTGGTCCGCCCGGCACTGCCCACCTGCTCGGCGGCGGTGAGCAGGACGGCTTCGAGACCCGCCTCCCGCCCGGCGCCCGGCGGGGGCACGGGCACCCGGTGCAGGGGGGTCAGCGGGTCGACGGATCGCAGCGGTACGGCCCCGGAGGCGTCGCCGACCACCACATCCGCCGCGTCCAGCCAGGGGACGAGGCCCTCGGCCACCTCGGTCACCACCACGGCCCCCTCCGCCGCACCCGGCACGGAGCCCGCCGCCGCGTGCGTCGCCACCAGCGGCCCCGGCAGCAGCACGCGGCCCACCTCCTCGAACACGAGGACCGCCTCCGGAAGGCCCAGCCCCACGCCCCCCTCCTCCTCCGGCAGGCGCAGGGCGAAGAACCCGGCCGCGCCGAGTTCCCGCCACAGGTCGCGGTCCAGCTCCCCGCCGGAGTCGACCGCCGCCCGGAGCGCCTCCCGGTCGAAGCGGCCTTCGAGGAGGTCCCGTACGCCCCGCCGCAGAGCCCGCTGGTCCTCGGTGAGTCGGAAGTCCATGGCGGGGGTCACCGGCCCTTCGGGAGGCCGAGGATGCGCTCGGCGACGATGTTGCGCTGGATCTGGGAGGTGCCGGCGGCGATCGTGTACGAGAGCGAGGACAGCCGGTCGAGGGTCCAGTCGCGGCCGAGGTCGAGCGCGTCGGGGCCGAGGACGGCTGCGGCGGCCTCGTACAGCTCCTGGCGGGCGTGCGAGTAGTGCAGTTTGAAGACGGAGCCGCCCGCGCCAGGCACTCCGCCGGTCGCCTGGGCCTCGCTGACATTGGCCTGGACGATCCGCCACAGGGCCCGGAACTCGGCGGAGAGCCTGCCGAGGCGGCGGCGCAGGACGGCGTCGTCCCAGGTGCCGTTCTTCCGGGCGGTGCGGGCGAGTTCGCCGAGCAGGCGGCGGCAGGCGACGACCTCTCCGACGAACGCGGTGCCGCGTTCGAAGGAGAGGGTGACCATGGTGACGCGCCAGCCGTCGTTCTCCTCGCCGACCCGGTTCTCGACGGGCACCCGCACCTCGTCGAGGAAGACCTCGGCGAACTCGGTGGAGCCGGCGAGCGTGCGCAGCGGTCGTACGGTGATGCCGGGGGCGTCCATGGGCATCGCGAGCCAGGTGATGCCCCGGTGCTTCGAGGGCGCGTCCGGGTCGGTCCGTACGAGCAGTTCGCACCAGTCGGCGACCTCCGCGTGCGAGGTCCAGATCTTCTGTCCGGTGACGACGTACGCGTCCCCGTCCCGGACCGCCCGGGTCCGGAGCGAGGCGAGGTCGGAGCCGGCGCCGGGCTCGCTGAAGCCCTGGCACCAGACCTCGTCGCCGCGCAGGACCGGCGGCAGCCAGCGGGCACGCTGTCGGGCCGTGCCCTCGGCGGCGATGGTGGGGCCGGCGTGGAGGAGGCCGACGAAGTTGGCGCCGACGTAGGGCGCCCCGGCGAGTTCGGTCTCCTCCAGGAAGATCAGCCGCTGCGTCGGGGAGGCGTCCCAGTGCACGTCGGCGTATCCGGCGTCGTGGAGCCGGCGCTGCCAGCCGCAGTCGTACGCCCGGCGGGCCGGCCAGTCCAGCGGGTCGGGTCTCGGCGGAAGGCCGGGCAGGGTCGCGGTGAGCCATTCCCGGAGCCGGGCGCGGAACTCCTCCTCCTCGCCGGTGCAGGAGAGGTCCATCAGGCGGTGCCCCGCCCGAAGTCGACGCCCCGGTCGAGGTCGAGGCCGAGCATGCGGATGGCGTTGCCCCGCATGAGCTTGTAGATCGTCTCGTCGTCGAGGCCCTGGACGTGGTCGAGGGCGACCTCCTTGGTGTGCGGGAAGGTCGAGTCGACGTGCGGGTAGTCGGTCTCGAAGGTGGCGTTGTCGCGGCCGACGACGTCGAGCGAGGCGATGCCGTGCTTGTCGCGGAAGAAGCAGCAGAAGATCTGCCGGTAGTAGTAGGTGGACGGCGGCTCGGGGACGAGGTCGCGGACGCCGCCCCAGGCGCGGTGCTCCTCCCACACGTCGTCGGCGCGCTCCAGGGCGTACGGGATCCACCCCATCTGGCCTTCGCTGTAGGCGAGCTTGAGCCGGGGGAACTTCACGAGGACCCCGCTGAAGAGGAAGTCCATCATCGAGGCCATCGCGTTGTTGAAGCTGAGGGAGGCCTGGACGGCGGGCGGGGCGTCGGGCGAGGCGGCGGGCATCTGGCTGCTGGAGCCGATGTGCATGTTGACCACCGTGCCCGTCTCCTGGCAGACGGCGAAGAAGGGGTCCCAGTAGCCCGAGTGGATCGAGGGCAGGCCGAGGTGGGTGGGGATCTCGGAGAAGGTGACGGCCTTGACGCCGCGGGCGGCGTTGCGCCGGATCTCGGCGACGGCGAGGTCGATGTCCCAGAGCGGGATGATGCAGAGCGGGATGAGCCGGCCGCCGCTGTCGCCGCACCACTCGTCGACCATCCAGTCGTTGTAGGCGCGCACGCAGGCGAGGGCGACCTCCTTGTCGTGGGCCTCGGCGAAGGTCTGGCCGCAGAACCGGGGGAAGGTCGGGAAGCAGAGGGAGGCCTCGACGTGGTTGAGGTCCATGTCGGCGAGGCGGGCCCTGGGGTCCCAGCAGCCGCGCCGCATCTCGGCGCGGGTGATGCCCTCCAGGGTCATGTCGTCGCGGTCGAAGCCGACGGCGGCGATGTTCCGCTTGTACGGGAACTTGAGGTCCTCGTAGATCCACCAGTCGGTCGGCGGGCCGTCCGGGTCCATCGTGATCTGGTACTTGCCGGCGACGTAGGCGAGCTCCCCGATGCCGGCGGTGAGGGGCTGGGGCCCGCGGTCGCGGTACTTCTTCGGGAGCCAGGTCTCGAAGAGGTGGGCGGGCTCGATCACGTGGTCGTCGACGCTGATGATGCGGGGCAGTTCCGTCATGACCCCTCCATGTTTCTGATGGACCGTCAGATCTGACGGCATCAGGCTAGCCCCGCACCCCTGGACCGACAAGCGCCCGACCTCTACGCTCGCCGGACGATCTGACGGAACGTCAGCCAAGAGGAGTCCGGTCATGGATCAGACCGCACACGCCCTGGGCGCGGCCCGCACGCTCTGGGAGCTCGTCGAGCGCCGCGCCGCCCTCACCCCCGACCGGCCCGTCCTCCTCCAGGGCGACCGGGTCCTCACCTTCGACGGGCTGCGCGAGCGCGCCGAACGCTGCGCCGCGGGACTCCACGCCATGGGGGTGCGCCCGGGCACGGTCGTCGCCTGGCAGCTGCCCACCCGCATCGAGACCGCGGTGCTCTCCTTCGCGCTCGCCCGCATCGGAGCCGTACAGACGCCCGTGATCCCCTTCTACCGGGACAAGGAGGTCGGCTTCGCCCTGCGGGAGTCCAAAGCCGAGTTCTTCGCCGTCCCCGGAGTCTGGCGTGAATTCGACCATACGGAGATGGCCCGGCGGCTCGGCGCGCACGGGATCTTCGAGGCGTACGGCCCCGATTCCCTGCCCGACGGCGACCCGGCGACGCTGCCTCCCCCGCCCTCCTCCGGGACCGACGTCCGCTGGATCTACTGGACCTCGGGCACGACCTCCGACCCCAAGGGCGTCCTGCACACCGACCGCTCACTGCTCGCGGGCGGCTCCTGCCTCGCCCACGCGCTGCAGCTCACCGCGTCCGACGTCGGTTCGATGGCCTTCCCGTACGCGCACATCGCCGGGCCCGACTACACGGTGATGCTGCTGCTGTACGGATTCCCGGCCGTCATGTTCGAACAGTTCGCGCTGCCCGACGCCCTCGGCGAGTACCGGCGGCACGGGGTGACGGTCGCCGGCGGCTCCACCGCCTTCTACTCGATGTTCCTCGCCGAGCAGCGCAAACAGCCCGGCGAGCCGGTCATCCCCACCCTGCGGCTGCTCGCGGGCGGCGGGGCGCCGAAGCCGCCGGAGATCTACCACGCCGTACGGAAGGAGCTGGGCTGCCAGCTCACCCACGGGTACGGCATGACCGAGGTCCCCATGATCACCATGGGCGCGCCCGACGACACCACCGAGAACCTCGCCACGACCGAGGGCCGCCCGCCGGAGGGCATGGAGATCCGGATCACCGGCTCCGGGGAGGTGCGGCTCCGCGGGGAGGCCGTCTGCCGGGGCTATCTGGACCCGGCGCAGACGGCCGCCGCCTTCGACGAGGACGGCTTCCTCGTCACCGGCGACGTCGGGCACCTCACCCCGAGCGGGCACCTGGTCCTGACCGGCCGCATCAAGGACATCATCATCCGCAAGGGAGAGAACATCTCGGCCAAGGAGATCGAGGACCTCCTCCACCGGCACCCGGACGTCGGCGACGCCGCCGTCATAGGCCTCCCGGACACCGAGCGCGGCGAGCGCGTCTGCGCCGTCGTCGAACAGCCCCCGGGAGCCGCCCCGCTGACCCTCCCGCTGGTCACGGCCTTCCTGCGGGAGGCGGGCCTGTCGGTCCACAAGCTGCCGGAGCAGCTGGAGGTGGTGGACGCCCTCCCCCGCAACGAGACGCTGCGGAAGGTGCTGAAGTACAAGCTCAGGGAGCGATTCGGTCGGTGACCTGCTGGCTGGGGAGGGACACGTCGGCGAGTTCCGCCGCCCCCGTCAGCGCCCCCGGGACGTCCTCGTACACCTCGAAGAGGCGCCGGACGCCGAGCGCGGTGAGGACCCTGCCGACGTGGCCGTCCCGGTCCTCGGGGAGGATCAGGCGCAGCCGGCCGCCGCAGGAGCGGAGCAGCCGGCGGGCCGCGATCAGCACTCCCACCCCGCTGGAGTCGCAGAACCGCACCGCGGACAGGTCGATCACCAGGTCGTGGCGGCCGCCCGCCACGACGTCGTGGACGCGGCGGCGTATCCGGGGGGAGGTGACCAGATCCATCTCGCCCCGCACGCGGAACACCGTCCAGGAGCCGTACTCGTCCTCGTCGACCTCGATCGTCGTCACGGTCGCCGCCTGCCCCACGGGCACGGTCCGAAACCCCCGGGCGCGGGGATGGCGCTTTCCTTACCATCCGGGCCCCCGTCAAGGGCGCACTTGCGGCAAACATGCGTGCGTTGTCGGGGCGGCACACTACTTTGGAGTAGACACGGAGAGCCGCCGGAGCCGGGAGGGGCGAGGGTCGGATGGCGATGGACACACCACCGCGCTGGGACCGCAGGATGCAGCAGCGGCTGGCGCGTGGCGAGGCGGCCGCGCTCGGCGAGCTGTACGACCGGTTCGCGGCCCTGGTGCACAGCCTCGCCCACCGGGTCCTCGACGACGACGACGCGGCCGACCAGATCACCCGCGAGGTCTTCGGCTACATCTGGGAGAACCCGGACGCGTACGACCCCAAGCAGGGGAACCTGCGCTCGTGGGTGGCCAAGCTGACGCAGCGGCAGGCCGTCCACCGGCTGCGGCAGGCGGAGACGACGGCGTACGCGGAGACGGGCCGGGGTTCGGCGGAGGAGCTGGAGCAGAAGGTGCGGCGGGCGTCGGTCGCGGCCCGCGCCGACTACATCGTGACGTCCATGCCGACGCCGCTCCGGGCCGCGCTCGAACTGGCGTACTTCCAGCGGCGGGACTACCGGCAGACCGCCGCCGACCTCGGCGTCACCGAGGACGAGGCGCGGCGGCGCCTGCGCCTGGGACTCCAGTTGCTCTCCTCGGCCAACCGGCCCTTCGCCGAGGGCGGCGGTCCGCCCGGCTACGGACGGGCACGGTGACCCGGGCGAACGGCGACGACGAGGACGACGTCGCACGCGCCCCGTGGATACCTGGGCCGCGCCGCGCGGCGGACGACCACGCGGACCTGACGGCCGGCCCGAGCGACGCGGACCTCACGGCCGGTCCGAGCGACGCGGCGGAAGAGGAGAAGCCCGGGGTGGAGCCCGAGCCCGACGTACCCGTCCTGACGCACGGGGTGCTCAAGTCCCTTCTCGGGGCCTGGGCCCTTTCGGCGTGTTCGCCCGGGGAGACGCAGGCCGTCGAGGACCACCTGACGGCCTGCGCGCCGTGCGCGGACGAGGCGCTGCGGCTGCGGGACGCGGTGGCGCTGCTGCACGAGGACCGCGACCTGGACCTCGATCCGCTGCTGCGGTCCCGGGTGCTCGAGAACTGCCTGGGCCGGCGGCCGGCCCGCATCCCGGTGCCGGAGTGGGTCACGCCGTACGACGCGGAGACCGCGCGGCTCGACGCCCTGCTCCGGGACATCGGCGAGTCGGAGTGGCACGCGCCGGTCCGGCTGAAGTGGTACGAGGAGGGCCGGATCGTACGCCGGAAGGCGACGGTCGCCGGGGTCATGGCGCACCTCTTCGCGGTGGACGGGCTCGTGTCGGCGGCGCTCGGCCTGGAGGACCCGCTGGGGGCGGGGACCCCGGAGCTGTCGCCTTCGGAGCGGACGGACGCGTTCTGGTCGGGCCTGGACCGGCCGCCGAACCGCTCGATCCGCGGCCCGTGGCGGGACCAGAGCCACACGCTGATCCGGACGGTGTCGTTCGCGGGGCGGGGCGTGGCGGACCTGACGGTCACGTACAAGGACTTCGCCCTGCCGCTCCGGGACTCGCTCCTTGAGCGGGCGTTCGAGTGCTGGGTGCACGCGGACGACATCGCGAACGCGGTGGCGTACCCGTACGCGGCGCCGAGCGGGGCGCATCTGCACAGCATGATCGACCTGGCGGCGCGACTGCTGCCGGGCGCCCTGGCGAACCGGCGCCGCACCGGCCTCGCCTCGCCGGCCCGTCATCTGGTCGCGGCGGGCACGCCGGGCCGCTCGCTGCACCTGGAGGTGGAGGGCGCGGGCGGCGGCCACTGGTACATCGCACTGGACTCCCCGGCGGCGCTCGGCTCGCCGGAGCAGGTCGTGGCGCAGGTGGCGATGGACGGGGTGGAGTTCTGCCAGCTGGTGGCGGGGCACATCTCCCCGGAGGAAGCGGCGGCGGGCCAGGACGGCGACCGCGAGGCGATCAGGGACGTCCTGTCGGCGGCGGCGGCGTTGAGCCGGCTGTAGACCGCGCCCGCCCGGTCCGTAGGGCGTCCCCGCCCCGGTCCGCCCCCGCACCGCCGGCTCCCGGCTGCCGGGCGCCTCGCGGCCGCACGCTCAGGCGGGTGTTACGCGAAGACCACCGTGCGGCGGCCGTTGAGCAGGATGCGGTGCTCCGCGTGCCACTTCACCGCGCGGGCCAGTGCCTGGCACTCCACGTCGCGGCCGATCGCGACCAGCTGGTCCGGGGTCACGTCGTGGGCGACCCGTTCGACCTCCTGCTCGATGATCGGGCCCTCGTCGAGGTCGGCCGTCACGTAGTGGGCGGTCGCGCCGATCAGCTTCACGCCGCGCGCGTGCGCCTGGTGGTAGGGCTTGGCGCCCTTGAAGCTCGGGAGGAAGGAGTGGTGGATGTTGATGATCCGCCCGGAGAGCTGCTTGCAGAGGTCGTCGGAGAGGACCTGCATGTAGCGGGCGAGGACGACCAGCTCGACGTTCTCCTCGCGGACCAGGTCCAGGAGCTCGGCCTCGGCCTCCGCCTTGGTGTCCTTCGTGACGGGGATGTGCCGGAAGGGCAGCCCGTACGAGCCGACGAGCTCCTCGAAGTCGGTGTGGTTGGAGACGACGGCCACGATCTCGACCGGCAGGGCGCCGAGCCGCGAGCGGAACAGCAGATCGTTCAGGCAGTGGCCGAACTTCGACACCATGAGGACGACCCGCATGCGCTCGTCGGGTCGGTGGATCTGCCAGTCCATCTCGAAGGAGTCGCCGACGGCGACGAAGCTGGCGCGCAGCTTGTCGACGTTCACCGGGGCCTCGGCAGAGAAGTGGACCCTCATGAAGAAGAGCCCGGTGTCACGGTCTCCGAACTGCTGACTGTCCTCGATGTTGCACCCGGTGATGAAGAGGTAGCTCGACACGGCGTGCACGATGCCCTGCTTGTCGGGGCACGAGAGGGTGAGGACGTACTGGTCGGTCATCCGGTCAGCCTGCCATATCCGGAGCTGCGCGGTGACCCACCGTCCGTCAGACGGACCCCGTCATGATGTGCAGCACGTCGAGGGAGCGCGGCGGCGTGTCCGGGTCCTCCCCGTCCGCCCGCGCGAGGTGTACGTGGGCCTCGCGGGCGGCCCGTACGGCCTCGGGCCAGCCGGGGTGCTGGAGGTAGGCGGAGACGGGGGCGTCGGGGCCCACCTGGTGCATGATGCGCAGCACCCGGAGGACGGCGACGTCGACGAGGGCGGCCTCGCCGGTGTCGCGGAAGATCGAGCCGACGTACTTCTCGGCTGACCAGTTGTCGAGCCAGGTGTCCTCGACCAGGCGGTAGACGGCGTCGGTGACGTCGCCGTACCCGTCGAGGCCGGCCAGCCAGGTGGTCTCGTGGAACCCGGGGTCGGAGAGCATGTGCAGCGCCGAGCGCACGTTGCTGCGCCAGCGCCACCACGGCATGTCGTTGAGCGGCATGCCGCCCATGGTGGAGGAGCGACGGCCGCGACGGGAAGAGTTAACCGAACCGGAGACTGGACTGGACACGTTTCGATCGTACGTTCCCTTGTCCGGTAACCGGAGCCGCCCCCTCGCAACCCCCGTAATTCACCTTGTCGTCACCCCCTGTTGAACCATGCTCACTCCCGCGTTACCCGTGAGGCGGAAATGTGCGTGTCCATGACCGGACGGCGACTGACCTCACTCCTCGCGTACGTCACGACCGCGACGGCCGGAGCCTCGTTGCTCACCGGTTGTGGCGTGCTCCCTGGAGCCACGGGGGGCTCCAGGGAGCCCGTCACCGTCATGACGTGGGCTCCCGACCAGACCCGGGCCACCAACATGCCCGGAATGCCCGCCATGGCGCAGACCTTCGCCCGCTGGGTGAACGCCCAGGGCGGCATCGACGGGCACGAGCTGCGCATCCTCACCTGCAACGAGCACAACACCACCACCGGCGCCGCCGCCTGCGCCCGCCGCGCCGCCCACGAGAAGGCGGTCGCAGTCGTCGGCTCGTACAGCCAGAACGGGCGCGCCTTCATGGCCCCCCTGGAGGCCGCGGGGATCCCGTACATCGGCGGCTACGGGATCACCGAGGACGAGTTCACCAGCTCGCTCTCCTACCCCGTCAACGGCGGCCAGGCCTCGCTCATCGCCGGTCACGGCATGCAGCTGGCCGCGTCCTGCCGCAGGGTCTCCCTCGTCCGGCCCGACACCCTCGCCGGCGACAAGTTCCCCGAGCTCCTCAACTCGGGCCTGCGCAAGGCGAGCCACCGCAGCGCCGTCGACATCCCCGCCGTCGAGGACGCCGCCGAGTACACCGAGCCCGCCGTCGAGGCCCGCAAGCAGGCCGGCGACGAGGACGGCTGCGTCACCGCCGTGCTCGGCGAGCGCACCCAGACCTTCTTCGACTCCTTCCGCCGCCTCCCGCAGGAGGACGGCGACGGCGGGAACGGCGACGGCGGGAACGGCGAGGGCTCCGGTGACGGCGACGGCGAGAAGGGCGGCGTGCGGATCTCGTCCGTCCTCGGCAGCGTCGGCCAGCCCGTGATCGACCGGACCGGCGGCGCCCACAGCCCCTTCGAGGGGGCGTTCGTCACCGGCTGGTACCCGGAGGCCTCCGACAAGAGCTGGGCGCCGATGCGGAAGGTCATCCAGGAGCACGCCTTCGCCGACAACCGGGTCGACCCGGCCGACGCGGGCGTCCAGACCACCTGGATCGCCTACACGGTCCTCAAGAAGGTCGTCGAGTCCCTCGACACCGACAAGATCACCGCCACGCAGATCGCGCGCGCCCTCGACCGGGGCGCGCAGATCGACACCGGCGGCCTGACCCCGACCCTGCGCTGGAAGTACGAGGACCTGCTCGGCGCCCCGGGCTTCCCCCGGATCGTCAACCACGAGGTGACGTTCCAGGTGGTCCGCAAGGGGCAGCTGGTGGCGCAGAAGCCCGGCTTCGTCGACGTCGGCGAGACCGTGCGAACCGCTCCCTGAGCCCCACCCCCGCCGCGGCCACGGCTGCGGCGGGTGCCCCACGGCCGGACGGCGGCCGGTGGGGAGGACCCGGCTACAGCTGGGTGTACGTCCGCTTCTCCAGGCCGTACTTCGAGGCCGTCGGGTTCCACAGCGAGGCCGCCTGCTTCTTGGCCGCGGTGGCCTCGCCGCTCTTGTTGTTCGCCGCGAGGAGGTGGCTGGTCGAGCGCGCCTTGCCGCCCTTGCAGGCCTTCTTGGCCTTCATCTGGTCGCCCCAGGCCGCGTAGTGGTCGTCCGCGGACGCCGAGGCCTGCCAGGCCTTGATGAGCGAGGCCGTCAGGGCCGGGTTGTCCGGGATCTTGTCGACCGAGAGCGACTGGAGCTTGGTGACCAGGTTCCGGCGCTGTTCCGCAGCGCCCCGCAGGTCGCTCGCGGCCTTGTCCAGGTTCTTGCACTGCTTGATCGACTCGACCGAGCTGATCACCGTGTCACGGCTGTCGCTGCTGGTCGCGAGGAGCTTGCTCAGCTCCTGCGCCTGCGGCTCCGCCGGGTCGGCCGGCTTCTCGGCGGGCTCGGTCGTCGCCTCGCCGGACGGGGCGGCGGAGCTCTCCGCGACGGTCTCGGTGCCCTTCTTGGGGTCCTTGTCCTCGTCGCCACCGCTGAGCAGCGCACCGGCGCCGAGGCCGACGACCGCGCAGCCGACGACGACGGCGGCGATCAGCGCGAGCGGGGACTTGCGGCGCGGGGGCTCGGGGTCGGCACCGTCGTCGTAGTAGGCACCCTCGTACGCGTACTGCTGCGGGGGCGCCGGCGGCTGATGGTGCTGCTGGTGCTGCGGCGGCTGGTGCTGCTGGTACGGGGCCGGGGCGGGCTGCTGGTACGCCTGCGTGTGCGGCTGCTGCGGGGCCTGCGGCGCCCGCGGGGCCTCCGTACGGAACAGGTTGTCGAACTCGGCGGGCGGCTGCCGCTCACCGGGCTCCTGCGCCGGTACGGGGGCGATGTACTGGGTCGCGTCGGAGGCACCCGTGGGCCCGGGGCCCTGCGCCTGGAGCGGCCCGGTGCCCAGGAACTGGGTCTGGGCGCCCCCGCCCTGCTGCGGCGGCACGGGGGCGATGTGCTGGGTGGCCTGCATGTCCCCGGCCGGCGGCGGATAGCCGTACCCGGGCTGCTGACCGGGCTGCGGCATCCCGCCGGGCACCTGCTGCGGGTACCCGTAGCCCGGCTGCTGCCCCGGTACGGGGGGCATCCCGCCCTGGACCGGGGACACCGGCGGCATCCCGCCCGGGACCGGGGCTATGTGCTGGGTCGCCTGCATGTCGGCGCCGCCCGGGGCACCCGGCGCCGGGTAGCCGTAACCGGGCTGCGGCGGCGGGACCGGCGGCAGGTACTGGGTGGACTGCATGTCGGCGGCGCCGCCCGGCGCCGCCTCCGGAGGCAGGGGCTGCGCGGGCGGCAGCGGCTGCCCGCCCGGCGCCGCGCCGGCGGGACCCCAGGCGCCACCGTACGGCTGTGCTCCCCCTTGGGCGTTCTGCGCGGGGGGCACCGCCGGGTACTGCGGCTCCGGACCCTGTCCGTTCTGCGTCACCGGGACTCCTACTGATGGACCTACGGAATCGTCGGCTCACGCTACCGGGTACGCCCCGGGCTCCGCACACACGTGTGAGCCCGGTTACACAACCTTCTCGAACGGCCCCGCTCCCAGCAGGGACTACGCCGCATGGAGCTCCATGCGCGCCCCGAACTCCCGTACCACCGCCTCCCCCGCGTACGGCTCCAGCCGCTCCCGCAGGTCCTCCAGGTACTCCGCACCCCTCGACGACCGCAGCGTGCCGAGCAGTTCGAGCGCGCGCGTGCCCGTGCGGCAGGCCTGCTCGACCTCGCGCTGCTGGACCTGCGCCGAGGCGAGCAGGGCGAGGCCGATCGCCCGGCGCCGCGCACGCGTCGCGGGATGACCGGCGATCGACTCCTCCGCCGCCCGCGCCGCCGCGTCCGCCTGCCCCAGATCCCGGTAGCAGTGCGCCAGTTCGTCCGCCAGGTACGCCTGGTCGAAGTGCGCGATCCACGCCGGGTCGTCGCCCGACTCCGGATCGGCCTGCTCCAGGGCCCGTACGGCACGGCCCGCCGCCGTCTCGAAGGCGCTGAGGTCCCCGAGCAGGGCGTGCCCGCGCGCCTCGGCCGCCTGGAACATCGCCTCCGCGCGCGGCGGCACCTTCCCGCGCGCCCCCTCCTGCGCGGCCCGCGCCAACTGGGCGATCTCCCGGGGGTTTCCGAGCTGTGCGGCGAGGTGGCTCATGGAGGCGGCGAGGACATAGCCTCCGTAGCCCCGGTCACCGGCTGCCTGCGCGAGCCGCAGCGCCTGGATGTAGTACCGCTGGGCGAGGCCCGGTTCTCCCGTGTCCACCGCCATGTACCCGGCGAGTTCGGTCAGTCGGGCGACCGCCGCGAACAGCTGCCGGCCGACCGCCTCACGGTACGAGCCGGACAGCATCCCCGACACCACGCTGTTGAGGTAGTGGACGACCACCGGGCGCACGTGCCCGCTGCCGAACCGCCGGTCGAGGTCGACGAGCGCCGCCGTCATCTCCCGTACGGCCGCCACGTCCGCGACCCCGACGCGCGCCCCCGCCATCCGGGCCACGTGCGGGTCCGGGCCCGTGATCAGCCAGTCCCGGCTGGGTTCGACGAGCGCGGAGGCCGCGACCGCGGAGCCGGAGAGGAAGTCGCGGCGGCCCACGTCACTGCGCCACAGCTCGCAGACCTGCTCGATCGCGCCGGGTACGGTCGGCGCGAACTGGAGCCCCACCCCGGCCGCGAGGTTGCGGCCGTTGGCCATGCCGACCTCGTCGATCGTGACCGTACGGCCCAGTTTGCGGCCGAGCGCCTCGGCGATGATCCCCGGCGCGCGCCCGCGCGGCTGCTGCCCGCGCAGCCAGCGCGCCACCGACGTCTTGTCGTACCGCAGGTCGAGGCCGCGCTCCGCGCCGACCATGTTGACCCTGCGGGCGAGGCCGGCGTTGGAGCAGCCGGCCTCCTGGATGAGCGCCTGGAGCCGTTCGTTGAGCTGACGCGGAACGAGTGGCCTGGCTGCCATGAGTAACCCCCTGAGGCCGTGCGGTGATCATCGGAGAGGAGATCACTGCCCGGTGAATATCCGGTCAATGCCGATGTGAACACGCGAAACCGGACACGTCGGCCGCGGCTTCGCCACCGGCGCCCCCACCTGTCCGTACCCACCCCAGCTCCCCGGCCCCCCGCGCGCCCCCGCTCGTGCACCGATGCGCCCCGCGTGCAGGATCGATGCCTCACACCGCTCCGCGCCCTGGCCGTAACCCCAGGTGGCGGGGGAAGTTGTGTTCCACGTGGAAGAGACCATCGGAGTCACGGAAGCCGCACAGATCCCCCAGCAGCGCGGCGAGCAGCTGCTGGACAGTGCCGTGCGGTACGCGGAAGAGCGGCACTGGGACGTGTTTCCCGGGACCTGGCTGGAGGCCGTCGAGGGGCGGGAGCGCTGCTCCTGCGGGGCGGACGCGTGCGCCGTGCCCGGCGCCCACGCGGTCAGGCCCGACTGGTCGACCCTGGCGACCGGCAGCGGGGTCGGGGCCCGGCGGATGTGGTCGAAGCAGCCGAAGGCGTCGATCCTGCTGCCGACGGGCCGGACGTTCGACGCGATCGAGGTGCCCGAGTCGGCCGGGTTCCTCGCGCTCGCCCGGATGGAGCGGATGGAGCTGACGCTCGGCCCGGTCACCTGCACCCCGGACCGCCGGATGTACTTCTTCGTCCTGCCGGGCGCCGCGACCAAGGTGCCCGACCTCGTCCGCAAGCTCGGCTGGGTCCCGGCCTCCATCGACCTCACCACCCGCGGCGAGGGCCACTACGTGGCGGCCCCGCCCACCCGCATCGGCGGCAGCGGCGCGGTCCAGTGGGCCCGGCGCCCCACCCCGGCGAACCGCTGGCTCCCCGACGCCGAGGAACTGATCAGCGCCCTCGCGTACGCGTGTGGCCGGGAAGCGGCGGAGGCGAGAAGCCGCACGTCATGACCCCTGGGCCCCCACGGGCCCCACCCTTAGGGTGGGGCCCGTAAGACATACGGGGATCGACGAGGGGCAGACAGACCATGCCTGACCAGGCATTTGACGGAGCGTTCGACACGGCGGGGGGCGGGCCGGGGGGAGGGGTGGGGGCCAGCGTTGGGCGTGGGGGGGGGTGGGGGGGGGTTTGTCAACAGAGTGCGGTGGGAAGGCCCCAACTCGTTTTT
>NZ_JBVHZJ010000016.1:0-8440 GCF_055574655.1 Streptomyces sp. NPDC029956 | reverse complement strand
AAGAAGACGCGGGGGGGGAAAGGAGGCAAAAAACACCCCCCCCGACCAGGGCGTTGAGGGAGGTTTCCCACGTGCGGTCCCCCCCCCGGGGGGCCCGCCCCCCCCCCGCCGTGCGCATCGAGGGCCTGTGGAAGCGATTCGGCCAGCAGATCGCGGTGAACGGCATCGACCTGGTGCTGCCCGCGGGCAAGTTCATCGGGCTCGTGGGGCCCAACGGCGCCGGCAAGACCACCACCCTGTCGATGATCACCGGCCTGCTCCGTCCCGACCACGGACGCATCCAGGTCGCCGGGCACGACGTCTGGGCCGACCCCGAGTCGGTCGCCCAGGTCAAGGCCCGGATCGGCATCCTGCCCGAGGGCCTGCGGCTCTTCGAGCGGCTCTCCGGCCGCGAACTCCTCGCGTACAGCGGCCGGCTGCGGGGGCTGCCCGGCGCCGAGGTCGACAAGCGGGCCACGCAGCTCCTCGACGTCCTCGACCTCACCGGCTCGCAGAACAAGCTGGTCGTCGACTACTCGACCGGCATGCGGAAGAAGATCGGGCTCGCGGCGGCGCTCCTCCACAACCCCGAGGTGCTCTTCCTCGACGAGCCCTTCGAGGGCGTCGACCCGGTCTCCGCGCAGACCATCCGCGGCGTCCTGGAGCGGTACACCTCCTCCGGCGCCACCGTCGTCTTCTCCAGCCACGTCATGGAGCTCGTCGAGTCGCTCTGCGACTGGGTCGCCGTGATGGCGGCGGGCCGGATCCGCGCCCAGGGCACGCTCGCGGAGGTACGGGGCGACGCGCCGTCGCTGCAGGCGGCGTTCCTGGAGCTCGTCGGCGCGAACGGGCGCGCGGCGGCGGGCGACTCGCTCGACTGGCTGGGCGGCGGGGCGGGGGCTGCCGGTGGGACTGGAGGCGCTGGTGAGGCCGGTGGGGCTGGTGAGGCCGGTGGGGCTGGTGAGGCCGGTGCCGCTGGAGGCGCCGGCCGAACCGGTGACGCCGGTGGGGCTGGTGCTGCGGGCGAGACCGGTGCTTCGGACGGGGCGAAGCGATGAGTGCCTTCCCAACCACGACCACCACCGGCACCACTACCCCGGCCGGCCCCGTCCCCTCCCTCACCTCCGTCTTCGTGCGGCTCAAGCTGAGCCTGCTGCGCAACGGGCTGCGGCAGTCGGGCGGGCGGACGGCCGCGTACATCCTGTCCATCGTCTTCGGAGCGGTCTTCGCCGCGGCCCTCGTGCTGGCCTTCGTCCTCATGCGGGGCAGCGCCGACGCCGACAGCATCGCCATCCTCCTCACGGGCGGGCTCGCGCTCTCCTGGGCGGTGATGCCGCTGTTCATCCCCAGCGGTGACGAGACCCTCGACCCGTCGCGGCTCGTCATGCTGCCGCTGCGGCCGCGGCCGCTGGTCCGCGCGCTCCTCGTGGCCTCCCTCGTGGGTGTCGGCCCCGTCCTCACCTTCGTCCTGGCCCTGGGCGCCGCGCTGTCCGTCGCGCACGGCGCCGCCGGTACCGTCCTCGCCGTCCTCGCCGTACCGCTGACGGCCGTGACGTGCGTGGCGCTGTCCCGGGCCGTGGCCGCCGCCAACGTCCGGCTCCTCACCTCCCGCAAGGGCCGGGACCTGGCGCTGCTCAGCGGCCTGGTCATCGCCGTCGGCATGCAGGTGGTGAACTTCGCCGCCCAGCGCCTGGGCCAGGCCGGCGGTCTGGAGTCGCTCGAACCGGCGACGGCCGTCGTGGGCTGGCTGCCGCCGGCCGCCGCGATCGCCGCGGTCGACTCCGCCGCCCAGGGCGACTACGTGGTGGCGGCGGTCCGGCTGCTGCTCACGGCGGCCACGCTGGTGGCGCTCCTGTACTGGTGGCAGCGGAGTCTGGTGCGGCTGATGGTCGAGCCCGACGGCTCCACGATCGGCGCGGCCTCCGACGCGGGCGTCCGTGACAAGTCCGGCGGTTCGGGGCTGCTCGGCCGGGTCCTGCCGGACGGGCGGACCGGCGCGGTCATGGAGCGCAGCCTGCGCTATCTGTGGCGCGACCCGAAGACGAAGGCCGGAGCGGTGACCTCGCTCGCCCTGGGCCTGATCGTCCCGCTCGTCAACGCGCTCCAGGGCACGGGCTCGGTCTACTGGGCGTGCTTCGCCTCCGGCATGCTCGGCATGCTGATGTACAACCAGTTCGGGCAGGACACCTCGGCGTTCTGGATCGTCTCCCAGACGATCTCGACGGCGGCCGACGCGTACACCGAACTCCGGGCGCGGGCCATGGCCCTGCTGGTGATCACCCTCCCGTACGCCGTCTTCGTCACGGCCCTCACGGTCGGTGTCCTCGGCGAGTGGTCGCGGCTCCCCGAAACCGTCGGCCTGGCGCTCGCCCTGCTCGGCGCGATGCTGGCGACGGGCTCGGTGGCCTCGGCCTCCTTCCCGTACTCGATCCCGCAGGACAGCGGCTACAAGAACGTGGCTCCGGGGCAGGGCGCCCTGGCGTGGATCTCGATCTTCGGCGGCATGCTCACGGCGGCGCTGCTGTGCGCGCCGCTGATCGGCGCGACGATCTACTTCCATGTCTCCGACCAGGAGGCCCTGCTCTGGCTCCTGTTCCCGGCCGGCATCCTCTACGGCGCGCTCCTGATCTGGGCGGGCCTGAAGGTGGCGGCGCCGCGGACGGCGAGGCGGCTGCCCGAGATCCTGGCGGCGGTCAGCAAGGGGTAGTCGCCGCCGGACGTCCCGACGGACGTCCCGACGGACACGTCGAACGATGGCCCGCCCGGTTCGCCCGGGCGGGCCATCGGCGTCTGCGCGTCGTCTCCTCAGCGCCGGGTCTGGGTGACGCGCCACAGGCGGCGGGGCAGGTCGCCCTCCTCGAAGTCGATCACCTCGTCGAGTGTCCAGCCGTCGGCGAGGGCCTCGACGAGGGCGCGGGGGAAGAAGTGCACGGCGAAGCCGCCGTGCTCCCAGATGTCGGCGCCGTGACCGGTCCCGGCCCCGTAATGGGCGTCGCCGGTGTGCCGGACGGTGTAGACGAAGATGCCGCCCCGCCGCAGGACGCGGCGCACCTCGGCGACCAGGGCGTGGACCTCGTCGGTGGACAGGGCCATGCACAGCAGCATGTGGGCGAACACGGCGTCCACGGAGGCGTCGGCGAACGGCAGCGGTTCGCGTACGTCGACGACGGCGGTGCTCACCCTGGCGTCGAGGCCCTCGGCGGCGGCCCGCGCGCCGAGGGCGCCGAGGCCGACGGAGCTGAAGTCCGCGGCGGTCACGGTGAGCCCGGAACGGGCGAAGAACAGCGCGTCGCGGCCGTGCCCGGCACCCAGTTCGAGAACATGGCGCGCGCCCAGGGCCAGGAACACCTCGGCGGCGCGGACGGCCGAGGCCGAGGGCTCCTCGCCGAACATGCCGGGGTGGGTGGTGTAGGTCCGCTCCCAGTGATCGCGCTGGGAGCGGGCCGGCCCGTGCCGGGGTGCGCCGTCGCCGTCGCCGAAGGCACCCGCGTCCGCGTCCGTGCTCATCGCTGCCCTTTCGTCGGTCCCAGCCTAGGACGGGAGGTGCGGGACAGCCTCCCGAGGCGTGCGAAGGCTTCACGTCGTGACCGTGGCCGTGGCCGCACTCCGTGGGCGGCGGCGCGCAAGGGAGGCACGAGCACCGCCGCCGACGTCGCCGGTACGACGCGACCGGCCGGTCGGGCGACGTCGACCGGATCTCGATGGCCGTCGCGAGCCTCGACCCTGTCGTCCGCACGACACGGGACGCGGGCGTGGATCCGGTGCTGCCCGCCGCGGTCCTCGCGACGTTCCGGCGGGCGGCGGGCGAGGGCTGTCAGGACGACAGCCCGACCCGGCTGCGCGAGGTCTTCGGGCGACGGCCCTGACGCCGGGAGCCCGCGGCTACGGCCGGTAGTACGCCTCGATCGGTGCGCGCGCCTCGTCGAAGAGGGCCGGGCCGTCCTGTGCCACCGTCGGCCAGTCGCCCGACTGCGGGTTGAGTTCGACCAGCTGCTCGGTGGCGAGCGCGTAGACGACCCGGCCGAGGCCCGAGCGCACGATGCCGCCCGCGCACATCCCGCACGGCTGGCAGCTGGTGTACAGGGTGGTGCGCGCTGCGGTGTCCGGGTCGAGTTCGCGGGCCGCCCAGCGGGCGAGCTTCAGTTCCGGGTGCGCGGCGATGTCGTCGTCGCGCCGCACCGTGTTGTGGGCCTCGGCGAGAACCTCGCCGTTCGGGCCGACGAGCAGGGAGCCGTACGGCGCGTCCCCGAGGGTGACGGCGTGGGCGGCGAGGCCGATGGCGCGCCGCAGGAGGGTCTCGTCGTCGGGCGTGATCATGAGCGGGTCCTCCAGAGGGTGGCCACGGTGGCGAGCGCCCGCCAGGCCTCCTGGGGCCTGCGGGTCTCCTCCGGATCTCCGTGGTACGGGTCGATGACGACGGTGTCGGCGCCGAGCCGGCGGAGCTGGTCGAGGTCGTCGAGGATCTGCTCGACGGTGCCGACCCCGGCGGGCCGTTCGGGGTCGTCGACGGGAGCGGTGGTCGGCCGCAGGGCGATACGGGGCGCGAACCCCGGCAGCGCGTGGTCCGCCAACACCGCGCGCATCCCTGCCATGGACATCCGCAGCGGGTGCCAGGCGTCGCCGAACCTGACGGCCCGCCGGATCCCCGCCTCGCTGTTGCCGCCGACCCATACGGGGATGGGGGCGGGGGCGGGATCCGGGGCGCCGGTGACGGCGGCGCACCCGTCCCGCGTCGCGCGCCACGCGTCCCTCAGAGTGCCCAGGTACGCGTCGGTCAGTCTGCCGCGTGCGGTGAACTCGACGTCGAGCGCCTCGAATTCCTGGCGCGACCAGCCGACGCCCACGCCGAGGACGAACCGGCCGCCGCTGAGCTGGTGGAGGTTGGCCGCCATGCGCGCGACGAGGAGCGGATGCCGGTACGGCAGCACGAGGACGGTGGTGCCGAGCCGCAGCCGCGTGGTGATCCCGGCCAGCCAGGAGAGCGTGGTGAACGGCTCGTAGAACGGCTCCGGGTACCGCTCGGCGACATCCGGGGTGACGGCCACGTGGTCCGACACCATGAGCAGGTCGAAGCCGAGGTCCTCCACCGTCCGCGCCCACTCGCGCAGCACGCCGGGGTCGGTGCCGGGCCCGAAGTTGGGGACGTTCACGCCAAGTTGCATGCGTCGAGGCTATCCCCGTGATCAGGGGATACGGAACCGAACTCTCCCGGCGCTACCGACTTTCTCCCGTGCTTCTGCCGGTAGAATCGTCGCATGGCCGTGAATCTCGACGAACTCGACTGGGCGATCATCGAACAGCTTCAGCAGGAGGCCCGCATCTCCCTCAGCGAGCTGGGACGGCGTGTGAACCTCAGCTCGTCGGCCACCACGGAACGGGTGCGGAACCTGGAGTCGCGGGGCGTCATCACCGGCTATCACGCCGTGGTGGACCTGGCCGAGGCCGGTTACCCCGTCCTCGCCGTCGTACGGCTGAAGTACCCGGGGAACCAGCACGAGCCGTTGCGCCGGCTGCTCGCGGAGCGGCGGGAGATCCTCGAGTGCCTGCGGACCACCGGCGACGACTGCTACACGCTGAAGGTGGCCGCGACCTCCATGGAGCACCTGGAGACCCTCGTGGACGAGCTGGCGGGCTTCGGCAGCACGACCACCAGCGTCGTCTACAGCCGGCCGCTCCCCCAGCGCGGCCCCGCCCGCCCCTGAACGCCCTCCCCCGAGCGCCCGCCCCTGGCCCCTCGCCGAGGGCGGCCCCTCCCGTAATTCGGATGCGCGGAACGCCCTCTTCTGCGATCGTCGCGCCCCGTGACCCTTGATGACCTTGAGATTCGGCGCGCCGACGAGTCCGACGCGACCGCGACGGCCGATGTGTGGCTGCGCTCCTTCGGCGCCGCGCTGCCGACCGTGCGTCGCGCGCACGACGACGACGCGGTGCGGGGCTGGTTCACCCACGTCGTCGTGCCGCAGTACGAGACCTGGGTCGCGGTCGCCGGGGAGGCCGGCGTGGTGGGGCTCCTCGTGCTCGACGGCGGGGACCTGGACCAGCTCTACCTCGACCCGTCGTGGCGCGGCCGCGGCCTGGGCGACCGCTTCGTCGAACTGGCCAAGCAGCAGCGGCCGGAGGGCCTGGACCTGTGGACGTTCCAGGTCAACGCACCGGCGCGGAGGTTCTACGAGCGGCACGGCTTCGTCGAGGCGGAACGGACGGACGGGCAGCGCAACGAGGAGAACGAGCCGGACATCCGCTTCGTGTGGCGGCCGGTGAAGGGCTGATCCGGGGCGGCGCGGCCGGTGAAGGGCTGATCCGGGGCGGCGCGGCCGGTGAAGGGCTGATCCGGGGCGGCGCGGCCGGCGAGGTGCCGGTTCCGCCGCGCCCGAGGACACCGGGTCAGGAGCGGTCCAGTACCGCCCCGCCCGCGTACCGCGCCGAGGCGCCGAGCTCCTCCTCGATCCTGATCAGCTGGTTGTACTTCGCGGTGCGGTCGGACCGGGACAGCGAGCCGGTCTTGATCTGTCCGCAGCCGGTCGCCACCGCCAGGTCGGCGATGGTGGTGTCCTCCGTCTCGCCGGAGCGGTGCGACATGACGGCGGTCCAGCCGGCGCGGTGCGCCGTGGCGACGGTGGCGAGGGCTTCGGTCAGGGTGCCGATCTGGTTGACCTTGACCAGGACCGAGTTGCCGACGCCGGTACGAATGCCCTCGCGCAGCAGGTTCTCGTCGGTGCAGAACACGTCGTCACCGGTGAGCTGGCAGCGGTCGCCGACGCGGGCGGTGAGCTCCCGCCAGCCGTCCAGGTCGCTCTCGGCCATCGGGTCCTCGATGGAGACGATCGGGTACGCGTCGATGAGCCTGGCCAGGTGGTCGGCGTGCTCGGCGGGCGTACGGCGGACGCCCTCGCCCTCGTACACGTACACGCCGTCCCGGAAGAACTCCGACGAGGCCGGGTCCATGACCAGGCCGATGTCCGTGCCGGGCCGGTAGCCGGTGCGCTCGACGGCCGCCATGACGAAGTCGAGTGCCTCCTCGGCGGTACGCAGCGCGGGCGCGAAGCCGCCCTCGTCGCCGACACCGGTGGCGTGCCCGGCGGCCAGCAGGTCGCGGCGGAGGGTGTGGAAGACCTCGGAACCCATGCGTACGGCTTCCGCGAAGGTCTCCGCGCCGATCGGGGCGATCATGAACTCCTGGAAGTCCAGCGGATTGTCGGCGTGCGCGCCGCCGTTGACGATGTTCATCATCGGAAGCGGGAGAAGGCGGGCGTCGGCGCCGCCGAGGTAGCGGTAGAGCGGCTGTCGGTGGGCCGCCGCGGCGGCCTTCGCGGCGGCGAGGGAGACGCCGAGGAGGGCGTTGGCGCCGAGCCGGGACTTGTCGGCGGTGCCGTCGAGCGCGACGAGCGCGGCGTCGAGGCCGGCCTGGTCGACGGCGTCGCGGCCGACGACCGCCGCCGCGATGTCGCCGTTGACGTGGGCGACGGCGCGGTCGACGCCCTTGCCGTGCCAGCGCCCGGGGTCCCCGTCGCGGAGCTCGACGGCTTCGCGTGCGCCGGTGGAGGCGCCGGAGGGGACGGCGGCGCGGCCGAGGGATCCGTCGGCGAGGCGGACGTCGGCCTCGACGGTGGGGTTGCCCCGGCTGTCGATGACCCTGCGGGCGGTGACGGACGTGATGACGGTGGTCTCGACTGCCGTGGAAGCCATGGGGGGTCCTTCGTGTGGATGCGCGCCGCGGCCCTGCTGCGACAGCGCTGGCGCGTGCCGCGGCAGCACTGACTCTACAGCAATGCTGTGCAGTTTGGCTGTGCAGTTTGGCTGCATAGTCGTGGTGTGCATGTGCGGTGCGCTGTTGTACGCGGTCATGGTGCGCGGTTCGGCCGCGGAGCCGTACCGTCGAGTCGTGCGCGCGGTTCGGCCCGGAGGTACAGCGCTCCACCCCGCCGCAGGCCACCGGTTAAAGTGGCCTATGCCCACCCCGGAACCCGCCGCCGTCGCCACCGAACTGCGCACCGCGATGGGCAAGCTCACGCGGCGCGTGAAGCACGAGGACCAGATCCCGCTCGGCCACGTCTCCGTGCTCGGCACCCTGGACCGCGACGGCGCCATGACCACGAGCGACCTGGCGTCGGACCAGCGCGTACGGCCCCAGTCCATGGCCCGCTCGGTCGGGCTGCTCATGGAGCAGGGGCTCGTCGTCCGCCGGGCGCACCCCACGGACGGCCGCAAGTCCCTGGTGGAGCTCTCCCCCGCGGGACGGGCCGCCCTCGACGCGGAGCGCGGGCGCAGGGTGGGCTGGCTCGCCCAGGCGATCGAGCTGGAGCTCACCGGCGAGGAACGCGAGGTGCTGGCGCGCAGCGCCACCCTGATGGAGCGACTCGCCGCGCGCTAGGTGTATTGATCACGAACGTTGTTAACGCTTACCGGGCTTGATCATGGCGAAGACCTCCGGTGTGGTGGAGGTGTCTAGGACTACACCGCA
>NZ_JBVHZJ010000015.1:99099-173631 GCF_055574655.1 Streptomyces sp. NPDC029956 | reverse complement strand
CTTGGCGCGGGGAGAAAGGGGGGGGGCTGGGGAGCTCCGCAAGAGGGTTGGGTGGGGGTTGGCGGGGTGGGGGGTCGCGCATTTTGGTTTTGTCTTCGCCCCCCCCCCCCCCCCCCACCACCGCCTGGACGGCACGGTCGAGGAGCAGGTCCTCCTGCCCCACGGCGAGCGTCACGGGGCCGAGGAGGTCGTCGGGGGAAGTCTTTCTGGTGGCCATCGCGGTCCAGCATCCCACGGACCACTGACAGGACGGCGATGCCCGAGAATGGCGGGGTGAGTGAACGACACGTACTGGTACTCCCCGACCGCGACGCCGCCGAGGAGGTCGCCGGGGAACTTCCCGACCGTTTCGGCGTCGCCGAGGAACCGCAGCTCGTACGGGACTCCCTGGCCGGGGAGGACGACGCCGAGGACGCCCAGTGGCTGGTGGTCGTCGAGGACCCGGACCGCCGGCTCGACCCGACGGCACTGGACTCCCTGGCGGCTGAGTACGAGGGCTGGCTTGAGGCCCCGTAACGACCAGGCCCACGCCCCGCCGCCGGCACGGACGACTCCCGGGCCGCCCCCTCAGCCCCGCCCCGCCTTGGGAACGATCTGAACATCGAGATCGATGCTGATGCTCGACCCCACCGCCGCGATCCCCCGCGCCAGCAACGTCTGCCAGGTGAGCGTGAAGTCCTCCCGGTGGAGTTCGGTGGTGGCCCGGCAGGCACACCGGGTCTCGCCCTCCAGACCGCTCCCGAGGCCCAGGTACTGGGTGTCGAGGGTGACCGTGCGGCTCACCCCATGGAGGGTGAGCGCCCCGGTGACGGCCCAGCGGCTGCCGCCCTTGTGCGTGAAGCGCTCGCTGAAGAACTCCAGCGTCGGGTACGCGCCGACGTCGAGGAAGTCACCGGACCGCAGATGGTCGTCGCGCATCTGGACCCCGGTGTCGATGGAGGCCGCGTCGATGACGACGTGCATCGCGGAGTGCTCCATACGGTCGCCGATCCGGACCGCGCCGGCGAAGCTGTTGAACCGGCCGTGGATCCGCGCGAGCCCGATGTGGCGTGCGGTGAAGCCGATCTGGGAGTGCGTCGGGTCGATCTCCCAGTCGCCGGGCTCGGGGAGCTGGGGTTGCGGGGCGATCTGGAGCAGCACGTCGTCGAGGCCGGTGTGGCCGCCCTCGGTGACGACGGCCCTGCCGTGGTGCGGCGTGTAGCCCTCGGCGGTGACCGCGAGCCGGTACTCGCCCGCCGGCACGGTCGCGAGCGCCGTGCCGTACGGGTCGGTCTCGCCGGCGATCACCTTGCGCCCGGCGGCGTCGCTCAGGACGAACTCGGCCTGCCGGACCGGTTCGTGCACCGGGTCGAGCACCCGGCAGCTCAGCATCCCCGCCGTGGCCGGGACGGTGAGACCGGCGAGCGGGCCGCCTCGCACGGCGCCCGCCGCACGCTTCCCGAAGAGACGATCGAACATTCTTCACGCACCCCCGTGCGACTCGTTCACTATGCAACGAAGTCGCATTCGATCACCGTCGGGGCGTTCGACGCAAACCGGTCATGAGGTGGTCAAGCGTTACCGAGGGTTCGAATCGGAAATTCCACCGCGAACGACCGGCAGCGCGTCGAGCTCGATCCCGAACAGATCCCGGTACACACCCCGCACCTCGTCGTCACCGTCGAGGATCCGCTCGTCGCGCTCGCCCTCGGTCCGTGTGATCAGCTTCCGGTCGCTGAGGGTGATCCGTCCCTCCTCCGTGAGCAGCGAGCAGACGAGACTGCGCGGGAAGTGCGATTCGGGCGAGGTCCGGTGGTACCAGGCGCCGGCCGTGAAGTCGGCGAGCCGGCGCGGCCGGAGCTCCATGCGGTACTGCGGCTTCCCGTCCCGCAGTACGTCCACGTCGCCCTCGGCGGCGTCCACGAGCCGGAAGACACCGCCAGGGTCCGCCTGGTCACCACGGTCTTCGTAGCGGAGCGGGAAGTGGCTGTGGTCACCGAAGCCGACGTCGGCGAGCCACCGCTCCCCGTCCGCCGTCTCCACGAGCAGCGCCATGTGGTCGTACGGGATGCCCGGCCTCCCCTCCGATCCGAAGACCCGCGCCTGGAGCAGCCGCACCCGGTAGCCGAGCCCCCTCAGCAGAACGGCGAACGCCGTGTTGACCTCGTAGCAGAAGCCTCCCCGGTGCGCGCCGATCACCTTGTCGAGCAGCGCCTTCTCCTCCAGGACGATGTCCTCGCCGAGATGGATCGAGAGGTTCTCGAACGGCACGGTGCGCAGATGACGCAGATGCAGATCGCGCAGCGCCTCGGCGTCCGCACGCTCCGGCCGCTCCGCGCCGATGCGCCGCAGATAGGCCTGTACGTCCTCCGGCGTGGCGGCGAAGGCCTCGGAGGGAACGGGAGCCGTCGGTCGATTAGTCATGTCGCCAGTCTGCCCGGTCAGCCCTTCCCTGCCCCCGGCTGTCCGACCGGCTCCGACTCCTCTTTCGGGGAGGGCAGTTCCCGCATCCGCGGCAGCGGTGAGGGCAGCACCCACAGCACGGCGAAGACGGCGCCTACGGTGGCGACCCACAGCGTCGGACGCAGCCCGATCGCGGTGCCGAGGAATCCGCCGACGAGCGCGCCGAGCGGACGGAAGCCGTGGTTGAGCGTCCGGAAGGCCCCCATGACCCGGGCTCGCACGGCATCGGGTATCAGCGCCATCTGGAACGATCCCGCGGCGATGTCGACGATCATCACGCCGACACAGGAGAGGAACTCGGCCAGGAACAGCACGAACACCACGAGCGGCAGCGGCCCGTCGGCCAGGGGTATCAGGATCAGAGGCAGGGTGAATCCGAGGAAGCCGGCGACGAGCGAGCCCCCGATGCCGATCCGTCGGACGACCGCCCCGCTGACGACCGCGCCGAGGAGCCCGCCCACGGCCCCCGCCCCGAGGATCAGGCCGAGCAGCCCGGCGCTGAGGCCGAGTTCGGTGGTCACGTAGAGCACGAAGAGGGTGTGGAACATGTAGTTGAAGAACTGGACCGTGCCGGAGGCGGCGAACAGCGCCCGCATCGAACGCTCCCGGACCACCCAGCGCAGCCCCTCGGTGAAGTGCCCCTTGGCCACGGGGGCCGGCGGGGGCTCGACCGGTTTGATGCGGGCCAGGTAACCGGCCGACACGAGATAGGTCAGCGCGTCCGCGACCAGGGCGAAGGGAGCGGTGAGGAACTGCACGAGCAGTCCACCGATCCCGGGCCCCGCCAGCCAGGCCGTCGAACGGCTCCCGTTCACCAACGAGTTCGCCTGCACATAGCGCTCGGCGGGCACGAGCGCCACGAAGAGCGTGGTGTTGCAGACCTCGAAGAGCACGGTGAGCGCCCCCACCCCGAAGGCCACCACGTACAGCTGGGTGAGCGTCAGCGCGTCGAGCACATAGGCCACCGGTAGCGTCAGGACCAGCACCGCCCGCCCGATGTCGGCCGCGATCATCGCCCGTCGGCGACTGGTCTGCCGGTCGGCCCATGCACCGAACGGCAGGTTGAGCAGGAGCGCGGGCAGGAGTTCGGCGGCCTTGAGCCATCCCATCGCCGCTGCGTCGGCGCCGAGGACGAGGACGGCGGCGAGCGGGATCGCCATGAGGGATATCTGGTCCCCGGCGAGGGAGATGGTCTGCCCGGTCCAGTAATGGCGGAAGGTCCGCTCGCGCAGCAGCGCCGGTACACGTTCGACGAGAGCCATCCCGCTCACTCCTTCTCACTGTCGGGGACATCCAGATCCAGGTAGGCGATCCGCAGGACGCTGACGGGCCTGGCACCCTCAGGGCGGAGCGACGGGTCGGAGGCCCGCGCCTCGTAGGGCCGGAGCAGCGCCTCGATGCGGGCTCCGAGGTCGGCCAGCTCCTCGTGGGTGAGGTGGAGCAGCGAGTCGCCGAACTGCTCGGCCTCCTGCCACTCCCTCGGCAGCCGGTGGCGGTTCGCCATGGCCCTGGTGACCCGCTCGAAGTACTGCTCGGCGACGGCGGCGCTCAGCGCGTCGGCCGCCTGGGCGGTCGACGGATCCTCGCTGTACTCCGGCCATTCCGTGTACTGGGCCGTGGCCTGCCAGGGCTTCTCCCGCCCCCGGCCGCCCGACGCCTCCTCCACGAGCCCGTACTTGGCGAGTATCCGCAGATGGTAGGAGCAGCTGGCCACGGACTCGCCGGTCAGTTCGGCGGCACGGGTGGCGGTGAAGGGGCCGCTGCTGCGCAGCAGCCCCACCAGCGTCATCCGCAGGGGGTGGGCGTAGGCGCGCAGGGCTCGCGGGTCGGTGAGTCGGATACTGCGGGGCCGCTCACCCTCGGGCTGCGGGTCGATGATCTCCTCCGGCATGATGAAAAGATATCTTTAGAAAGACTTCTTTACAAGGATCTCCCTCCATCGGCGGTTCACCCTCCATCGGCAGGTCACCCTCCCCTCGGTCGGCTCAGCCTCCCCTCGGTCGGATCAGCCTCCCCTCGGTACGGCCACCAGTCCCGGCCCCGCCCCGACGACCGCGATCGCCCCGTCGCGGTCCGTCCGCAGCACCCGTGCCCCGCCGGCCCGCAGCGACTCCACCGTCCGCGGCGAGGGATGCCCGTACGGGTTGTCACGCCCCGTCGACACCAGCGCGAGCCGCGGCCGTACCGCCCGTATCAGCGCCGGGTCCTGATACGCGGAGCCATGGTGGGCGACCTTGAGCACGTCCACCGGCGCGAGCCCCGGATGAGCCCGCAGGAGCCTCCGCTGGGCCGGCGGCTCCAGATCACCGAGCAGCAGCAGCGTCAGCCCGCCGGCGGCCGTGACGCGCAGCGCGACACTGGCGTCGTTCGCCCCACCGGAGCCTGGCTCCTGACGCCCTCCCCCGGCCGCCCCGCCATCCGCCGTCGGCCAGAGCACGGTCCACTCCAGCCCGCCGACCCTGCGCCGCTCGCCCGGCCCCGCCCGGATCAGCGGCACCCCCGCGGCCGCCGCCGTCCGCCGGACGAACGCCGCCTGGGCCGGCGGTTCCTCAAGCCCCGTGGTCTGGATCGCCCCCACCGACCGTCCCCGCAACACCCCGGGCAACCCGGCCACATGGTCCGCGTGGAAGTGGGTCAGCACCAGCAACGGCACCCTGCGCACCCCGAGTTCCCGCAGACATCGGTCCACCGGTACGGGGTCGGGGCCCGCGTCCACCACCACGGCCGCGTCCCCGCCCGCCGCGAGGACCGTCGCATCCCCCTGCCCCACCTGACACATCGCGAACACCCAGCCCTGCGGCGGCCATCCGGTGGCCCACCGCGTCAGCGGCGCCGGCCGCGCCACCACGAGCAGCAGCAGTACGACGACGAGCCCGGCGACGGGCCCCCGGTGCGGCAGCCTGCGCGCCGCGAGGACCACCACCGCGGTCACCAGCGCGAGAGCGAACCCGCCCCACCACCCGCCGGGCCAGCTCAGTTCCGCCCCCGGCAGTGCGGCGCCCGTACGGGCCACCCGCGCGATCCACCCGGCCGGCCATCCCGCCACCCACGCCAGCCCCTCCGCGGCCGGCATCCAGACCGCCGCCGCGGCCAGCGTGGCGAAGCCGAACACCGTCGCGGGCGCCACCGCGAGCTCGGCGAACAGATTCGCCGGGATCGCCACCAGACTCACCCGGGCGGCGAAGACCACCACGACGGGCGCACACACCGCCTGCGCCGCCAGGGAAGCCGCCAACGCCTCCGCCGGACGGCCGGGCACTCCGCGCCGCCGCAGCGCCTCGCTCCAGCGTGGTGCCACCGTCAGCAGGGCCCCGGTGGCGAGGACCGAGAGCAGGAATCCGTAACTCCGCGCGAGCCACGGGTCGTAGAGCACCAGCAGCAGGACGGCGGCGGCCAGCGCGGGGATCAGCGATCTCCGTCGGCCGGTGCCGATCGCGAGCAGCACGACGAGTCCGCAGGCCGCGGCGCGCAGCACACTCGGTTCGGGCCGGCAGACCACCACGAAGGCGAGCGTCAGCACTCCCCCGGCCACCGCCGTGACCCGCAGCGACATCCCCAACCCGGGCGCGAGCCCACCGCGCTCCACCTGATGCGCCCGCCCGGGACGGCCGACCAGCAGAAGCAGGACGACGGACAGATTGCTTCCCGAGACGGCGAGCAGGTGGGTGAGATCGGTGGCCACGAAGGCGTCCCGCAGCTCGGATCCGATCCGCGAGGTGTCTCCGACGACCAGACCGGGCAGCAGAGCCCGCGCGTCCGGGTCGAGGCCGTCCGTCGCCCTCCGCAGCCCGGCGCGCAGCTCCCCCGCCGTCCGCTGCAGCGCGCTCGGTGGGCCGATGATCCGAGGCGGACCCCCACCGCTGACCTTGAGCACCGCCGCGAAGGCATCGCCGGGACTCAAGGGCGGTGCGAGCCGGGCACCGACCCTCAGCCGCGTGGACGGCAGCAGTCGCAGCCACTCCGCGCGCCCCTCTCCGGGTGGCACGATCAGCAGCACCGGTGCCCTCGTCCGGTGGACCGACCCGTCCGACAGCTCGGCGCGGGTCACCTCGCCGTCCAGGACGACGGAGACCGGCGCCGTCTCGCTGCCCCGCACCCGCGGTCGCGTCAGCCGGGGGTCCGAGGTCACCGTCACCTCCAGCTGCGCCCGCGCGTACTCCCGCGCCAGGGCCGGCACGGGCCCGCGCCGCAGATCCGCTGCGTGCAGCCCGGCCGACGCGGCCCCGGCGGCGGCACAGAGCAGGACCCCGGCGAACGCCGTCGCCCGTAACCGCCACCCGGGTGCGCCCCGCCCAGTCGGCGCGTCCGCCGCCGCGACCCCCTCGCCGGGCCAGGCGGTCCCGCCGAACCAGCGTGCCGCCACAGGCGTCAGAAGGAGACCGCCTCCCACCAGACAGACCACGACTCCCGCCACCGTCCACCACCCGGCGATCCCCACCGCGATCGCCGCCGCCACCCACGCGGCCACCGCGAGCGGGACGAGCCGGAGATCGGCCGGCCCCTCCTCCCACGAGGACGCCCGAGCTCCCCGCCCGACCACCGACGCCCCTCCCACCGACGCCTGGTCCGTCGTCGCCCCGTGCACCGACGCCCCGTCCACTGTCACCTCGTCGGGCTTCACGGCCGCACCAGCGGTTCGAGTTCGGCGAACCGTCGCTCGCCGATGCCGTTGACCTCCCGAAGCTCCCCGACCGACCGGAAGCCGCCGTGCTCCGCACGATGGTCGACGATGTGCCGGGCAAGGACCGGACCGACGCCCGGCAACGTGTCGAGCTGCTCGACCGTGGCCGTGTTGAGGCTCAACGGCACCCCCGGCCCACCCCCACCGGCGCCACCACCGGGACCCGATCCGCCGCCTCCGGCGCCAAGACCTGGGCCCCCGACCGGCACTCCCGGCAGCCCGACGAGAACGTGCTCGCCGTCGAAGAGCACACGGGCCCGGTTGAGTCCGGTGAGATCGGCGTCGGGCTTCGCCCCACCCGCGGCCCGCAGAGCGTCCGCCACCCGCGAGCCGGCCGGCAGCGTCAACACCCCGGGCATGCGCACCTTGCCCCCGACATCCACGATCACCCGCGCCCCACCCGCGCCAGGGCCCGTCTGCGCCGCCGGCCCGGCCCTACCGGCGGGCGCCGCGGGTGCGGCGGGTGCGGCGGGTGCGGCAGCGACCGGCGCGGCGCGAACGAGCTCCGGGGCCCGCACCGGCTCCGGCCGCCCCGTCCAGAAGTAGCCGCCCGCGAGACCCGCGGCCACCACCAGCACCACCGTCAGCGCGGCCAGCGCCCTCGGTTCGAGCCCGATCCGGGTCTGCACCCACACCGGGGTCCGGTCGCGCAGCACCGCCGCAAGCCGCGCCCGCACCCCGGGCGACGAACCCCGGTCCCATACCCCCGACGGAGATGCCCGCTCCTCCGCTTCCGGATCCGCGACCACGTCCTCCGCCGCGACCACCTCCTCTGCCGGCGCCGCGGCCGCCGCCGGGAACAGCTGCTCCCCTCGCCGCCGTACGACAGCCTCGGGAACCGCCCCGACCCGCCTCACCCGGGTCCGCCTCCTGACCCGCCCTGGAGCGGGTCCACGCGCTCCTGGGCGGCTCCTCCCGTCCGAGCCCGGCGTCCTGCCGGGACCACTGGTCGGAGCGACCGTCGTGCCGAGAGTGCCGGAGGTCGTCGATGAGATGCGTGTACGAAGAGTCATGCGGACGACGGTAGGAATCACCGCCGCGCCGTGCGGGACTCACCCACGTTCCGTGGACAGACCCCACACTGTGGACAACTCCGTCACTCCCCCGGGGGATCTTCGCTGGGAGGGGATCCTCTCCTGGGAACTCCCCTCCCGGGCGCCCCCGGGCCATCCCCCAGGTGATCTCTCAGGTGATCTCCCGGGATGGACCTCGTACGGACTCAGCGCGGCGAGACGACCACCGCGAGCAGCCCGGGCCCCGTGTGGGCGCCGATGACCGCTCCCACCTCGCTGACGTGCAGCTCCACCACGCCCGGCACCCGCTCCTTGAGCCGGTCGGCGAGCGCGGCGGCCCGCTCGGGCGCAGAGAGATGGTGGACGGCGATGTCGACGGGTCCGGATCCGGCACGCTCCGCGGCGATCTCCTCGAGCCGGGCGATGGCCTTCGAGGCGGTCCGCACCTTCTCCCGCAGCTCGATCCGTCCGCCGTCGAGTTCGAGGAGGGGCTTCACCGCGAGCGCGGAGCCGAGCAGCGCCTGCGCCGTCCCGATGCGCCCGCCTCGGCGCAGATAGTCCAGGGTGTCGACGTAGAAGTAGGCGGAGGTGCCTGCGGCGCGCTTCTCCGCGGCCGCGACGGCCTCGTCGAGCGATCCGCCGGCCTCGGCGACCTGGGCCGCCGCGAGGGCGCAGAAGCCCAGGGCCATGCCCATCATGCGGGTGTCCACGACCCGCACGGGCACGGGCGCGTTCTGCGCGGCGAGCACAGCCGCGTCGTAGGTCCCGGAGACCTCGGCGGAGAGATGGAGGGAGACGACACCCTTCGCGCCGGCCTCCGCGGCCTCGCGGTAGGCCTCGGCGAAGATCTCGGGGCTGGGCCGCGAGGTGGTGACGGCCCGCTTCTTCTGCAGGGCCTCGGCGAGCGCCTTGGCCGAGATCTCGGTGCCCTCCTCGAGGGCGCGGTCGCCGATGACGACGGTCAGCGGGACCGTGGTGATGGCGTGCCGCTCCCTGGTCTGGCGTGGCAGGTAGGCCGTGGAATCGGTGACGATCGCGACATGCCGGGACATGAGCGGGAGGTTACCTGCCGAGACCGGCACGCGGCAGCCCGGCCCCCGTCGTGAACGCTCCGACACCGTCGGGCGCCCCTCCCGACCGACGCCCGGCCGGGCTTCCGCGTCCGCGGTTCCGTCAGGTGGTGGTCTCCGGGCGGGCCGACTTCTCCCAGGGGTAGGAGGTCAGTCGGGGGTCGGGCGCGGTGATCGCGGACGGCTCACCGCCGGCTCCAGGCCGCGAGCTCCCGGAGGCGGCACTCTGACCACCCGGCACCGAGCTCCCGGAGGCAGCTCCCGGCACCGTCCCTGACATCCCGGCGTTCCCCGACGTCCCGGTCGTGCCGGAGGCGGTCTCCGGACCCGTCGTCCAGTGCCGCAGGGCACCGGCCTCGACGTCGATCTGGGCGCTGAGCGACGACAGGTCGTCCTCGGCGAACCTGAGCGCCCGCTCCCGGGCGGCGCGGCGCAGCGCCTCGGCCGAGCTGGTGATCCGCTCGGTCCGCGCGGTGAGTTCGGGGAGCTGCCCGGCGGCCCAGGCACGGTCGGGCTCCCGTTCGATCCGCTTGAGGTCCTCGTCCAGTTCGAGCCCGTGCGCGCTGAGCCGGTGGAACAGGTCCAGCGACTCCCTCAGGGAGGCGTCCTCGCCGACCCCGGCCTGGAGGGCCTCCTGGGTGGCCCGCATCGAGGTGCGCAGCGAGAGCCTCAGTCGGGCCAGCTCGCCCGCCGTCCCGGCCTGGCCGAAGCTCTTGGCCCGCAGCGTGGTGTCCTCGACGGTGCGGCGGGCCTGGTCGATGGTGCGGTCCACGCCGCGCTTGGCGGCCTTGGCCGCCTTCACCGTGGCGTAGACCCCCAGCGCCACGAAGGACAAGAAGAGCAGCGCCATGATCGTGATGATGGCTTCTTCCATCTTCGCCCCTCCGGCGTCCGTCGATCCCCACGGATGTGGTTCTTCCACGGTAAACGGAAAGGGCAGGCCGAGGGTTCCATCGGAACCCCCAACCTGCCCGTAGGGGAAATCCCTATGTGCGTCAGCCGGCGACGATGTTGACCAGCTTCGGCGCCCGCACGATCACCTTGCGGATCTCCGCGCCGCCCAGCGCCGCGACCACGTGCGTGTCGGCCAGCGCCAGCGCCTCCAGCTCCGCGTCCGTGATCGACGGGGAGACCTCCAGGCGGGCCTTGACCTTGCCCTTGATCTGCACGACGCAGGTCACGGTCTCGTCGACGACGTACGCCGGGTCGGCGACCGGGAAGCCCTGGTGGACCACTGAGTCGCTGTGGCCCAGCCTGCGCCACAGCTCCTCGGCGATGTGCGGAGCCAGCGGTGCGACGAGCAGGACCAGCTGCTCGGCGACCGACCGGGAGAGCGCGCCACCGGACTTCGTCAGGTGGTTGTTCAGCTCGGTGATCTTGGCGATGGCGGTGTTGAAGCGCATCGCGACCATGTCCTGGCCGACGCCGTCGATCGCCTTGTGCAGGGCGCGCAGCGTGTCCTCGTCGGCGGCGGTGTCGACGACGGTGACCTCACCGGTCGACTCGTCGACGATGTTGCGCCACAGCCGCTGCAGCAGCCGGTACTGCCCGATCACCGCGCGCGTGTCCCAAGGACGCGACACGTCCAGCGGGCCCATCGCCATCTCGTACAGGCGCAGGGTGTCGGCGCCGTACTCGGAGCAGATCTCGTCCGGCGTCACGGCGTTCTTCAGGGACTTGCCCATCTTGCCCAGGACGCGGCTGACCTTCTCGCCCTCGTACCAGAAGCCGCCGTCGCGCTCCTCGACCTCGGCCGCCGGCACGGCGATGCCGCGCGCGTCCCGGTAGACGAAGGCCTGGATCATGCCCTGGTTGTAGAGCTTGTGGAACGGCTCGGCCGAGGAGATGTGGCCCAGGTCGAACAGCATCTTGGACCAGAAGCGCGCGTACAGCAGGTGCAGCACGGCGTGCTCGGCGCCGCCGACGTACAGGTCGACGCCGCCGGTGGGCATGCCCTCGCGCGGGCCCATCCAGTACTGCTCGACGGCGGGGTCGACCAGCTGCTCGGAGTTGCGCGGGTCCAGGTAGCGCAGCTCGTACCAGCAGGAACCGGCCCAGTTGGGCATGGTGTTGGTCTCGCGGCGGTAGCGCTGCGGGCCGGCACCGTCGCCCAGGTCCAGGGTGACGTGGACCCAGTCCTCGTTGCGGGACAGCGGGGTCTCCGGCTGGGTGTCCGCGTCCTCCGGGTCGAAGGTGCGCGGCGAATAGTCCTCGACCTCCGGCAGCTCGAGCGGCAGCATCGACTCGGGCAGCGAGTGGGCGACGCCGTCCTCGTCGTAGACGATCGGGAAGGGCTCGCCCCAGTACCGCTGGCGGCTGAACAGCCAGTCGCGCAGCCGGAAGTTGACGGTGCCCTCGCCGATGCCGTTGTCGGCCAGCCAGGCGGTGATCCGCGCCTTGGCGTCGACGACGCCCAGGCCGTCGAGCGTCACGTCCTCGTTGGAGGAGTTGACCAGCTTGGCCTCGTACGAGGAGAAGGCCTCGTCCCAGGTCGACGGGTCGGTGCCGCGCTCGTCGCTCGGTTCGACGACACAGCGCATCGGCAGCTCGAAGGCGCGCGCGAAGGCGAAGTCGCGGCTGTCGTGGGCCGGGACGGCCATGATGGCGCCGGTGCCGTAGCCCATCAGGACGTAGTCGGCGATGAAGACCGGGACCTGCTCGCCGCTGACCGGGTTGGTCGCGTACGCGCCGGTGAAGACGCCGGTCTTCTCCTTGGCGTCGGCCTGCCGCTCGACGTCGGACTTGGAGGCGGCCTGCTTGCGGTAGGCGTCGACGGCCTCGGACGGGGTGGCGTGTCCGCCGGTCCACACGTCGTGGGTGCCCTCGGGCCAGGTGGCCGGGACGATCTTCTCGACCAGGTCGTGCTCGGGGGCCAGGACCATGTAGGTGGCGCCGAACAGGGTGTCCTGGCGGGTGGTGAAGACGGTGATGGCGCCGGTGTCGCCGACCTGGAAGTCGACGCGGGCGCCCTCGGAGCGGCCGATCCAGTTCCGCTGCTGCAGCTTGATGGCCTCGGGCCAGTCCAGCGCGTCCAGGTCGTCGAGCAGGCGGTCCGCGTAGGCGGTGATCCGCATGTTCCACTGGCGCAGCTTGGACTTGAAGACGGGGAAGTTGCCGCGCTCGGAGCGACCGTCGGCGGTGACCTCCTCGTTGGCCAGGACCGTGCCCAGGCCGGGGCACCAGTTGACGGGTGCGTCGGAGGCGTACGCCAGGCGGTACTCGCCCAGGACGTCGGAGCGCTCGGCGGCGGTCAGCTCGCTCCACGCGCGCGTGGAGCCGGGAACCTCACGCGTGCCGTTCTCGAACTGCGCGATCAGCTCGGCGATCGGACGGGCCTTGCCGGCCTCGTCGTCGTACCAGGAGTTGAAGATCTGCAGGAAGATCCACTGGGTCCACTTGTAGTACTCGGGATCGATCGTGGCGAACGACCGGCGCTTGTCGTGGCCCAGGCCCAGCCGGCGCAGTTGGACCTTCATGTTCTCCATGTTGGCCTCGGTGGACACACGCGGGTGCGTGCCCGTCTGCACGGCGTACTGCTCGGCCGGCAGGCCGAAGGCGTCGAAGCCCAGGGTGTGCAGCACGTTGTGGCCGGTCATGCGCGCGTGGCGGGCGAAGACGTCCGTGGCGATGTAGCCGAGCGGGTGACCGACGTGCAGGCCCGCACCCGAGGGGTACGGGAACATGTCCATGATGAACTTCTTGGGCCGGGCGGCGATCGCGGGGTCGCCCGCCAGGTCACCGGTGGGGTTCGGGGCCTCGTACGTGCCCTCGGCGTCCCAGAAGTCCTGCCAGCGTGCCTCGATGTCGGCGGCCATGGCCGCCGTGTAGCGATGCGGGGCCGCCGTCTCGGCGGCCGTATTGATCTCGGTCATGGTCCTTGAAGCTCCATCGATCGTCTCTGCCCACTGCCACGGACTGCCGTGAAATGAAAAAACCCCTCGCACAGGAGGGGACGCCGCGCCGACTCCGGCGAATGTCTGTCATCCGCCGGGACTGATCAGCGCGGCTCGGTAAGCAGAAGGCGTACGGCACGCATGGCGCCAGGGTACCGCAGGGCCCGAGCGGGCCGCACCGGCGTTCCACAGAGCGGAGCGGCAGCGAGCGAGGCCGGAGGCAAGGAACTGGGGCACGGAGAAGCAGGGAACGAAGAAGCGGGCCACCCGATCCGGGTGCCCCGCTTCTTTTCTGTGGAGCTAAGGAGAATTGAACTCCTGACCTCCTGCATGCCATGCAGGCGCTCTACCAACTGAGCTATAGCCCCTTGCTTTCCGTCTCCGTTTGGGTTTCCCTCGCGGCGACAGACAGAACATTAACCGGCTTCCCGGCAGATCTCCAAATCGATTCTCCGGGCCCTCCTGACCTGCCGGGTAGGGTCGCCGACTGTGTCCGTCTCCGTGCTCTCCAAGACCCGCGCCCGGCCCTGGCCCCTGGCCACCGCCGCGGCGATCTGCCTGCTCTCGTTCGTGGCCTTCTGGGTGGCGCAACGCCTCGCCCACGTGAACATGCTCGACGTGATGGTCTACCGGGCCGAGGGCGAGACGGTCCGGGCGGGCGGCGATCTGTACGCGATGCGCGCGACCTCGGCGAACCTCGGCATGACCTACCCGCCCTTCGCGGCCCTGCTGTTCGTCCCGCTGACCCTGGTGAGCGTGCCCGTGATGCGGACGCTCGCCACCGCGGGGAACCTGCTCCTGGTGGTCGCCCTGGTGCAGCTGTCGCTCCAGCTGGTCCGCCCGTCGCTGTCGCGTACGGACCTGTGGCGCACGACGCTCTGGGTCGCCGCGGTGGTGGTCTGGTGCGAGCCGGTGTGGACGACCCTGCGGTACGGACAGATCAACCTGCTCATAGCGGTGGCGGTGCTCTGGGACCTCACCCGGCCCCGCGGCAGCCGCTGGGCCGGCCTGGGCATCGGCCTGGCGACCGCGGTGAAGCTCACACCGGGACTCTTCGTGGTGCTGCTGCTCGTCGCGGGCGTGCTGCTGTGGCGGCGGGACCGGAGCTGGAACACGTGGCTGCGCACCGCGGTGACGGCGACCGGGGTGTTCCTGGGGACCACGCTGGCCGTGGCGCTCGTGCTGCCTGCGGACTCGAAGCGGTTCTGGACGGAGACGCTGTTCGAGACCGGCCGGGTGGGCTTCGCCGAGGAGACCGCCAACCAGTCGATCCGCGGGGTCCTGGCCCGGCTGATGCACACCGACGACCCGGGCATGTGGTGGGCGGTGACGGCGGCCGTCCTGGGCGGCGTGGCGATGGTCCTCGCGGTGCGGGCGGCGGTGCGCGGGGACAAGGCGGTGGCGGTGATCGTCTGCGCGTTCACGGCTCTGATGATCAGCCCGATCTCCTGGTCCCACCACTGGGTCTGGTGCGTACCGCTGCTGATCCTGCTCGCGGACCGCGCCACGCGCACGTGGCCGGTGACGGGGGCGGTGGCCCTGGCCTTCGCCTCGTTCGCGCTGTGGTGGGTTCCGCACGACCCGGGCCGGCCGGAACTGGACCAGAACGCGGGTCAGATGGTGCTGTCCGCGATCTATCCGCTGACGACCTCGGCCCTGCTCGTGGGGTACGTGCTGACGCTGCGGCGTCAGGCCGTGGCGAAGGAGTAGAACCGCTTGAGGGTGCAGTGCTCGTCGAGGAGCCGGCCGTAGATCGGCTCCCCCTCCAGCTCGCGGTACGTCTCGATGGGGTCGCCTTTTATGATCAGCGCCCGCGCGCACTCCTCGCACCAGTACTGGAACCCCGGGTTGACGGGGTCCATGTCGCGCACGATGGGCGTGCCGCTGCCGCACCAGTCGCACTTCCGCCTGTGTGCACCCATCAGTCAGCTCCAGCTGTGGCCGCAGGCCGTGCACCCATAGGACACCCCGCCGTTGTCGCCGAGCACTTGGGCCACCCTCCCGTCCGGATCCTCGTCCCCCTCCGGCCGTCCGATTCTGCCATGGCCCCGCAAGGGGGTCAGCGTGCTCGGCGCCACGGTCCGGCCATCGCGCCGACGAGGGCGGCGACGGCCAGGGCGATCATGGTCGTCCGGAGCGCGTCGGCGGAGTTCTGTGCTCCGGATCCGTCCGCCGCGGCGAGGAACAGGGTCCCGAACGCGGCGACCCCGATGAGCTGGCCGAGCTGGGTGACGGTGGCGAGCAGCCCGCTCGCGTCGGCGGCGTCCTCCGGTCGTACGGTGGCCAGCGCGCCGGTCAGGGCGGGGCTGAAGGCCAGCGAGAGCCCGGCGCCGAGCGTCCCCAGGGCCGGGTAGAGCGCCCAGCCGCCCGCACCGCCGTCGGCGAGCAGCCCGCCGACGGCGAGGGCTCCCACGGCGGCGAGCAGGAATCCGCCCGGGATCAGCGCGCGGTGGAGCCGGGCCGGCCAGCGCCGCCAGGTCAGGCCGACGGTGCCGAAGACGACGGCGGCGGGACCGAAGGTGAGCCCGGCGCGCAGCGCACTGTGGCCGAGACCGCCCTGCAGGTGCAGGGTGAGGGTGAACAGGAAGCCGGCGTTGACGCCCATCGACACCGCGATCCAGAGGACGGCCCGCCCCATGCCCGGGAGCCGCAGCACCCGCGGGGCGATGAGCGGGGCGCCGCCGCGCCGGGCGAGCCGCGACTCGTACGCGCCGAAGAGGGCGAGAAGCACCAGGGAGCCGCCGAGCGAGAGCCAGGACCACAGGGGCCAGTCCTGTTCCTGGCCGAGGACCAGGGGGACGGTCAGCAGGGACACGGCACCGGCGAGCAGGACGAGTCCCGGCAGATCGAGGGCACGCGCACGCGTGGCCCCGGTCCGGGCGTCACGGGGCAGGACGCGGGCACCGAGGACGAGCAGGGCGATGCCGATCGGGACGTTGACGAGGAAGACGGGCCGCCAGCCGGTGCCGAAGAGGTCGGCGCTCACCAGGATCCCGCCGACGACCTGCCCGGCGGCGGCGCCGGTGGCCAGGACCGCGGAGTAGGCACTGAGCGCCTTCACACGGCGCTCGCCGGTGAACTCTCGCTGGATGAGGCTCAGGACCTGAGGGATCATCAGGGCGGCGCCCGCTCCCTGCGCGAGCCGGAAGGCGATCAACTGGCCGGTTCCGCCGGCGAGTCCGCAGGCGAGGGAGGCCGCGGTGAAGAGGGCGAGCCCGCCGAGGTACATCCGGCGGTGTCCGAGGAGGGCGCCGAGACGGGCCCCGGTGATCAGCAACACCGCGTAGGCGACGGTGTACCCGGCGACGACGAGCTGGAGCGCGGCTCCGGACGCGGAGAGTTCGACACGGATCGTGGGCGCGGCGACGTTGACGATGAAGACGTCGAGGAGCGCCATGAACTGGGCGGCGAGAACCACGCCGAGCAACAGTCCGGGGCGGTTGTCGGTGCCACCGTCTTTACTGGGTGCGGGACGTGTTGTGGTCGAGGTCATACGCCGAGCGTGACCTCGATCGGATACGGGTAACGAGAGCCCGCTGATGCTGGTACTGACACCACCTGGCAGCGGCGGCACGGGGACTCGACCATGGGGGTGTGACGATCGTGGCAGCGGTACCGACACAGCGACGCCGACGGCCGGAGCTGGCCGCGTTCCTGCGCAGCCGCCGGGCCAGGGTGACACCGGAGGACGTGGGGATGCCCCCGGGGTTCCGCCGCCGTACGCCCGGACTGCGGCGCGAGGAGGTCGCCCAGCTCTCCGGCGTCGGCGTCACCTGGTACACGTGGCTGGAGCAGGGGCGCCCGATCAACGCCTCGGCGCAGGTGCTCGACGCGGTGGCAAGGACGCTCCGTCTCGACCGGCCCGAGCGCGAGCACCTCTACCACCTGGCCGAGGTGCCGTACGCGCCGGAGCGGTCGGGCTCGGACGTGGCGGTGGTGAGCCCGGAGATCCAGGGGATCCTGGACGCCCTGGATCCGCACCCGGCGGTGCTCTACAACGCGCGGTACGACGTGCTGGCGACCAACGCCATGTACGAGCTGCTCTTCTTCCAGGCAGGCCGGGACGACCAGGACACGGGCCCGTTCGGCATCCGCAACGTGCTGTGGACGCTGTTCGGCGACACCGGGCCCACCTGCCCGGTGGTCGACCGGAAGCGGGAGCTTCCGCTGATGGTGGCCCAGCTGCGGGGCGCGTACGGCCGCCATGTCGGCGAGCCGGCCTGGGAGGAGTTCGTACGGGCTCTCGCGGAGGCCAGCCCGGAGTTCGTCCGGCTGTGGCGCAGCGGCGACGTGGTCCCGCCGGGGACACGGGTCAAGGTCTTCCGCAACCCGCGGACCGGCGAGGTCAGGCTGACCTCGGTCTCCCTCTCGGTGAACGGGATGCCGGAGTGCCGGATCGTGGCCTACACGCCGAACGACGAGGAGAGTCGCCACGGGCTCGCGTCCCTGCGGGAGGTGACGGAACGGCGAACGCCGTAGAGCGACCGGAATCGGGAGCGACGAACCCCGTACGACGACCGGGACCGGGGGTGGTGAACCCCGGGACGACGACGAACCCCGGGAACGACGGATCCCGCCCCCTGCTGGGGACGGGATCCGGTGACTGTGGAGCTAAGGAGAATTGAACTCCTGACCTCCTGCATGCCATGCAGGCGCTCTACCAACTGAGCTATAGCCCCTCGTGTTCTTCGCGCTCTGCGCTGCGAACAAGAAGAACTTTAGCCTGTGACCTGCCGGAAAGTGAAATCCGGGTCCGGCAGGCCGGTCGTGGGGCTCAGTCGTCGTCGCCGAGGACCGGCTCGGGCAGCGTGCCCGCGTTGTGCTCCATCAGACGCCAGCCGCGCGCGCCCTCGCCGAGAACCGACCAGCAGCAGTTCGAGAGGCCACCGAGGCTCTCCCAGTGCTGGGACTCCAGGCCGAGGAGCCGGCCGATGGTGGTGCGGATCGTGCCGCCGTGGCTGACCACGACGAGCGTGCCGTCCTCGGGAAGCTTGTCGGCGTGCTCCAGGACCACCGGGGCGGCCCGGTCGGCCACCTCGGTCTCCAGTTCGCCGCCGCCCCGGCGCACGGGCTCGCCGCGCTTCCACGCGGCGTACTGCTCGCCGTACCGCGCCACGATCTCGTCGTGGGTCAGCCCCTGCCACTCCCCCGCGTACGTCTCGCGCAGCGCGGAGTCGTGGCCGACGGCGTGACCGGTGAGAGCGGCCAGCTCGGCGGCGGTGGCCGCCGCCCGCTTCAGGTCCGAGGCCACGATGGCGTCCGGCTTCAGCGCGGCGAGCAGCCGGGCGGCCCGGCGCGCCTGGGCGACGCCGGCCTCGGTGAGCTCGATGTCGGTCGAGCCCTGGAAGCGGCGCTCCAGGTTCCAGGAGGTCTGGCCATGACGCCAGAGAACGATGCGGCGGCCAGTGCCGCCCTTGGTGGTGCTCAGCTCAGCTCACCGTCCGGTCCGTCGGGCAGCCCGGCGGCGTGCTCGGAGAGGTCGACGCCGGTCAGGGCGGCGTGCTCGGCACCCTTGCCGCGGGTCTTCGCCGCGTCCTCGGGGAGCGCGAGCTCGGGGCAGTCCTTCCACAGGCGCTCGAGCGCGTAGAAGACACGCTCCTCGCTGTGCTGGACGTGGACGACGATGTCGACGTAGTCCAGGAGGATCCAGCGCGCGTCGCGGTCGCCCTCACGGCGGACCGGCTTGGCGCCGAGGTCCTTGTTGAGGCGCTCCTCGATCTCGTCGACGATCGACTTGACCTGGCGGTCGTTGGGCGCGGAGGCGAGCAGGAAGGCGTCGGTGATCGACAGCACATCGCTGACGTCGTACGCGATGATGTCGTGCGCGAGCCGGTCGGCGGCCGCCTGAGCGGCGGCGTTGACGAGCTCGATGGAACGATCCGTGGCGGTCACAAGCAGGCTTTCGTCGGCGGTCCAGTACCCCTCCAGGGTCTCACGGACCGCCGACGGCCCCGCCAACGTTTTCCGGAGCGCCGTTACGAGGCCTCCGGCACCTTGTAGTCCTGGCCCAGAATCACGGTCACGGCGGCGGCTCCCGAGGTCTTGCCCTTGGTGACCGAGCCGGCCGGAAGGCCCAGCGTCTTGGCCACCTCGACCGCCGTCGCCTTCTGGAGGTCGTCGCCGTAGACGACCTGCGACTTCTCCCGGGTGTCCGCGTCGCCGCCGCCCACGAAGGCGTAGCCGCCGTTGATCAGGACGATCCGGGCCGCCTCGGTCGCCTTCTTGCCGGAACCGTCCCGCAGCGAGACCCGGGGCACGTCGCCCGCCTCGGGGGCGGTGACCTTTCCGCCCAGGATGTCCTTCACCACACTGTCGCTCGCGCCCTCGGTCAGCGCGCCGTCCTGGCCCACCGGGAGCAGGGCCGTCTTGTAGTCGCCGACCTTCGCGTGCTCGGCGAGCTTGGCCAGCGCGGCGCCCAGGTCCTTCTCGGAGAGCGAGGGGTCGAAGATCTGGGTGAGGCTCTCGACGGTCATCGTGGCGGACTCGGGGTTGTCCGAGATCTTGCGCAGCACCCCGTACATGACCTGTCCGAAGCGCTGGAGCTGCTTGGTCTCGGCCTCGCCGGGGGCCCGGTAGGTCGCGTAGGCGACGGCGGCGCGGCCGTTCAGGGACTGCTTCTCGCCCTTCCTGACCAGCGGTTCGACGGCGCCCTTCTTCGTGTCGGGCACGTCGGTGTCGGTGTCCGTCTCGATACCGCTGACGAGGTCGACGAGGGTGTCCAGATACGGCGTGTCCAGGCGCCAGGTGCCGGTGATCGGGGCGCCCAGGAGGTTGCCGATCGCCTCGCGGGTCCCGCCGGACCCGTCGTCCTCGACCGACTTGCCGAGGGTGGTCGCGGCGCCCTCGGCGTCGGCGACGACGACGGAGTTGGGGATCAGGACCGAGGTGCCCTGGCCGGTGGTGGTGTTGTTGACGAGCAGGACGGTGGAGGTCCCGCCTCCCGTGGTGTTGTGGAGGTGGACGACGATCGTGTCGCGCTTCTGCGGACCGGTCGCGGTGTTCCCCTTCCGCTCCTCTTCGGGCGCCCCGGGGAGCTTCCCCGCGGACCAGAGGTAGCCGACGCCGCCCACGACCGCGAGGACGAGCACGACGACGAGGGCGATGATCCGGTTGCGGCCCCGGCGCCTGGCCTCCTCGCGCCGCTCGGAACGGCTCTCGGTGAACTTCAGCCAGTCGATGACGTCCTCGGAGTCCTCGTCCGGCTCCTCGATGAACGAGAACTGCTCGGTGCGGTACTCACGGTCGTCGTCGGGGGCGCGCCTGGCCGGCGCGGGACGCTCGGAGGCGGGGCGCTGGCCGGGGACCCCGGCGGGCGCCGCGACGGGCGCGGCCGGCGCCACAGGGGGTACGGGAGCGGCCTGCGCGACGGGTGCGGCTGCTTCGGGCTGGGCGGCCCACTGCTGCCCCGTGTCGTAGGAGGGGTAGCTGTAGCCCTGCTGTCCGTACGGGTCGTACTGCGGCTCGTGGGACGGCTGAGGCTGCTGCTGGGACTGCCCCTGGTACTGCGGGGGCTGCTCCTGGTACTGCTGCTGCTCCGGATACTGCTGCTGGGCGTACGGGTCGTATCCGTAGCCCTGCTGCGGCTGCTGGTACACCGGCTGCCCGTACTCGTCGTAGCCGATGATCTGCGGCTGCGGATAGTACGGGTCGTACGGATGCTGCTGATCGTTCACCGGTGGCCCTCCCCGAAGCTCACTCGCCGCGGTACAACTGGCGCTTGTCGATGTAGCGCACCACGCCGTCCGGAACCAGGTACCAGACGGGATCGCCCTGTGCGACCCTCGCCCGGCAGTCGGTGGAGGAGATGGCGAGCGCGGGCACCTCGACCAGCGAGACGCCGCCCTTGGGCAGTCCGTCGTCGGTGAGGTCGTGGCCCGGCCGGGTGACGCCGATGAAGTGCGCGAGCGAGAAGAGTTCCTCGGCGTCGCGCCAGGTGAGGATCTGCGACAGCGCGTCGGCCCCGGTGATGAAGAAGAGGTCCGAGTCGCTGTTGAGGGAGCGCAGGTCCCGCAGGGTGTCGATGGTGTAGGTCGCGCCGCCGCGGTCGATGTCGATCCGGCTGACCGAGAACTGCGGGTTGGAGGCCGTCGCGATGACCGTCATCAGATAACGGTCCTCGGCCGCCGACACGGCCCGGTCGCTCTTCTGCCACGGCTGCCCGGTCGGCACGAACACGACCTCGTCCAGGTGGAACAGGGCGGCGACCTCGCTGGCCGCCACCAGGTGTCCGTGGTGGATCGGGTCGAAGGTTCCGCCCATCACGCCGAGTCGGCGCTTCCCGCGCCCGCCAGTAGGCATTTCCTGCTCTCCCATGCGTGCAGAGCCTACTGGCACGGCAGCGGACGCCTGATCAGGGTCGCCGGTTCAGCGGTCGCGGTTGAAGCGCGTGGTGATCCACAGCAGCAGCATCAGCGCGCCGAAGGCGCCGAAGCCGGTGAGGTAGGGGCTGAGGCTGTCGTGGTTGCCGCCGTGCTCGGCGCCCTCGGCGAGAGAGACCAGGTTGGCGGCGGTGCTGTGGAGGCTCATCTTCGGCAGACCTATCGATCGGGGATGGGAGCGGAGACTTCGCGCACATCGTATGCGGGCGGTCCGGACGGGCTCACGCCGACTCAGGCACTCGCGTCACGGTCCGTGTTGCCGCCCGGGCCGCCTCCGGTGCCGCCGGCGGCGCCTTCGCCGGTGCCGGCGTCACCCGAGTCGTCGGTGCGGTAGCCGCGCAGCAGGAACCAGGCGAGCAGCGCGCCGCCCACGATCGAGACCAGCAGCACGATGCGGAGCGTGTCACCCGGCCCCTGCTGCGCGGCGGCCGCGAGCAGGGCGGCGGCGGTGTCGACGGTGTCCGGCATGTCGGTCGTGCTCCTCGGTCGTCCTTGGTGCCCGAGTTATCCACAGGCCCCGGCACACCGTAGCGCCAGCCCCTAGGCTGGGGTTCGTCAGGGGGACGAGCATCGACTCGTACGAACAGGGGGCATCCATGACCGAGAACGACCAGGGGAACGTGCCGAGCAGGCAGCGGAAGCGGTTCCCCGGCATCTCCTCGCGGGCCTACGAGCATCCGGCCGACCGCTCGGCGCTGGTGGCGCTGCGCAAGCTCAGCGGCTTCGACACGGTCTTCAAGGCGCTCAGCGGACTGCTGCCTGAGCGCAGTCTTCGACTGCTCTTCCTCTCGGACTCCGTCCGGGTGAGCGACGCGCAGTTCAGCCATCTCAACGACATGCTGCGGGACGCCTGTTACATCCTGGACCTGGAGAAGGTCCCGCCGATGTACGTGACGCAGGACCCGAAGCCCAACGCGATGTGCATCGGCCTGGACGAGCCGATCATCGTCGTCACGACCGGCCTGGTGGAGCTCCTCGACGAGGAGGAGATGCGTGCGGTCGTCGGCCATGAGGTCGGCCACGCGCTGTCCGGGCACTCCGTGTACCGCACGGTGCTGCTCTTCCTCACCGGCCTGGCGCTCAAGATCGCCTGGATCCCGCTGGGGAACGTCGCGATCATGGCCATCGTCACGGCGCTGCGCGAGTGGTTCCGCAAGTCGGAGCTCTCCGCCGACCGGGCCGGGCTCCTCGTCGGGCAGGACGTCCAGGCCTCGATGCGCGGTCTGATGAAGATCGCGGGCGGCAACCACCTCCACGAGATGAACGTGGACGCGTTCCTCGCCCAGGCCGACGAGTACGAGAAGGCCGGGGACCTGCGGGACTCGGTCCTCAAGATCCTCAACGTGCTGCCGCGCACGCATCCCTTCACCACCGTCCGGGCGGCGGAGCTGAGGAAGTGGTCGGAGAGCCGCGACTTCCAGCGGATCATGGACGGCCACTACCCGAAGCGCTCGGAGGACAAGGACACCTCGGTCACGGACTCCTTCCGCGAGTCGGCGGGGCACTATGCCGACACCGTGCGGACCAGCAAGGATCCGCTGATGAAGCTGGTCGGCGACATAGCCGGTGGCGCCGGCGACCTGGCGGGCGATCTGGGCGGGAAGCTGCGCAACGCCTTCGGCGGCGGCCAGGCCCCGAAGAAGCCGGACGCCACGGGAACCGACGGAACCACCGGAACCGCCGGGGACGGCAAGAGCGACCCGGACAGCGGCACCGGGGACGCCCGGTAGCGAGAACCGCGTGCTCGGGGACGCCCGGAAGCCCGAACCGGGCGCTCGGGGGCCCCTGGCGAGGAGCGGGCGTTCCGGGCCTCAGAGCGAGGGCTGGGCGCCCGGCGCCAGCACTCCGCACAGTGAGGGGGCGGCGGGCCGGCCCGTGGCGTACGGGTCGGTGACCGGCGGTCCGCCGCCCGCCTCGGAGGCCCGCGCTCCGGCCAGGAGCGGCTTCAGGGAGCCGGTGGTGTCCGCGCCGCACGCCTGTGGGCCCGCCTCGACGGTGCTGGTCATCAGCTCGGCCCGGTGCATGCGCAGGTCCTCGCGGTCGAAGCGGAAGTGCACCTCGCGGTGGACGGTGAAGAGCGAGGCCTGACCGACCGGTCCCGCGCCCTGGGTGGCCGGGCGGAGGGCGTAGGTGTACGTGTGGTCGGCGGTGACGTCCAGGGTGTCGGGGCCGGTCTCCTCGAAGCGGAGAGTGCCCTGGACACGGGCCGCGGGGTCCGCCAGGACGGCCTGGCGCGGGTCGAAGCGGACCAGCCAGGCGGCGAGGGCGTGGCGCCCGTCGTCGGCCGGTGCCTCCACGCTCCGGTCGAACTGTTCCAGCTGGTCGGGGTCGAGCAGCAGCCGCGCGGGCCGCACGGTGGCCCCGGACAGGACATCGGGTTCCAGGGACGAGGCCACCAGATAGTCCTTGGCGATGCTCAGGGCGGCGACGACCTGGCTCTCGGCGAAGTGGGTGGTGCGCCCCGCGACGGGGAGGTTGATGCCGGCGGCCCCCGTGCGGTACTCGGCGACCGGGCTGTGGTCGAAGAGCCGGTCGGGCGCGCCGCCGACGACGGGGCTCTGGGGGGCCAGCGGGACCACGGTGGTCCGCAGCGGCTCGGCCCGCTGGTCTGCGGGCGGCTGGTAGGGGTTGCGGACGCCCAGATAGATGGCCGTACCGAAGGCGAGGAGGATCAGCAGGACCAGCATGAGGGCCTGGTGGGAACCGCTCCGGCCCTCCCAGGACGAGGGGCGGCTGCGGACGGCCTCGGTGTGCTCGTCCATCCGTTCCCGGGCCGAGAACTCCTGGAGGTGGGCAGCACGGACGAACGCCTCGTCGAAGACGACGGACCTGTACTCGTCCTCACCACCGGGGAGACCCTCGGGTGTCCCCTCAGGCGGGTCGCCACGCCCTGCCATACCTTCAGGGTAGGTCCGCGGGGGCTTCGGTAAACGCCCAGGTACACGACAAGTTCGGAAGAATTCCGCCGTCGGGGTGTGTGTGCGCCGCCGCGGAGCCGTGCGGCTCGGCCGCCTGGGGGACACGGACCGCGCCGGCGCGGCGGCGGACCGTGATCCGGGACCACCACGGACCGCGCCGGCACTGCGGCGGACCGTGAACCCGGGGGAAGCGGAGCGTGCCTACTCGGGGGACGCGGAGCGGGCCGCGGGCGCGTGGGCGGCGGGCGGGGCCGGGTTCGGCTTGGGCGTGTCGACTCCGGTCGTGGCCGGCGGCGGGACCTGGTCCTGGCGGTTGGCGGCCGCGCCCCGGTAGACGGCGCTGAACGCGAGGGCCACCATGCCGACCCCCATGAGGAGGGCGAGGGCCCAGGCGACGGGCCGGTGCCAGCGGGCGCTGCCCCGGTAGGGGCGCAGAGCGCCGCCGTGGCGGCCGTAGGGGCTGGCGTCGTCACCGACGTCGTCCGGCTCGTAGGTGAGGCCGGAGTGGTCGTGGAAGTCCTCGTAGAGGTCGTCGTCGCCCGATCCTCCACCGGCGCGGGCGCGGGCCGACTCGGCCTCCGCGCGGGCCTGGGCGGCGGCGAGGAGCCGCTCGACGGCGGTGGGTTCGTGGACGGTCGCGGCCCGCACGAAGGCCTCGTCGAACACCACGTCGGCGTAGACCTCGTCGGCGCCTCCGCGGTCGACAGAGTCCTCAGGGTCCCCGCCGTTCTGGAACGGCGTGCCCCCCACGTCGTCCGGCACGGATTCAGAGTAGACCCGCGAGGTGGTTTTGGGCAGGGAGAGTGCGAAGCCTCCCTGCCCGTATCCGTCCGTACCGAAAGGAGTGGTTACCGCACGTGACCGTCGCCGGTGACGATGTACTTGGTCGAGGTGAGCTCCGGAAGGCCCATGGGGCCCCTGGCGTGCAGCTTCTGGGTGGAGATGCCGATCTCCGCGCCGAAGCCGAACTGTCCGCCGTCCGTGAACCGGGTGGAGGCGTTCACGGCGACCGTGGTGGAGTCGACCAGCTGGGTGAAGCGGCGCGCCGCGGCCTGCGAGGTGGTCACGATCGCCTCGGTGTGACCGGAGGACCAGGTCCGGATGTGATCGACGGCCCTGTCGAGGGAGTCGACGACGGCGGCGGCGATGTCGTGCGAGAGGTACTCGGTCTCCCAGTCCTCCGGCGTGGCCGGTACGACGGTGGCCTTGGAGCCCTCGGCGAAGGCGATGACCCGCTCGTCGGCGTGGACGGTGACGCCGGCGTCGGCGAGCGCGTCGAGGGCCCTGGGCAGGAAGGCCGCGGCGACGTCCTGGTGGACGAGGAGGGTCTCGGCCGCGTTGCAGACGCTGACCCGGTGGGCCTTGGAGTTGATCAGGATGTCGACGGCCATGTCGAGGTCGGTCTGGGCGTCGACGTAGACGTGGCAGTTGCCGGTGCCGGTCTCGATGACGGGGACGGTGGACTCCTCGACGACCGTCCGGATCAGGGAGGCTCCGCCGCGCGGGATGAGGACGTCGACGAGGCCGCGGGCGCGCATCAGCTCACGGACCGAGTCGCGGGACTCGCCGGGGACGAGCTGGATGGCGTCCGCGGGCAGTCCGGCGCCGCCGACGGCGTCGCGCAGGACCTTGACCAGGGCGCTGTTGGAGGCGTAGGCGGAGGACGAGCCGCGGAGCAGGACGGCGTTGCCGGACTTGAGACAGAGGGCGGCGGCGTCGACGGTGACGTTGGGGCGGGCCTCGTAGATGATGCCGACGACGCCGAGCGGGACGCGGACCTGGCGCAGGTCGATGCCGTTGGGCAGGGTCGAGCCGCGGACGACCTCGCCGACGGGGTCGGGCAGCGCGGCCACGTCGCGGACGTCGGCGGCGATGGCCCGGACGCGCTCGGGGGTGAGCGTGAGCCGGTCGATGATCGCCTCGCTGGTCCCGGCTTCGCGGGCCTTGGCGATGTCCTCGGCGTTGGCCTCGACGATCTCGGCGGTGCGCACTTCGAGGGCGTCCGCGATCGCCAGCAGGGCGTCGTCCTTGGTCGCACGCGGGAGTGGCGCGATTTCGGCGGCGGCGCCACGGGCCCGGTAGGCGGCCCGGGTGACCGGGGACAGGTTGTCGAGGGGCGTGAGCGAGGTCATGCCCGCAGGGTACTGGCACCCCTGCGGACATCCCTCACGTATCCCGCACTCCGAGACGTACCCCGGTCGTTCCGAGACGCCCCGCACGGGGAGCCGTCTCGGAACGCGCCCCCGTTCAGTACGGGTGGACGCCGACCGGGGCGGCAGGCGGCGGGCCGTAGCCCTCCGCGATCCGCTGGTGGTAGGTCTCGCGGTCGATGACCTCGAGGCCGACGATCTCCCACGGCGGCAGCTTGGCGGTCTGCCGGTGCTCGCCCCACAGGCGCAGGGCGACGGCCGCGGCGTCGTGCAGGTCGCGGGCCTCCTCCCAGTACCGGATCTCGGCGTGGTCGTTGGCATACCTGCTGGTCAGCAGGAAGGGGTGGTCGTGGGCCAGTTGTTCGAGCCCGCGGCGCACCTCCTTCAGCGGTGACTCCACACCCGACACGCTGAGCGTGATGTGCCAGAGTTTGGACACGGGCTGTTCCTTGGCGCGTGCCTCACGCGCCTCGCGAACCTCACGTGTCTCGGTGGTGGTCTCGGTCTTGGTGTCCGTGGACCTGTCCCGTGCCTCGTCGAAGTCGGCTCCGGCCTCGACACTGGTCAGGGCGCGTTCGGCAGTCCCTCGGGGCGGTGCCCCTGGGCGCGCTCGTCTCACCGGCGGCCTCCTGTGTGATGCGTGTGGTGCTGTACCCCGCCCTGCTCTCTTACCCCCGAGACAAAGTTGACCAGCCCGAGGCGGCACTTGGGGCGGTTTTGGTAAACGTCCCTTCCGGATGGCCGCACTTTCAGCCGTTTCGGGAGGGGCGCGAGGGTCAGCGGATGACGACCAGGTCGTCCCGGTGGACGACCTCACGCTCGTACTCGGGGCCGAGTTCCCTGGCGAGCTCGGGGGTGGAGCGCCCGAGCATCCGGGGCAGCTCCTTGGCGTCGAAGTTGACGAGGCCGCGGGCGACGGCCCGGCCGGCGGTGTCGCGCAGTTCGACCGGGTCGCCGGCCACGAAGTCGCCCTCGATGCCCGCGACACCGGCCGCGAGCAGGGACTTCTTGCCCTGGACGACGGCTCTTACGGCTCCGTCGTCCAGGGTCAGGGAACCCTGCGGGGTGGAGGCGTGCGCCAGCCACAGGAGCCGGTCGGCGGAGCGGCGGCCGGTGCGGTGGAAGTACGTACCGGTGTCGCGTCCGGCGAGGGCGTCGGCGGCGCGGCTCGCGGAGGTGAGGACCACGGGGATGCCGGCGGCGGCGGCGATCCGGGCGGCTTCGACCTTGGTGACCATGCCGCCGGTGCCGACGCCCGCCTTCCCTGCGGAGCCGATCTCCACATGGGCGATGTCGTCGGGGCCCGCGACCTGGGCGATCCTCGACGTGCCGGGCTTGGACGGGTCCCCGTCGTAGAGGCCGTCGACGTCGGAGAGCAGGACGAGCAGGTCGGCACGGACGAGATGGGCGACGAGGGCGGCGAGCCGGTCGTTGTCGCCGAAGCGGATCTCGTCGGTGGCGACGGTGTCGTTCTCGTTGACGACCGGCAGCGCGCCCATCGCGAGGAGCTGGTCGAGGGTCCGGTAGGCGTTGCGGTAGTGCGCGCGCCTGCTGGTGTCGTCGATGGTGAGGAGGACCTGGCCGACGCGGACGCCGTAGCGGGCGAAGGAGGCGGTGTACCGGGCGACGAGGAGGCCCTGGCCGACGCTGGCGGCGGCCTGCTGCCGGGCGAGGTCCTTGGGACGGCGGGTGAGGCCGAGCGGGGCGAGGCCCGCGGCGATCGCGCCGGAGGAGACGAGGACGATCTCCTTCTCGCCGCCGCTGCGGACCTTGGCGAGGACGTCGACGAGGGCGTCGACGCGATCGGCGTCGAGGCCTCCGGAGGCGGTGGTGAGGGAGGAGGAGCCGACCTTGATGACGATCCTGCGTGCCTCCGTCACATATCGCCTCGCGTCGTCCGTCTCTCCGGTCATCTGCGTCGTCACCTGTGCCGCCACCTGCGTCGTCCTCACTCGGCTGTCCCACGCGCCGCGTGTCCCCGCCGCGGCTGCCAGGCAATCTACGCGAGCCGGGAGGGCTGCCGCTCGTCCGTTTCGCTCCCTGGACCGGAGCCGTCGGTGCCCTGTCCCTTGTTCCGGGGGACGAGGATCCGCTGGGAGATGAGGTAGGTGAAGGGGATGGCGACGACGGCCGCGACGAGTGGCGCGATTCTGTCGTCCATTCCGGCCCAGGTGACGAGCGCGTACAGACCGACGCTCTGCACCAGGTAGTTGGTGACGTTGGTGAGCGGGAAGAGGGCGAACTTCTTCCAGGTCGGCCGGGTGCGGTAGGTGAAGTACGTGTTGAGGAAGAAGGAGCCGATCATGCTGAGGACGAAGGCGAGGGAGTACGCGGCGAAGTACGGCATCCACGGGTGGAGCAGCAGGTAACAGCCGAAGAAGGTGCCGGTGTTGACGCCGCCGACGAGCGCGAAGCGGAAGATCTCGGCGAGCCGCCCGCGCCGTGTCGTGGGAGGCCGCGTCCTGGCGGACCCGGCTCCCATCAGTGCTCTCCCTCGGTGGCCACGACGCGGATCCGCTCGGCGGCGCGCTCGGACGCGCCGCGGCCGAAGGAGCGGTGGGTCTCCTTGACGAGGAAGTGCGGCCGGCGCTTCGTCTCGTAGTAGATACGGCCGATGTACTCGCCGATCAGCCCCAGCATCACCATCTGCACGCCGCCGAGTCCCGCGACGATCGCGACCAGGGTGACGTACCCGGGGGCGGTGACGCCCTGGGTGAGGGCGGCGACGACGACCCAGGCCGCGTAGAGGGCGGCGAGGCCGGTCAGGGTCATGCCGAGCCAGAGGGCGATGCGCAGCGGGCGGTTGTTGAAGGAGATCAGCCCGTCCATGCCGTAGTTGATCAGGGAGCTGAACTTCCACTTCGTCTCACCGCCTTCGCGTGCGGCGTTCTGGTAGTCGAAGGTGACGGTGTCGAAGCCGATCCAGGAGAAGAGGCCCTTGGAGAAGCGGTTGTACTCGGGCAGCGAGAGCAGCGCGTCGACGGCGGGGCGGGACAGCAGGCGGAAGTCGCCCACGCCGTCGGTGAGTTCCACGTCGACCCAGCGGTTGACCGCCCGGTAGTACACCCGGCTGAGCGCCGAGCGGAGCTTCTTGTCGCCTTCGCGGGTCCGGCGCGCGATGACCTGGTCGTGGCCCTGGTGGTGCAGGTCCAGCATGCGTGCGAGGAGCTCGGGCGGGTGCTGGAGGTCGGCGTCCATGATGACCACGGCGTCACCGGTGGACTTGCGCAGGCCGGCGAGCATGGCGGCCTCCTTGCCGAAGTTACGGCTGAAGGATGCGTACTGGGTGCGGTGCGGGTGCCGGGCTGCGATCTCGCGCAGCTTGCCCAGCGTTCCGTCGGAGCTGCCGTCGTCGACGTAGCAGATCTCGTAACCGACGGGGAGCGTGTCGAGCACCTGGCGCATCCGCGCGTCGAAGCGTTCGACGACGTCCTCCTCGTTGAAGCAGGGGACGACGACGGAAAGCCTGGTCATGAACGGTCACTCCAGAGGGATGGGCAAGAGTACGTCCTGAGGGACCGCCACCGAACTCGCCTTCGAGCAGCGCGGCCACGGTACGAAGCGGCGGTGACCGTCCGGCGTCGCCCGGGTGGCCGCCCCCGGTCGGCATGTCGTCCATGCGGCAAAGCATGCGGGGCGGATATTGATATACGTGGCATTTTTTGTCTTTTGTCACTCATAGAGACCCGTTGTGCCGATACCTTGGCGACGCCACGGAGGCGGCGCCCTCGTGCCACGGAACTCGGCCCCCTGGAGCAATGCCCCGTGAGTAGAACGACCCTGTCGGACCTCGGTGACGCACGGATGTCGGACGACGACGAAGAGAACACCGACCCGGCGCGCGGACTCCGGCAGGTACTCCCCTGGATCACGCTGGTCATCGCCACCGGAGCGGGCGCGCTGCTCTCGGTCGGCGCCTTCCTCGGTCTGTACGTACGTCCCACGTCGGACGACTGGTGCGCCCTGTGGAAGACCCGGGACCTGGGGGTCCTCGGCATCACGTCGGACTTCTACCTGACCCAGAACGGACGCGTCACCAACGCCCTCCTGACCGGGCTGCTCTACTCCGACGACATGCGGGGGCCGAAACTGCTGCCCGCGTTCCTCGTGGTCGCGCTCGGCTCGGGACTGTTCCTCCTCGCCCGCGCCACGCTGCGGGCGCTCCGTCTGCCGTTCCCCGCGGCGGCGGCCGCGGCGGCGGTCCTGGTGCTCGAAGCGCTGCTGTTCTTCGCGGGGACCCGCCCGTACCAGGCGCTGCTCTGGGCTCCGGCCACCATCTCCCACACGTTCCCGAGCATCCTCGGCGTCTGGGCGGTCCTGTCGGCCGTGTGGGCGGCCCGCAGTCGCCGGCGCTGGGCGCGGGGCACCGCCGTCGGCGCCGCGGCCGTCCTCGGTACGGCGGCCGGCATGCTCAGCGAGCCCTTCGTCGCGATGTCCGGGCTGATCGCCGCGGCGGCGGGCGTGCTCTGCCTGCCCCGGTTCGGCCGGACGCGCGACCGGTTCGCGTCGACCTGGTGCGCGGCCTGGTGTCTGGGCCTCGTGATCGGTCTGGTGCTGCTCACCACCTCCCCGGGCGCCCGCTGGCGGCGCACCCAGCAGCCGAAGGAGCCGCTGACCCTGTCCGGGGCCGGGGAGACGGTCCGCGACTGGTACCGGATCTGGGAGACGATCGGCGGGCAGTGGGCGTACGTCGGCGCTCTCGCCGCCGGGGTGCTCCTGGGCCTGGCGGTGGCCCTCTCGGCCCGCCGGCCGGACGGCGGGGCGACGGGGGCGGACGGCGAGGACGCCGGGAGCGGCCGGGCCTCGGGCGGAACGTTTCGGGTCGCCGTCCTGGTGCTGCCCCTGCCGCTGATCGTGCTCGGGAGCCTGGTCGCCGCGTACGGACTGCGCAGCGGTTACGGGGCGACCGGCTGGACGTACGCGCGCACGTGGACAAGTTTCGTCGTGCCGTTCCTGCTGGCTCTCTGCGGCTACGGGGCCTGGCTGGGGTACCGCCTGGGGCGCGGGCTCGCCGCGCCGTCGACGGCGTCCGCCGGGGACGGACCCGAGCACGGGGCACCGTCGTCACCCCCCGGTGTCCGCGCCGCCCGGCTCGCGGCCCTGGTCGCCACCGGCGCCGTCGCCGTGGCGAGCACGGTGGCCCTGGTGCCCGAGGTGCGGACGCTGACCACGCAGACGGTGGCGCGCAGCCTGGCATGGGACCGGCAGGACGCCCGGATCAGGGCGGAGGTGGCGGCCGGCCGCAGCGAGGTCACGTACCGCCCGCTGCACATCGGCCGACTCGCCGAACCCTTCTTCACGACGGTGTACGAGAAGGACTGGGCCGCCCGGTGTACGGCCGGGTACTACGGCGTGGACCGGATCAACCGATCCTGACCGAACACCCCTGCGAAGGGTGACATTGCGTAACGGATGGTGAACACCAGGTAGTTTGAGGAGGAGTGGACGAACGACAAGTGAATCGAGGTGCACGTGCCTGACGTCTCCGTGGTCGTCATCGCCTACAACGACGCAGAGCGTCTGCCGACGGCCGTCCGGTCGGTGCTGGAGCAGACCCTGCACGGCGTCGAGGTCGTCATCGTCGACGACTGCAGCAAGGACGACACCTTCACGGTCGCCCAGGCTCTCGCCGCCGAGAACCCGGACCGGGTCCGGGCGTTCCAGCTGCCGAAGAACAGCGGCGGCTGCGGCGCCCCTCGCAACCACGGCATCCGGCAAGCCACCGGCACGTACGTCATGTTCCTCGACAGCGACGACGTGCTGGAGCGCAACGCCTGCCGCAACATGCTCGACGCCGCCGAGAGCACCGGCTCCGACCTGGTCTCCGGCCTGTGCGTCCGTGTCCACCTCGACAGCCGCCACAAGAAGACCACCGAGTGGTATCCCTGGCTCTACTCCCGGACCCGGACGATCGAGTCGATCACCGAGCTGTCCGACCTGCTGGTGTTCGACACCCTGTCGACGAACAAGTGCTACCGGCGCGCGTTCCTCCTCGAACAGGGCCTGGAGTTCCCGGTCGGCATCCACTACGAGGACCTGCTCTTCTCGGCCCAGGCCTATGTCGCCGCGCGCCGGATCACGCTCATCCCGAACCACGTCTACCACTGGAACGTGCAGGAGAGCGCCGCCGCCAAGTCGATCAGCAACCGGCGCCACGAGATCGCCAACTTCGTGCACCGCATGGAGATCCACCGGCGGGTGGACGCCCTCCTGGAGAGCAGGGGCTACGACGAGCTCAAGTACCGCAAGGACATCAAGTTCCTCAAGCACGATCTCGTCCTCCACCTGCGCGACCTGCCGCTGCTCGGCGACGACTACCGGCGCGAGTTCGCCCGGCTGGCCAACGGCTACCTCGCCGAGATCGACCCCCGGGCGTACGAGGAGGTGCAGCGCATGCACGCCATCTGCGCCTACCTGCTCAGCAAGGAGGACTGGCCCAACCTCCTCCCGGCCACCGACGCGCTCACCAACCCGGGCCGGCTCACCACCCCGCTCGCCGAGCGGGACGGGCAGGTCTACTGGTGCGCCGAGCACCTGGACACCGAGCAGGGCCGTCAGATCCTGGACGTCACCTCGTCCCGCTACGACGCGAAACCGCTGACCTCGCTCGCCCTGGGCAACCGGCTGACCTCGTACTCCAGCAGGGCGGGGGTCGTCAGCCTCGCAGGACGGATCGTCAACCCGCTGGGCCGGATCCGCCCGGACGCCGAGCTCGGCGCGGTCCTCGAGTTCTCCGCCCGCCGCAGCGTCGGCGGCAGGACCGCCCGCATCCCGGTCACCACGCTCCGGCACGCCGGCGCCTGGATCGAGTGGGAGGGCGAGGCGGACATCGCCCGCACGGTCCGCCCGCTCGGCATCATCGACGCCGTCTGGGACGTCCGGCTGATCCTCACGGTCGACGGCCAGGACCTGCGGACCCGGGTGTCCGTCGGCGGCGCCCCCGTCGACGAGGCCGACAGCCTGCGGATCCGCCCCCGGCTGACCAAGCTGGTGTCCGACCGGTTCGCGCCCGAGGTCACCAGGAAGGGCAATCTGTCCTACGTCCTCACCGCCGAGGGCAGGGCCGCCCTGCGCACCACGGCGATGATCGAGGGGGCCATGCACGGGCGCACCGCCCGGCTGGCGAAGACGAGCCTGCGCCGCCTGCTCAGGGCGAAGAAGGACCTGAACTCGGGCGAGACCAAACTGCGCGTCTACCACGAGGTCTACAGCCGGCTGCCGATCCGCAAGGGCCTGGTGGTCTTCGAGAGCCACCTCGGCAAGCAGTACAGCGACAGCCCCCGGGCGATCTACGAGGAGATGCGCCGCCAGGGCGTCGCCTTCGGGGCCGTCTGGTCGTACTCGGGGGCGAAGCCGACCGGCTTCCCCGAGGACGCCACCCTGGTGAAGCGGTGGAGCTGGCCCTATCTGCGGGCGCTCGCCCAGGCCGAGTTCTGGATCGACAACCAGGGCTTCCCGCTGCGGCTCACCAAGCGCCCGGGGACCACGTACATCCAGACCTGGCACGGCACGGCCCTCAAGCGGATGGGCTTCGACGAGCCCCACACCAAGTCGCGCGGCCTCGCCGCCCAGGTCTCCTTCCAGCAGGCCCTGGACCGCTTCGACCACTTCCTGATCCGCGGCGAGCACGACCGGCGCACCCTCGCACGGGCCTTCCGGCTCCGCGACGAGACGCTGCTGCCCCTCGGCTACCCGCGCAACGACGGCCTCGCCGAGGCGCGGCGCGAGGAGGCGAGGACGGGCCGCCGGGAGCGCGGACCGCTCGCGGCCGAGCTGGGCATCGACCCGGAGAAGAAGATCCTGCTGTACGCGCCGACGTTCCGCGCGGCGCCCGGCGGCAAGGTCCGTGCCTTCGAGGCCCCCTTCGACATCGAGGCGTTCGCCGACCGCTTCGGCGACACCTACACGCTGCTGATCAGGACGCACTACCTGAACAGCGTGTCGCTGCCGCCGTCGGTCCGGGGACGGGTCGTCGACGTGTCCCGCCTCCACGACGTCACCCCGCTGCTCGCCCTCGCCGACGGGCTGATCACCGACTACTCGTCCGTGATGTTCGACTACGGGCTGCTGGACCGCCCGATGGTCTTCTTCGCGTACGACTACGACGAGTACGCCAACGAGAACCGGGGCACCTACTTCGACCTGAAGGAACACGCCCCCGGTCCCGTGGTGGCCACGGAGGACGAGCTCTTCGGAGTGATCGCCAACCTGCCGGACGAGGCCGATGCCAAGTACGCGGCGGCGCGGCAGCGGTTCAACGCGGACTTCAGCGAGTACGACCGGGGCGACGCGGCCCGCCGGATCGTCACCACCTTCTTCACCGGGAGCGGGAAGTGACCAACGAGACCCAGGGGACGCCCGCGTCCCCCGCCGACGGCGGCCGTGACATCTTCATCGTCTCCAACAGCGTGGACGAGATGGGCGGGGTGACGACCTGGACGCACCAGATGGCCGGGGCGTTCACCGACCGGGGCCACCGGGTGCACGTCATCGGGATCCGGCCGGCTCCCGAGGGACGCGGGCACGACTTCCCCGAGCCCCTGCCGTACCCGACCACCACGCTGTACGACGCGCACCCGCCGCAGGTCCGCTCGCTGCGCGGCCTCAAGGGCCGGCTCAACGCCGCAGAGCGCCGACGGCACGCGGTCCGCGCCGCCGGGATGCGGGAGCGGGCCGAGCGGATGACGGCCCTGTTCGCCGCCGCCCGGCCCGGGGCCGTGGTGATCGTCACCCAGGTGTGGGCGATGGAATGGGTGTCGCTCGCCGACACCAAGGGCCTCGTCGTCATCGGCATGAGCCACGAGTCGTACGCCGCGAGCGCGGCCGCCTCCCGGCTCGCCCGGGTGAAGCGCTACTACCGGGACGTCGACCGGCTGCTCGTCCTCACCCCCGGCGACGCGGACCGCTGGATCCGGGCCGGCATGGACAACGTCGGCCACATGCCCAACGCCCTGCCCTTCATGCCCTCGGCGCCGGTGCCGCGCACCGAGAAGGCCGTCGTCTCCGTCGGCCGCCTCTCGCACGAGAAGGGCGTGGACATACTGCTCGACAGCTGGGCCGAGATCGCGCACCGCCACCCCGAGTGGACGCTGCGGATCTACGGCGCCGGGGACGAGGAGGAGTCGCTGCGGCACCGCACGACCGCCCTCGGTCTCGACGGCTCCGTCGAGTGGATGGGGCGTACCAACGACGTCCTCGGGGCGCTCTCCCGGGCCTCGGTCTTCGCCCAGGCCTCGCGTGCCGAGGGCTTTCCGATCACCCTCCTGGAGGCGATGGCGGCCGGGGTGCCCTGCGCCGCGTTCGACTGCGCGCCGGGGGTGCGCGAGATCATCCGGGACGGCGAGGACGGTCTGCTCGCCCGGCTCGGCAACACCGTGGAGCTCGGCGGCCGCATCAGCACGCTGATCACCGACGAGGAGCTGCGGAACCGTATGGGCGACGCGGCCTTCGAGAACGTGAAGCGGTACTCCGCCGACCGGATCACGGATCGCTGGGAGGCGCTGTTCGCCTTCCTGGAGCGCTGAGGACGGGCGCGGGACCGCCGTACGCGTCGACGTCGCCGCACACGTCGCCGTACACGGGGAAGGGCCGGGGAGTCGTACTCCCCGGCCCTTCCCCGTACGGCACCGCAGTGCCCCGTAGCGCTCCGTCAGGCGGTCAGACCGAAGCGCCGCGGCGCGCGACCCAGCCGGCCCAGGCCGAGGTGATCATGTCGCGCACGTCGTAGCGGGCCTTCCAGCCCAGCTCCGACTCGATGCGGTCCGCGGCGGCGACGACCCGGGCGGGGTCGCCGGGGCGGCGCGGGGTGACGAGCGGCTCGGTGGTGTGACCGGTGATCTCGTTGATCAGCTCGACCATCTCCGTGACGGAGACGCCCTCGCCGCGGCCGATGTTGACCGTCAGGTCACGCGGCTCGCCCGCCTCGGCCCACTCCGCGAGCTTGCGCGCGGCGGCGAGGTGCGCGTCGGCCAGGTCCTCGACGTGGATGTAGTCACGGATGCAGGTGCCGTCGGGCGTCGCGTAGTCGTCGCCGAAGATCCGCGGGGCCTCCCCCGCGTCCAGGCGCTCGAAGACCATCGGGACCAGGTTGAACACACCGGTGTCGGCCAGCTCGGGGGTCGCCGCACCGGCCACGTTGAAGTAGCGCAGGCACGCCGTGGAGATGCCGTGCGCCGCGCCGGCGGCACGCACGAGCCACTCGCCGACCAGCTTGGTCTCGCCGTACGGGCTCAGCGGCAGGCAGGGGGTCTCCTCGGTGACGAGGTCGACGTCCGGCATGCCGTAGACGGAGGCGGAGGACGAGAAGAGGAAGTTGCGCACGCCGGCGGCGGCCGCGGCCTCCAGGAGGACCGTGAGGCCGATGACGTTCTCGCGGTAGTAGTGCAGCGGCAGCTCGACGGACTCGCCGACCTGCTTCTTCGCGGCGAGGTGCACGACGCCGGTCACGCCGTGCTCGGCGATCGTGCGGTCGAGGACGTCACGGTCGAGCGTGGAGCCGACCACCAGGGGGACGCCCTCCGGCACCCGCTCCTCGTATCCCGTGGACAGGTCGTCGAGGACGACGACCCGCTCGCCGGCCTGCGTCATGGCACGGACGACATGGGAGCCGATGTATCCGGCGCCGCCGGTGATCAGATAAGTCACTGCCCCAAACCCCTTTCAATGAGAGCTGCGGGAGATCCTGCGGAGTTTTGCCCCGATCGCCCGGAGCCCGTCACGGACACCCGGTGCGAGCCGCACCGCCAGCGATCCGTTCGCCGTCGTGTACTGCCGCACCAGCAGTACACCGTACCGGCTGCTCGGCACGAGCGACCGACGCTGCCGTTCCGCCGGGAGTCGCAGCGCCGTCGTGAAGACGGCGCCGTCCGCGCACGTCACCGTGGCCCGGACGTCCCAGAGCTGGACGCCCCGGTTCCCCCGGCGGCGGCCCTCACGGGCCAGGCCGGTGAGACCGGCGGGGACCCGGCCCGACCAGCCTGCGGCCCCTTCGGCCAGGTCGGCCCGCTCGGTACGGACGGGGATGTCGCCGCCCCGGGGCAGGAAGTCGATCCGCGCGGTACGGGGAACGGCGGCGCTCACCCGGCCGTACAGGTCGCGGACGGTGAACCGCAGTTGGCCGCCGACACCCGCGCCCGCGCCACCGGTCGCCCCGGCGCGCAGGTCGCCGTCGACGAGCAGCGGGAGGCCGTCGAGCGGCAGCGTGTCCAGGCCGTCCAGCTCCACCGGGAGGTCCTCGGACCAGACCGCGACCTCCCCGCTCAGGGCGTGGGGCGGCAGCAGCCTGGCCGGATCGGCGGTGAGCCGGGAGAGCCGCTCCAGGTCCCGGGGCTCCTCGGCGGCCAGCACGAACCGGGCGGTCCAGCGGGCGGGCGGGACCGCCGCGGCGATCTCCCCCTCCCCGAAGGTCCCGAGGTACGCGCGGGTGAGCTCCCACCACGCGGTGCGGTAGGCGATGTCGTGCGACCGCAGGTCACGGGCGTACAGGCGCAGGTCGTGTTCGAGGAACTTGGTGCGGCAGGCGGAGGCGAGTTCCTTGCGGCCGGCCGCCTCGAAGGTCTCCACGGCGGTGCGGTGGGCGGAGATCCGGGCCTGCCAGTTGGCGATGCCGTCCCGGTCGAGGGAGATCGACAGCCGGGCGGTGGCACGGCGCACATGCCAGATGTAGACGGTGTCGGGGACGACCGCGACGCGCGGCGCGGCGGCCAGGACGCGCGCGGTGAAGAGGAAGTCCTCGTACACGCAGCGGCCGTCGGGGAAGAGGATGCCGTGCTCGGCGAGGAACGCGCGGTCGTAGACCTTGTTGACGCAGAGCGTGTCGTGGACGAGCGGCAGGAGGGCGTCCGCGGTCTCCAGGACGGCGGGCTCGCGATAGAGCGCGGGCTGCCAGCGCACGTCGCGCCCCTCGGGCAGCTCGCGCCGTACGCAGGCACCGACCGCGACGGGGGCGTGATGACGCTCGGCCGCCGCGACCAGGGTCTCGGCGGCGCCCTCCGGCAGGACGTCGTCGCTGTCGAGGAATATCACGATGGGCGCGGTGACGGCCCGGAAGCCGTCGTTGCGGGGGGTGCCGCAACCGCCGCTGTTGACCGTGCGGTGGACGACCCGCAGCCGGGGGTGCAGCGCGGCCAGTTCGTCGAGGACCCGGGCCGTACCGTCGCTCGATCCGTCGTCGACGGCCACGACCTCGGCGACGACGGGTCCCTGGTCGAGCACGGACCGGATCGCGTCACCCACCAGCGCCTCGTCGTTGTGCGCGATGACGACGACGCCGAGCTTTCCTGCCACCTCAGTGGACGTGATGCTGCTCACATCGAGGATGCTACGGTCCCCCGGACACCCGAACGGCCTCTGCCCGACCCGTCCAACAGGACGGGTGAGAGAGGCCATTCGGTTGACGCACCGGAGGGCGGGGCCGACGGGACGACACGAGGCCGCCCCACCCCCCGCCCCGGCCGGAACGGGTCGCACGCGCACTGCGCGTCGCCGCGCTCCGGCCGGTCCCGCTGGAACGGGTCGAACTCGTCGAACTCGCGCTGCGGGTCGTCCCGCTCCGCCTCGCGGTCCCGGCGGCGCTGCGCAGCCGGACGCGGAGCCTCGAGACGGTGGGCAGAACCCGCCACCGCCGCCCTCGCACGGCTCGGCCCCGAGGGGCCTCACCGGCATCGGACGACTGCGCCGGACTCCGTCCGGCGACCCTCTCCGGCCGGTCCCGCTAGAACGGGTCGAACTCGTCGAACTCGCGCTGCGGGTCGTCCCGCTCCGCCTCGCGGTCCCGGCGGCGCTGCGCAGCCGGACGCGGGGCCTCGAGACGGTGGTCCTCGCCTCGGCGGCCGAGCATCTCGGCGCCGGCCATCATCGAGGGCTCCCAGTCGAAGACGACCGCGTTCTCCAGGGAGCCGATCGCGACGCCGTCGCCCGCGCGGGCGCCGGCCTTCATCAGCCGGTCCTCGACGCCGAGGCGGTTGAGGCGGTCGGCCAGGTAGCCCACGGCCTCGTCGTTGTTGAAGTCGGTCTGGCGGACCCAGCGCTCCGGCTTCTCGCCGCGCACCCGGTAGACCTCCTCGGCCTCGTCGTACACGACCGTGAAGCCCGCGTCGTCGACGGCCTTCGGGCGGATGACGACACGGGTCGCCTCCTCCTGCGGCTTGGCCGCGCGCGCCTCGCCGACGATGCCGGCGAGGGCGAAGGAGAGCTCCTTGAGGCCGAGCCGGGCCACGGCGGAGACCTCGAACACCTGGTAGCCGCGCTCCTCCAGGTCCGGGCGGATCATGTCCGCGAGGTCCTGGCCGTCGGGGATGTCGACCTTGTTGAGGACGACGATGCGGGGCCGGTCCTCGAGACCGCCGTACTGCCGCAGCTCCTCCTCGATGATGTCGAGGTCGGTGACCGGGTCGCGGTCGGACTCCAGCGTCGCGGTGTCCAGCACGTGCACGAGGACCGAGCAGCGCTCGACGTGACGGAGGAACTCCAGACCCAGGCCGCGGCCCTGGCTGGCGCCCGGGATGAGGCCCGGGACGTCGGCGATCGTGTAGACGGTCGAGCCGGCCGTCACGACGCCCAGGTTGGGGACCAGGGTGGTGAAGGGGTAGTCCGCGATCTTCGGCTTGGCGGCCGACAGGACCGAGATGAGCGAGGACTTGCCGGCGCTCGGGTAGCCGACGAGCGCCACGTCGGCGACGGTCTTCAGCTCCAGGACGATGTCCCGCGCCTCGCCGGGCTCGCCGAGGAGCGCGAAGCCGGGGGCCTTGCGGCGCGCGGAGGACAGCGCGGCGTTGCCGAGGCCGCCGCGGCCGCCCTGGCCCGCGACGAAGGTGGTGCCCTGGCCGACGAGGTCGGCGAGGACGTTGCCCTCCTTGTCGAGGATGACCGTGCCGTCGGGCACGCTCAGGACGAGGTCCTGGCCGTCCTTGCCGGAGCGGTTGTCGCCGGCGCCGGGCTGACCGTTGGTCGCCTTGCGGTGCGGCGAGTGGTGGTAGTCGAGGAGCGTCGTGACCGCCTGGTCGACGACCAGGGTCACATCGCCGCCACGGCCACCGTTTCCGCCGTCGGGTCCGCCGAGCGGCTTGAACTTCTCCCGGTGAACGGAGGCGCAGCCGTGGCCTCCGTTACCCGCGGCGACATGCAGCTCGACGCGGTCCACGAAGGTGGTCATGGTTGTGCCTCCATCTGAATACGTGCGGAATGTCTATCTAGTAACACGCGAAAGGCGGACCCGCTTCCCGACCGGGAAGTGAGGTCCGCCTCCGCAAAATGAACCGATCAGGCGACCGGAACGATGTTCACGACCTTGCGGCCACGGTGGGTGCCGAACTGCACCGAACCGGCCTGCAGGGCGAACAGCGTGTCGTCGCCGCCACGGCCGACGCCGGAGCCCGGGTGGAAGTGGGTGCCACGCTGGCGGATCAGGATCTCACCCGCGTTGACGACCTGACCGCCGAAGCGCTTCACGCCGAGCCGCTGGGCATTGGAGTCGCGCCCGTTCCGGGTGGACGATGCGCCCTTCTTGTGTGCCATGTCTCAGTCCCTCTTACTTCGCAGCCGCGGGGATACCGGTGACCTTGATCGCCGTGTACTGCTGGCGGTGACCCTGGCGACGGCGGTAGCCGGTCTTGTTCTTGTAGCGCAGGATGTCGATCTTGGCGCCCTTGTGGTGGTCCACGACCTCGGCCGTGACCTTGATGCCGGCCAGGACCCACGGGTCGCTGGTCACGGCGTCGCCGTCGACAACGAGCAGGGTCGAGAGCTCGACCGTGTCGCCAACCTTGGCAGTGGAAATCTTGTCAACCTCAACGATGTCGCCGACAGCAACCTTGTGCTGGCGACCACCGCTGCGCACGATGGCGTACACGCGGATCTCTCTCTCACTCGGGATCGAAACCTCTGAAGCCAGCCACTCACACGGACCCGAGGGCCCGCGGCGTTCCGGAATCGGACGAGCGGCCTCTCCCGACGAGCGGGAGGGAGTTGCTCAGAGGCGCGACGCATCGATAGACACGCCGACGGTCTAGGTTACGGGCGGCGACCTCGGAGGGTCAAATTCGCCCGTTCGGTACGGGCCGCCGCCCCGACACGCGGAGCGGCGGCCCGTACCCACCGGTCAGTCCTGGGCCGGGGCGGCGGTCTTCTCCGCCGCCTTCTTGGCCGGGGCCTTCTTGGTGGTGGTCTTCTTCGCCGCGGTCTTCTTGGTCGCCGCCGTCTTCTTGGTGGCGACCTTCTTGGCCGTGGTCTTCTTCGCCGCGGTCTTGCGCGCCGCCGTCTTCTTGACGGGGGCGGGCTCGACCTCGGCCTCGGCGGCCTGCGGAGCCGTCTCGGTGGCCTCGGCCGGGTCCGCGGTCACCACGACGACGGCCGCCTCCTCGGCGCCCGAGGGCGAACCGGCGGGAGCGGTGGCCTTGCGGACCACCCGGCGGCGGGCCCGCGGCGGGGCGGCCACGGGGGCCTCCTCGGCGACGGGCTCGCTGACCGGCGCCACGACGGGCTCCGGCTCCGGGGCGGTCTCGACGACCGGCTCGACGACGGTCGGCGCGGCGGCCGGCTCCGTGGTCGAGACGACCGGGGAGGTCGCCCGGCGGGTGGCACGACGACGGCCGCGCGGGGCCGGGGCGGCGGTCTCCTCGACCACCGGCTCGGCGACCGGCTCGATGACGGCCTCGGCGACCGGGGCCACGACGGGCTCCGGCTCGACGACCGGCTCCGGCGCCGCCACGGGCTCCGGCTTCGGCTCGGCCTTCGGCTTCGACTCGTACTCGACGGCCTCGGTCTCCACGACCGGCCGCGCGGTGGCCGGCGCGGTCACGCGGCGGGTCGCACGGCGACGGCCACGACCGCGCGTCGCGGCGGCCTCCGCCTCGGCGATGGAGCCGTACAGCTCCTCGTCCGCGGCGATCGGCTCGGGCAGGGCCACCGGGGCGGACAGCTCGGCGGCGACCTCGGCCTCGGTCTCGACCTCGGCGGTCTCGCCGTCCGTCTCGGTGGGCTCGGTGACCTCGGCGTGCTCGTGCTCGTGGACGTGCTCGGCGCCTCCGCGGCCGCGCTTCTTCGAGCGCTTGCCGCCGCCACCGCCACCGGCGGTGCTCGGCTGCTCCATGTGGACGATGACACCGCGGCCGTTGCAGTGGACGCAGGTCTCGGAGAAGGACTCCAGGAGGCCCTGGCCGACCCGCTTGCGGGTCATCTGCACCAGGCCGAGCGAGGTGACCTCGGCCACCTGGTGCTTGGTCCGGTCCCGGCCCAGGCACTCCAGGAGGCGGCGCAGCACCAGGTCGCGGTTGGACTCCAGGACCATGTCGATGAAGTCGATGACGACGATGCCGCCGAGGTCGCGCAGCCGGAGCTGACGCACGATCTCCTCGGCCGCTTCGAGGTTGTTCCTCGTCACGGTCTCTTCGAGGTTGCCGCCCTGGCCGGTGAACTTGCCGGTGTTGACGTCGACGACGATCATCGCCTCGGTCTTGTCGATCACCAGCGAGCCGCCGCTGGGCAGCCAGACCTTGCGGTCGAGCGCCTTCATGAGCTGCTCGTCGATCCGGTACGTCGCGAAGACGTCGACCTCGCTCGTCCACTTGGACAGGCGGTCGGTCAGGTCCGGGGCGACGTGGTGCACGTAGCCGTGGATGGTCTCCCACGCCTCGTCACCGCTGACGATGACCTTGGAGAAGTCCTCGTTGAAGATGTCGCGGACGACACGGACGGTCATGTCCGGCTCGCCGTAGAGCAGCGTCGGGGCGTTGCCGCTCTTCGCCTTCTTCTGGATGTCCTCCCACTGCGCCTGCAGCCGCTCGACGTCGCGGCGCAGCTCGTCCTCGCTCGCGCCCTCGGCGGCGGTGCGCACGATGACGCCCGCGTCCTCGGGGACGATCTTCTTGAGGATGGTCTTGAGGCGGGCGCGCTCGGTGTCCGGGAGCTTGCGGCTGATGCCGGTCATCGAGCCCTCGGGGACGTACACGAGGTAACGGCCGGGCAGCGAGACCTGGCTGGTCAGACGGGCACCCTTGTGGCCGATCGGGTCCTTCGTCACCTGGACGAGGACCGACTGGCCGGACTTGAGGGCGGTCTCGATGCGGCGCGGGCCGTGGCCCATGCCGAGCGCCTCGAAGTTGACCTCACCGGCGTACAGGACGGCGTTGCGGCCCTTGCCGATGTCGACGAAGGCGGCCTCCATGGACGGCAGCACGTTCTGGACCTTGCCCAGGTAGACGTTGCCGACGTACGAGGTGGCCTGCTCCTTGTTGACGTAGTGCTCGACGAGCACGTTGTCCTCGAGGACGCCGATCTGGGTGCGCTCGCCGCTCTGGCGAACGACCATGACGCGCTCGACGGCCTCGCGGCGGGCGAGGAACTCGGCCTCGGTGATGATCGGGACGCGTCGGCGGCCCTGCTCGCGGCCCTCGCGGCGGCGCTGCTTCTTGGCCTCCAGGCGGGTCGAGCCCTTGATGGACTGGACCTCGTCGGCGCCGGTGCCGGGCTCGGCCTTCTCACGGGCCGGGCGGGGCTCGCGGACCTTGACGACGGTACGGACACCCTCGTCGTCGGTGCCCTCGACGTCGGCGGAGGCGTCACCGCTGCGCCGGCGGCGACGACGGCGGCGGCGGGAGCTGCTGGAGCCGCCGCCGTAGGCCTCGGCCTCGTCGTGCTCCTCCTCGCCTTCCTCGGAGTCCTCGGTCTCGTCGGAGTCTTCGGAGCGCGGCTCCTCGCCCTCGTCGGAGTCCTCGGCCTCGGTGAGCTCACCGCGACGACGGCGACGGCCGCCACGGCGGCGGCGACGGGACGGGCGGTCCTCGTACTCGTCGGTCTCCTCGGCCTCCTCGACCTCGTCGGCGGCGGCCTCGACCTCGGGCTCGTCGGCGACGGTGGCCGGGACGGGCTCGACGGCGACGGGCTCGCCACGGCGGCGACGGCGACGGCGGGAGCCCTCGGGGCGCTCGGCGGGCTCGGGGGTCTCCTCGACCTCGGGCTCCACCTCGGCCTCGGCCTCGACGAGCTCGATCTCCTCGACCGTCTCGTCGTCCTCCGGCTCCACCGGGGCGGCGGCAGCGGCCGCGGCGGCGGTCTCCGGGGTCTGGAACATCGGCTCGGTGAAGACCGGCGCCTGGAAGACCGCGACGGAGGGGCGCGCGGCACGGCGCGACTCGCGGGCCGGGGCGGGCTCGGAGGTGAACTGCGGGGAGGTCGCGCGGCGGCGGCCGCGGCCACGGGTGGCGGCGGTCTCGGCGGCGGTGACCTCGGCCTCGTCGGCGGTGATCTGCGCGACGGCGGCCGTCGGCAGCGACTCGCCGGTGGCGGCGGCCTCGGTGCCGGCGGGGGCCTCGGTGCCGGCGGGGGCCTCGGTGGCCGCCTCGGGCGAGGTGACCTTACGGGTGGCACGGCGGCGGGTACGCGGGGCGGGCGCGGCGGCCTCCTCCGCGACCTCGGCGGCCGGGGCGGTCTCGACGACCGGTTCGGCGACGGGCGCCACGACCGCTGTCTCCTCGGCGGCGGCGGGGGCGCCGGCCGGGGCGGTGGCCTTACGGGTGGCGCGGCGACGGGCGCGGGCCGGCGGAGCGGCCTCGGGGGCCTCCTCGGCGACGGGCTCGGCCGGCGTGACCGCGGCGGTCTCCTCGGGGGCCTCGGCGGCGACCGGGGAGGTCACCGGCGAGGTGGCCTTGCGGGTGGCGCGGCGACGCGGGCGGGCCGGGGCGGCCCCGGGGGCCTCCTCGACGGCCTCGGGTGCGGCGGCCTCAGGGGCGGCGGCCTCGGCGGCAGGGGTCTCCACGGCCGGCTCCGGAGTCTCCACGGCGGGTGCCGCGGTCTCCGCGGCCGGTGCGGTGGCCTTGCGGGTGGCCCGGCGGCGGGTACGCGGCGCGGGTGCGGCCTCGGTCTCGGCCGGGGCGGCCTCCACGGCCGCGGTCTCGGTGGCCGTCGGGGCCGCTGTGGTCTCTGCGGTCTCGGCGGTCGTGCCCGTCACCGGCGGACCGGCGGGGCGGGAAGCGGCGCGGCGCCTGCGGCGCGGCGGCAGCTTGTCACCGGGGGCGTTGGTGTCTTCGTTGGACTCGAGCATGCGGGGTTCTCCCGTCACGCTCCCGGGCGCCGCGTCTTGGTCCGGTCCGGCGGCACGGTCGCGCCTGGGGCGCGGTGCCGCCGTCCGGGGCGCGGGCGCCGCACGGGAGCTCTATGTCTGGCTCGCCGGTTCCGTCCGCACTGTGCGGACGGCCTGGCGAAAGTCTCCTGGTCAGTGCGCTGCCCGACCCAGGTGGCTCCCGAGTACCAGGGCGGCGCTACAACGACCGCTCCCTACGCGATGCCGGCACCCGGCGCCGTCGCAGAGGCGGTCGCGGCGGCCGTGGTAGGTGCGGCCGTGACTGCCTCGCGGTCGGGCGCGAGCGGGTCGGTCACCGTGCCGGACTCCTCGTCGAAGAGCCCCTGCGCCAGCCTGGTCACCGCAGCGGGGACCGGCGGCGCCAGGTCGGCCACAGCTCGGAGACCGGACAGGACGTCGTCGGGTCGAACGGCAGGTGTCACGTGCCGAACAACCAGCCGCAGTATCGCACAGGCGCTGTCCAGCGGCCTATCACCCTGGGGATCGCCCTGGGGAGTGGTTGCCGTCAGCTCGGTGACCGCGGAGCGTGCGTCGAAGGTGCGGACGCCGTTCTTGGTCTTGCGCTGTACTTCCACGGTCTCGGCCGCGAGAAACGCCTCGGTGGCCTTCTCCACGTCCTCGACGGTGACGCCTTCGAGGCGCAGCTCCCAGATGGAGGCGGTGAGCCGGTCGGCGAGCCCCGAGGTCCGGGCCTCGACGGCGTCCGTGATGTCGAGGCCGGCCGGGAGGGACTCGTCGAGCAGGGCCCGCAGGGTCTCCGGGTCGCGCGCCTCGGTGAGGGCGATCTCCAGGTACTCGGCCTCGGAGCCCGTGCCCGTCGGGGCGGCGTTGGCGTACGACACCTTGGGGTGCGGGGTGAAGCCGGCCGAGTACGCCATGGGCACCTCGGCACGGCGCAGCGCACGCTCGAAAGCGCGCTGGAAGTCACGGTGGCTGGTGAACCGGAGGCGGCCGCGCTTGGTGTAGCGCAGTCGGATGCGCTGCACCGCCGGTGCGGGCGGCGGGCCTTCGGGCTGTCGCTTGCCCAGTGGTTCTTCTCCTCGGTGCGGAGCGGGCGCGGGGGGCGCGCCGCCCTCGAATGTACGGGGGCTCTCTCGGGGGCAGCCGGCTCATCCCCCCTTGTGCAGGGAGATCTCGGACTCGGCCGCCGCGCCGGGAACGGTCTGTCGTGATGCAGCACCTCCCAGGTTACGCGCCCGACCGGGGATACCGGGCACGGGCTCGGTCTCCCGGGGACCGCCGAAGAGGGCGCGCCGCGCCTCGCGGCGGGCGGCGGTCACGGTCGCGCGGGCCGAGGCGAGGGCGGCGGTCACGGTCGCGCCGGCCGAGGCGAGGGCGGCGGAGACCGCCCGGCCCGCGTCGAGGGCGACCTTCTTCGCCGGGCGCCAGACGGCGTCGCGCACGAGGTGCCCGACCGGGGTGCAGACGCTGCGGTAGAACCAGGCCGCGGGTCGGCCGATCAGGTTCAGTGCGAGCCGTCTCAGAGCGCGGCCGACCGCCCGGGAGACATGTCCGGCGACGCGCCAGGCGACCGCGAGCGCGTCGGCGAGCTCGCGGCCGATCACCGCGAGGACTCGTCCGACGGGGGTGAGGACGTGGCGGTACAGGAACACGACGGGGGCGACGAGGAGGATCCGCAGCAGCCACCCGAGGCCCCTGAAGAGCTGGACGAGGCCGCGTCCGAGCAGCGCGAAGCCCTTGCCGAGCAGCAGGACGGCCTGCCCGAGGCCCCGGCCGAGCCAGGAGAGGCCGTGGCTGAGCGGGGTGAGGACCCAGCGGTACGCCCAGGTCGCGACGGGCACCACCCCGTACCGCCAGACGGCTGTCCACGGCCACACGAGCACCGCCCGCAGCACCCGTCCGGTACCCCGTCCGAGCGGGGCGAGCAGGTGGGCGTACAGCCAGGCCGTGCCGCGGGCGAGGCCGCGGGCGAGCGGGGCGAGGACGGTCCGGTACAGCCAGGCCGTCGGAGCCGCGATCCCGTGGACGGCGACCGGGACGACCACGTACCGCCAGAGCCCGAGCCAGGGCCAGTAGAAGACGGTCCTGAGCAGTGTCCCGAGCAGCCACAGGAACGCGGTGGCGACGCCCTCGGCCACCCGGGCGACGGCGCGGCCCACGGGGGCGAGCACCGTGTCGCGGAACCGGCCGAGGGCCCGGCCGACCGGGCGGAGCATCCTGCCCAGGAACGCGCCGCACAGGACGAGGACGTCCCAGGCCAGGCGCAGGGGAACGACGAGGACCAGCACCACGATCCGTACGGGAATCCTGACGGCTGCCGTCAGACAGCCCTCGGGCTCCGGTGGACGGGCTGTTTTGTCGGGGTGCATGTGCCTGGAGACGCGTCACGCCCAGCGGCGGTTTCGGCCGGGTCCATCCGGGGTTCGCCCGTGTGGCGCTACGGTGGGCGCCGCCGTAACCGGACTGACAGGCACCGCCTGCGGGGGTGTCCCCGTAGCCTGAGTCTGTACGTTCGTCCCGTCTACCCCCCGACACGCTGAGGCTTGGTATGAAAATATCCTTTCTTCTGGTCGATCGCTGCCACATCGGAGGCGTGGTCAGCGCGATCCACAACCTCGCCAAGGCGCTCGCGGACCACCACGAGGTAGAGCTCGTCTCCCTCCGCCGCAACCGTGACCAGGCGTTCTTCCCGCTCGACCCCCGGGTGAAGACCCTCGCGCTCAGCGACATGCGGAAGCACTCCCACACGTACGACGGCGACGATCCGATGATCGAGACGTTCCCGCACATCTACCCGAACGAGCCCACGGACAAGAAGCCGTGGATCAGCCGGCTCGCCGAGCGGCGGCTGATGGAGTACCTGGCCACGACCGACGCCGACGTCGTGGTCAGCAACAACCCCAAGATCACCATCATGCTGGCCTACGCGGACCGCGACTTCCTCAAGGTCGCCATGGAGCACTCGCGGCCCGCGCAGTACGGCCCGCACATCCGGGACGCCCTCTTCAAGGACGCGTACCCGAAGATGGACGCGATCACCGCGCCGACGCCGGACGAGTGCCGGACCATCTCCGGGGTCGTCCCCGGCGTGAGCCACCTGCTCTCCCCGATGCCCAACTGCATCCCGGCCCACGAGGGCCAGATGTCCACCGGCGACAACAAGATCGTCGTCACGGCCGGCCTGCTCAAGCCGCACAAGGGCTTCGACGACCTCATCGAGGCCTTCTCCACCGTGGCGCCGCGTCACCCGGACTGGAGCCTGCGGATCTACGGCTCCGGCCCCGAGCACGGCAAGCTGCGCAAGAAGATCAACGACCTGGACAGCAACAACCAGGTCTTCCTGATGGGCCCGGCCACCCCGGTCACCCCGGAGTTCGCCAAGGCGTCCGTGTTCGTCCTCCCCTCCCGCCTGGAGGCCTTCGGCAACGTCACCGTCGAGGCGATGGCGGCCGGCCTGCCGGTGGTCGCCTACGACGCCCCGCACGGCCCGCGCAACATCATCACGCAGGGCGAGGACGGCTACGTCGTGCCGCTCGGCGACAAGAAGGCGCTCGCCGAGCACATCGAGAAGCTGATCGCCGACGAGGATCTCCGCAGGAAGATGGCGGCCGCCGCGGTGGCCAACGTCGTCCGCTTCCAGGAGGCCGAGACCGTCGCCCGCTTCGAGCAGCTCGTGGAGACCATGCGGGCCCGCCGGGCCATCCCCCGCACGGCCGCCGCCGTCGTCACCCCGCAGGGCGACGTCCGGGTGAAGGTCGAGGGGCTGCCCGCCGGCAGCGACGCGAAGCTGGTCTGCAAGGACATCCGCAAGAAGGCCGACGAGGTCGTCCTCCCCTTCACCGGCGGCGAGGCGCTCGTCCCCGCGCTCGGCACGCTCGTCGAGGGTGACTGGGAGCTGGCGATCCGCGCCGCCGGCTTCGACATGCCGCTGCGGTCGTCCGGCTGCGACACCCTCCAGATCCTGTCGCTGAAGCTGCCCCGCGCCGAGGGCCCCGCCCTCTCCCTGCTGCTGCCGCACGACCACACGGACGGCACCCTGCGGGTGCAGAGCCGGGTGCGCGCCCAGCACGTCGAGGTCTCGGCCGTGCACGCCCGCGCCACCTCGATCGTCATCGACGCCGCGGCCTGGGGCGCCGAGCCCGGCAAGGGCAGCGTGCTCGAGGCCGTCCACCGCAAGGAGGCCGACAAGAACTTCACCGTTCCGGTGAAGCCCGGCGCCGACGGACGCTTCACGGCGACCCTGGACAACGCCGCCGCCGCCCGCCTCCACCAGTCCGGTACCGAGGACATCTGGGACTTCTGGCTGCTGCCGGACCGTGGCTCCGCCCGGATCCGCGTCTGCAAGCTGGCCACCGACGTGCTCACCCCGATGAGCGTCTTCACCTACCCGTACCCGGTGGTGAGCAGCTCCGGCACCCCGGTCGCGGTCGCCGCCGACACCAAGGCGAAGAGCGGCTGGCGCAACCGGCTGTCCGCGAGCGTCCCCGCCGCCGTCGCCGGTGGCGTCAAGCACGAGCTGCGCCCGTACTTCGCGAGCAACGGCCAGCTCTCGCTGAAGATCATCGACAAGAAGTGACCGGCGACCGCTAGCCGGTCCGGGCACACGGAAGAGCCCCGGCCCGCAGGGAGACCTGCGGACCGGGGCTCTTTCCGATGCCTCGGGGCACCGCCTACAGCGGCGCGCCGTCCTCGGCGATCTTGAACATCAGGTCGGCGAGACGGCCGGCCGCGTGGCCGTCGTCCAGGTCGCAGAACTGGTGGTGGAACTCGTCGTACTTCTCCCGGTACTCGACCGCCACCTCGTCGATCTCACGGATGGCCTGGAGCAGGTCGTTCGAGTTGTCGACCAGCGGGCCCGGGGCGTCGTTCTCGAAGTCGAAGTAGAACCCACGCAGCTTGTCCCGGTAGTGCTCCAGGTCGTACGTGAAGAACAGCATCGGACGACGCAGGTGCGCGTAGTCGAACATGACCGAGGAGTAGTCCGTGATCATGATGTCGGCTGCCACGTACAGGTCCGCGATGTCGGGGTACTCGGAGACGTCGAAGACGAAGCCGTTCCCGGCACCGGGGATGCTGTCCACGATGTTGGAGTGGCGACGGATGAGGAAGACGTGGTCGTCCCCGAGCCGGCGGCGGGCGTCCTCGAGGTCGACCCGCAGGTCGAACTTGAACTGACCGCGGCTGTGCGAGAGGTCGTCGCGCCAGGTCGGCGCGTACAGCACGACCTTCTTGCCCTCGGGCAGCCCCAGCTTCTCCCTCACCTCACGGGCCCGCTCGTCGCGGTCCTCGGCGTAGAGGTAGTCGTTGCGCGGGTAACCCGTCTCGGCGATCAGCCCGTTGTAGCCCATGGCGCGCTTCAGGATGGGGGTGCTGAAACGGTTCGACGAGACGAGGATGTTCCAGTTCGCCGCCTCCTGGACCAGCCGCTCGTGGTAGTTCGGGTCGAACTTCGGCGCATCGATGTCCAGGCCGATCTTCTTCAGCATCGTGCCGTGCCAGGCCTGCACGATCACCTGGCCCTCGCGCCGCTTGATCCAGTGCGGGAGGTGGGCGTTGGTGACGATGTAGCGCGAGCGCGCCAGCGCCTCGTACCAGTCCCGGCCCTGGAACTTGACGGCCTTGACCGTGTCGGGGAGCTCGACCTGGCCGTCCCGGACCAGCCACAGGTGCTCGACGTCCGCGCCGCGGCGCAGCAGCTCCTCGTGGACGGCGCGCGGGCTGTCCGAGTACTGCTTGCCGTTGTAGCTGATGTACAGCACCGAGTCGCGCAGCGGCAGCTCGCGGCCGGCCTCGTAGACCTCCTGGCGCAGCTGGTACTGGCGGTTCGCGCCCTTCTCCATGGCCGTGAGGTCGGTCATGCAGTTGAGCTGCGGGTGGTCCTGCCAGTGGACCTCGAGCTGGTACTCACGGCCGTTGTGCGTGCCCTCCAGCGGGAACTGGGTCGCGGCGAGGCGGTCCACGACGAGCGGGATCGACGGCTCGTCCTCCCCACCGTCCAGGCGGAACACCCAGCGGCCGGCCTTCAGCGGCAGCCTGCCGTCGGCACCCGACATCGTGGAGGGACGGAACGTCGCCTCGAAGCCGCCGTCCGGGAGGGCGGTCAGCGGGACCGTCTTCTCGTCGAAGCGGTTCTTGGCGCTGACGACCAGGTGGTGGCCCGACAGCTCGACGGAGGCCGTGCCGCGGATCGTGAACGTGCCGTCGGCCTCGGAGACCTCGGTGATCGTGGCGCGCAGCGGGCGGCCGGAGAACTTCAGGTAGCCGTTGGCACCGGAGAGGACGGCCACCTCGTTCAGCGAGGCCTCCTCGCCGAAGGTCTCGGGCAGCCGGATCTGGAGGTCCGCGAGACCGTCCCGGACGACGACCCGCATCTTCCGCGGGTCCTTCTCCGGCTCGTCGATCTGGATCTGCGTGCTCCAGTTGCGGCGCATCAGCTTCGCCGGGTCGGCGCCACCGGCGGCGCGGGCCGCGGCGGTGTCCAGGTGCTCCGGCAGCAGGGCGACGTCCCGCAGGGGAACGCGGATCCGCAGCGGCGTACGGCCGCCGACGGCCGGGAGGAGCTCCACCGGGTAGAGGAGCACCTCGCCGCTGTTCTGGTTGGCGACGCGCAGGGATATCTCGGCGCCCGGGGCGACGGTCTCGCGGAGGTCGCCCTCGACGAGGATGTCGTCACCGGACCGCTCGAAGCCGCTGATCAGGACCGGGACCTTCTCGATGCGCAGCTTGAGCGCCGCGCGCCGCATCTCCGGGACCATCCGGTAGTCGTCGTCGAGCCACTGGTAGGGCGGGTACGTCAGGCGGTCGGAGCCGTACGAGTGCACGGAACGGGAGCGCACGAGACCGCCGGACAGCACGCGCATGCCGACGTGCCAGAGGCCTTCCTGCCACTGGTCGCCCTTGCGGAACTTGGCCGGGTCGATGACCGTCTCCCAGCCGGCCCAGTCGAAGCTGTGACCGCGCCCCTTGTGGCCGGAGCCGGTGGTGGCCTCGGGGTTGAAGAGGTTGGCCAGCGGCAGCAGCATGCGGCGCTGGGTGCCGTCCTTCTTCAGCTGCAGGAGCTTGACGACACTGCGCTTGCCCGTCTGGTCGACGCGGTCGATCCACGCGTGACCGGCCAGCCGCAGCTTGCCGTTCTCCCAGGAGAGCTCCTTCAGCGGGGAGCGGAGCTGGAGGTCCTTGTCGACCCGCAGGAACTTCTTGGGCAGCAGGTTCGCGTGGGACTCGAGCGAGGGGTACTTGGCGTACTTGCGGATGACACCGCCGAGCTCGACGGGCTCGCCGAGCCGCTCCGCCTCGATGAACTCCAGGATCTCGGCCATGGCGTGCTTGCGGACGAGCAGCCACTTGACGCGCAGCGCGGTGGGCAGCCGGTCGAGGGCCTTGATGTCGACCTGGTCGAGGTACTTGTTGGCCACGCGCAGGAACTCGGCGCGGTACTCCTCGTCGCCGTCGGGCAGCACGTTGAGGAAGATGCGCAGGTCGCCGGTGAGCACGGTGTGGTCGTACTCACGCTTCAGCGAGTCGGCGACGGGCTCCTTCTGCGCGGCGAAGAAGCGGCTCACGGACTCCACGGCGGCCGCCCGGTCCCGGGCGGCCTTGGGCTCGTTGCGGCGCTGGGTGATCGAGGGGCTGGCCTCGCCCTCGCGCAGGCGCCAGTAGTACGTGGCCTGGCTGATGATGTCGACGGACTCGGCGAGGTACTGGGCCGGCACGATGACCGGGGTGTCCTCGTACAGCACGCCCTCGGGGAAGCGCAGCGCGTGCTGCTCCCAGAAGTCACGCCGGAACACCTTGTTGCAGGCGATCCGGTCCGTGAGGAGCTGGCGCTTCTTGCTGACGTGCGTGCGCTTGACCGCGCCCCGGGAAAGGAACCGGTGCATCGGGGACTGCCACACCTTGGTCGAGTTGATGTGCTCGACGTTGCCGGTGGCGAAGGAGGAGCCGGTCTCGTCCAGGCTGCTGATCATCATCCGGTAGGCGTCCGGCGGGATCATGTCGTCGCTGTCGACGAACGCCAGGAACTCGCTCTGCGGGGCCAGGCTGTCGAGACCCGTGTTACGGGCGGCACCCAGGCCGGCGTTCTCCTTGCGTATGAGCCGGAAACGGGCGTCCTTTGCCGCGTACTCCGCCGCTATCGAGTGGGACTCGTCGGTGGAGCCGTCGTCGATCATGAGAACTTCCAGGTCCTGGAAGGTCTGCACGGCCAACGAGTTGAGGCAGGCGGGCAGGTACTGCGCCACGTTGTAGATCGGGACGATGACGCTGAGCCGGGGTGCCATGTAGTTCTGCGTTCCTTTCCGTTTCAGACCCGCTCGACAAGCTCGAGCGCCTGAGGGGTGACGGGGCGTGCTCTTCGGTTTTCCTGCGGACCGACGAGGGCGTCTCCGCCCTCCGGGAAAAACCCGCCCAGCCCTCGGCAAGACCTGGTTCCGCTCGGCCTATACGACTCTGCGGCGACCCCCCGGCCGCCGCAGCACTCCAGAATAGACGATCCGTACCACAGGCGTTTTCCTGCCGTTGTGTCCGGGATCACCCCCTCGTCGCCATATCACCGATCGGGCAGAGGGTCCCCCAGAGGCTGAAACGGCGGTGACGTGGGCGGGAACGGCGCCGCGGTCGTCGCCCGCGGCCTCGGGGGCGCGGAATCGCTCCTGTCATACTTCATCTGAGCGGTTCGACTGAGGAGACAACAAGGCATGGCGGCTGCAGCTACCCCCAGATTCAGCGTGATCATCCCTGTCTACGGGGTCGAGGGCTACATCCGTGAGTGCCTCGAGTCGGTGACATCACAGGGCTACGAGAACTTCGAGGTCATCGCCGTCGACGACTGCTCCCTGGACAGCAGCGGCGCGATCATCGACGAGTTCGCCGCCCGCGACCCGCGGGTCCGCGCCGTCCACCGCGCGGCGAACGGCGGCATCGGTGCCGCCCGCAACACCGGCGTCGAGCACGCCCGCGGCGACTACCTGCTCTTCATCGACGGCGACGACTCGATCCGTCCCGGCTCCCTGCAGGCCATGGCCGACCGCCTCGACGCGTCCCAGGACCCCGAGATCCTGCTGTTCGACCACGTCCGCACCCATGTGGACGGCAGCGTCGAGACCAGCAAGACCGGCCCGTACCTGGCCGCCATCCGCGACCGGGTGGTCCGCCCCGTCGACGAGCTCGAACTGCTGCGGATCTTCGCCGTGGTGTGGAACCGCGTCTACCGCCGCGACTTCTTCACCGGCGAGGGCTACACGTTCACCGACGGTCTGTACGAGGACGCGCTCATGGTCTACACGACCATGGCCGCCGCCCAGCGGGTCGCGGGCCTGGAGTACGTGGTCGTCGAGTACCGCCAGCGCCGCCAGGGCAGCTCGATGCGCAGCAGCTCCCCGCGCAAGCACTTCGTGATCTTCGAGCAGTACCAGCGGGTCTTCGACTACCTCGAGGGCCGACCCGGCCTCGACGCGTACCGCAGGCTCGTCTTCGAGCGGATGGTCGCCCACTTCCTCTTCACCTTCGCCCGCGGCTTCCGAATACCCCGCAGCCATCGGCGCGCCTACCTGAAGCAGGCCGGCAAGACCTACCGCCGGAACGAGCCCGCGGGCTTCACCCCGCCGCCCGGCATGCTCGGCCTGAAGTTCAAGGTGCTGCGGACCGGTTCGTACGCCGCCTTCGAGGCCCTCAAGACGGTCAACGGCACCCGCGAGACGGCCTTCGGCGCCCTCGGCCGGACCAAGCGCTGGGGCGGCCGCAAGGCCCTGCGCGCCTACTACGGTGTGCAGCGCCGCCTCCCGCTGGACGAGAACCTCGCCGTCTACTCGGCGTACTGGGGCCGCACCCCCGGCTGCAACCCGCTCGCGGTGCACGAGGCCGCCAAGAAGCTCGCGCCCGGCATGCGCGGCGTGTGGGTCGTGAACCAGGCGTACGCGGCCGGCACGCCGGCCGGTCTGACCCGGATCGCCCCGGCCACCTTCGGCTACTGGAAGGCGCTGGCCCGGGCCAAGTACCTGGTCAACAACGTGAACTTCCCGGACTCCGTGATCAAGCGCCCCGGCCAGGTGCACCTGCAGACCCATCACGGCACTCCGCTCAAGCGGATGGGCCTCGACCAGCAGCAGTACCCGGCCGTCGCCCGCAGCATGGACTTCGACAAGCTCCTGGAGCGGGTGGACCGCTGGGACTGGAGCGTCTCGTCGAACCTGCACTCCACCGAGCACTGGGAGCGGGTCTACCCGGCCGCCTTCCAGACCCTGAACACCGGCTACCCCCGCAACGACGTCTACTACCGCGCCACCGCCGCGGACGTCCGCCGGATCCGCGGCGAACTCGGCATCGGGCACGGCAAGAAGGCGATCCTGTACGCCCCCACCGTGCGCGACCACCAGAAGGACGCCTTCGTCCCGCGCCTCGACTTCGCGCGCTTCGCCCGTGAACTCGGTCCGGACTTCGTCCTGCTGGTCCGTGCCCACTACTTCTACGGCGGCGACCCGGAGCTGAACGCCCTGGCCGAGCGGGGCGCGCTGATCGACGTGTCGCGGTACCCGTCGGTGGAGGAGCTCTGCCTCGCGTCGGACGCCCTGATCACCGACTACTCGTCGATCATGTTCGACTACGCCAACCTCGACCGGCCGATCGTGACGTACGCCGACGACTGGGAGATGTACCGGACGTGCCGCGGTGTGACCTTCGACCTGCTCTCCGGTGAGCCCGGTGACACTCCCGGTGTGATCACCACCACCGAGGACGAGCTGATCGAGGCCTTCCGCGGCGGCGCCTGGGAGGCCGAGCCGGCCGCCGCCCTGCGGCAGGCCTTCCGGGAGCGCTTCTGCTCCTGGGACGACGGCTTCGCCGCCGAGCGGGTCGTCCGCCGGGTCTTCCTCGGCGAGGAGCGGCTGCGGCCGGCCGTGGTGCCCGTCGCCGAGCGCACCCCGGCCCCGTCGCCGCGGGTGGCCGAGGCCGCCGCACCGGTCCCGCCGCGGCGGGCGGACGAGGACGAGCTCGCCACGGCACGCGCCGACCGGTAGGACGGCGGCCCGACGCACGAAGAGGCGCCCGGAGCGGATTCGCTCCGGGCGCCTCTTCGTGGGTTCCGCACCGTCTTCGGCGCGGAACCCGGCGGGTTCTTCCGTGGGCTACTTCACGACCGACAGCGGCAGCAGCTTCTTGCCGGTGGGGCCGATCTGGATGTGGGTGTCCATCTGCGGGCAGACGCCGCAGTCGAAGCACGGGGTCCAGCGGCAGTCCTCGACCTCGGTCTCGTCGAGCGAGTCCTGCCAGTCCTCCCAGAGCCAGTCCTTGTCGAGACCGGAGTCCAGGTGGTCCCAGGGCAGGACCTCCTCGTAGGTGCGCTCGCGGGTCGTGTACCAGGCGACGTCGACGCCCATCTCCGGCAGCGTCTTCTCGGCGCAGGCCATCCAGCGGTCGTACGAGAAGTGCTCGCGCCAGCCGTCGAAGCGGCCGCCGTCCTCGTAGACCGCGCGGATGACGGCGCCGATGCGGCGGTCGCCGCGGGAGAGGAGGCCCTCGACGATGCCGGGCTTGCCGTCGTGGTAGCGGAAGCCGATCGAGCGGCCGTACTTCTTGTCGCCGCGGATCTTGTCGCGGAGCTTGCGCAGCCGCTCGTCCGTCTCCTCTGCCGACAGCTGCGGGGCCCACTGGAACGGGGTGTGCGGCTTGGGGACGAAACCGCCGATGGAGACGGTGCAGCGGATGTCGTTCTGGCCGGAGACCTTGCGGCCCTCGGCGATCACGTTCATCGCCATGTCGGCGATCTGGAGGACGTCCTCGTCGGTCTCCGTCGGCAGGCCGCACATGAAGTACAGCTTCACCTGGCGCCAGCCGTTGCCGTACGCGGTGGAGACGGTCCGGATGAGGTCCTCCTCCGAGACCATCTTGTTGATGACCTTACGCATGCGCTCGGAGCCGCCCTCGGGGGCGAAGGTGAGACCGGAGCGGCGCCCGTTCCTGGTCAGCTCGTTGGCCAGGTCCACGTTGAAGGCGTCGACACGGGTGGACGGGAGGGACAGGCCCACCTTGTCCTCCGTGTACCGGTCGGCGAGGCCCTTGGCGATCTCGCCGATCTCGGAGTGGTCCGCGGACGACAGCGAGAGGAGGCCGACCTCCTCGAAGCCCGTCGCCTTGAGACCCTTCTCGACCATCTCGCCGATGCCGGTGATGCTTCGCTCCCGCACGGGGCGCGTGATCATGCCGGCCTGGCAGAAGCGGCAGCCGCGGGTGCAGCCGCGGAAGATCTCGACGGACATGCGCTCGTGGACGGTCTCCGCGAGCGGCACGAGGGGCTGCTTGGGGTAGGGCCACTCGTCGAGGTCCATGACGGTGTGCTTGGAGACACGCCACGGCACGCCGGACCTGTTGGGCACGACACGGCCGATGCGGCCGTCCGGCAGGTACTCGACGTCGTAGAAGCGCGGGATGTACACCGAGCCGGTCTTCGCGAGGCGGAAGAGGACCTCCTCGCGGCCGCCCGGCCGGCCCTCGGCCTTCCAGGCGCGGATGATCTCGGTCATGTCGAGGACGGCCTGCTCGCCGTCGCCGATGATCGCCGCGTCGATGAAGTCCGCGATCGGCTCGGGGTTGAAGGCCGCGTGGCCGCCCGCAAGCACGATCGGGTGGTCGACGGTCCGGTCCTTCGACTCCAGCGGAATGCCGGCCAGGTCGAGGGCGGTGAGCATGTTCGTGTAGCCGAGCTCCGTGGAGAAGCTCAGGCCGAAGACGTCGAACGCGCCGACGGGGCGGTGGCTGTCGACCGTGAACTGCGGGACCTGGTGCTCCCGCATCAGCTCCTCGAGGTCCGGCCAGACGCTGTAGGTGCGCTCCGCGAGGACGCCCTCGCGCTCGTTGAGCACCTCGTACAGGATCATGACGCCCTGGTTGGGCAGACCGACCTCGTACGCGTCCGGGTACATCAGCGCCCAGCGGACATCGGCGGACTCCCACGGCTTGACCGTGGAGTTCAGCTCTCCACCGACGTACTGAATCGGCTTCTGCACGTGCGGGAGCAGAGCTTCGAGCTGCGGGAAGACAGACTCGGCAGCAGACATCTCGAACCTTCGTGAGCTGGCAGGGGGGCGACTCTCAAGCGTACCCCGGTGCTCAGTGGGTCAGGGACGCCGTGAGTTCCGGGGCCGAGGCCCTGGCCCACACCTCGGGGAGCGCCCGCTCGGCGGCCGCCGCCGCGGCTTCCTCGTGTCCGTACAGAAGTCCCCAGGTGAAGGCCGATTCGCCGGCCCCGTGGGCCACGATCGCGAGCTCCCGCAGGGTGCCCCTGGCGACGACGGCGTCCTGGTGCTCGCCGAGCAGGGTCTGGACGGCCTTCACGCGTTTCGCCAGCCGTTTCGCGGGCTTCCCGAGGGTGGGGCGGGCGGCCTCGGCCGCGTAGCGGGCGCGTTTGGCGGCCTTGCGGGCCTCGTGGAGGGCGAGGTCGCGTGCGTCCTGGGGTTCGAGGGTGAGGGCGCGGCCGATCCGGCCGGCGAGGCGGTCGTGGTCCTTGCGGACGGCGCGGGCGAGGACGGTCCGGGCGTCGCCGGCGGCGTCCTTGCTCAGCGGCGGGTCGGCGAGGAGCGCGTCGAGGGCTCCGAGCAGGGCGAGGTGGCGGGCGGAGTCGAGGGCGGCGAGGGCCTGGCGGCGGGCGTTCCTGCCATGGGCGGCGTCACGGCGGCGCAGCCGGGCCCGGACCGGTCCGAGGACCAGGGTGCGGGGCAGTTCACCGAGGCGGGCGCGCAGGCGGGCATCGAGGACCTCCTGGTCGCGGGCGACGCCGAGCTCTCCGGCGAGCCACTTCAGTTCCTCGCCGATCGGGTCGGTGGCCTCGCGGTCCAGGACCTTCCGATACGTCTTGAAGGCGCTGCGCAGTCGGCGGCAGGCGACGCGCAGCTGGTGGACGGCGTCGGGCAGGTCGCGGCGTACGGCGGGGTCGTACGTGACGATCGCCTCGACCTGTTCCCGTACGTAGGCGAGGACGGCGGCTCCGGCGGTGCCGGGTGCACCGGGCTGCTCCGGCGGTGCCGCGGGCGCCTCGGGTTCCACGCCCGTCTCGGCGAGCGCGCGCGACAGTTTCGACGGGGAGTCCGAGGGCCGGATGCCGGCCTTCCTGAGGCGCTTCTCGACGGCGTCGAGGACGGCGGGGTCGGTGTCGTCGGCGAGTTCGACCTCGATCTCGGTCCAGGCGGCCTCTCCCCCGCGTGTGAGGCCCTCGGCGTGGACGGTGTCCACGGAGAGTTCGGCGAGGAGGGTGCCGTCGTCGGCGCGGAGGTGGCGGACGTCACGGGAGGAGCGGAGGCGGACGACGGGGACGACCTCGGCGTCCCGGACGCGGGACCGCAGGAGCCCCGCCAGGGACCGCGGGAGCGTGTCCGAGAGCGGGGCTCTGATCTCGTCGCGGATGCCGGGGGCGACGGGGAACTTCAGGTGCCAGCCGGCGTCCGCGCCGCCGGTGCGGCGGCGCAGGGTGAGGTCGTCGGCGGCGAGCCTGAGGTCGGGTGTGTCGTAGTAGACGGCGTCGAGTTCGGTGACGCCCTCGTCGGTGACCGAGGCGACCCCGGCCGCCCGGGTCAGGTCCGGGAGGCCGGTCCGGGAGGTGGCTTCGTACTTCCGCTCGATCTCGCGCTTCGTGTCCGCCATGAATCGAATCTAGACGGGAAGTGAACTCCGCGGGAGTACGCCCATCAGCCTGTCCGGAAATCCCCTGGGGGATCGGCCGGCTGTCCTCTAGGCCGTCATGGGCCGCTGGACCCTGATGGACTGGAGCAGTCCGATCGCCACCCACACCGCGAACATCGACGAGCCGCCGTACGAGACGAACGGCAGCGGCAGGCCGGCGACCGGCATGATGCCGAGCGTCATGCCGATGTTCTCGAAGGACTGGAAGGCGAACCAGGCGATGATCCCGGCCGCGACGACCGTGCCGTAGAGCTCGGTGGTCTCGCGGGCGATCCGGCAGGCCCGCCAGAGGACGACGCCGAGGAGCAGCAGGATCAGGCCGGCGCCGACGAAGCCCAGCTCCTCCCCCGCGACCGTGAAGACGAAGTCGGTCTGCTGCTCGGGCACGAACTGGCCGGTGGTCTGTGAGCCCTTGAAGAGTCCGGATCCGAGGAGGCCGCCGGAGCCGATCGCGATCCGGGCCTGGTTGGTGTTGTAGCCGACGCCGGCCGGGTCGAGGTCGGGGTTGGCGAAGGCCGCGAAGCGGTTGATCTGGTACTCGTCGAGCATGCCGAGCGCGGTGACGAGGACGGCGCCGCCGACGCCGGCGCCGATCAGTCCGAGGACCCAGCGGTTGGAGGCGCCGGAGGCGAGCAGCACGCCGAGCACGATGACGGCCATGACCATGACCGAGCCGAGGTCGGGCATCAGCATGACGATGCCCATGGGGAGCGCGGCCAGGGTGAGGGCCTTGGCGACGGTGCGGTGGTCGGGGTGGATCTGGTCGCCGGCGTCGACCTTCGCGGCCAGCAGCATCGCCATCACCAGGATGATCGTGATCTTCACGAACTCGCTGGGCTGGAGCGAGAAGCCGCCGCCGACGACGATCCACGCGTGGGCGCCGTTGATGGTGGCGCCGAGCGGGGTGAGGACGGCGAGGATCAGCACGATCGAGAGTCCGTAGAGGACCGGGACCGCACCGCGCAGGGTGCGGTGGCCGAGCCAGATCGTGCCGATCATCAGGGCGACGCCGATGCCGGTGTTGAGCACGTGCCGGAAGAGGAAGTAGTACGGGTCGCCGTTGTTGAGCTCGGTGCGGCCGCGGGTGGCGGACCAGACGAGCAGCGCTCCGATGAAGGAGAGCGCGAGCGCGGAGAGCAGTATCGGCCAGTCGAGCCGGCGGACCACCGAGTCGCGGGCGGCCAGTTTGGCGAGCGTGCCGCGCTCGGGGGCGTACCGGGAGACGGAGAAGCCGTGGGGTGCGGTCATGGGTTCAGTCCCTCCGCCAGGCGGCGGGCGGGCCCGCGAGTTCCTGCTGGTCGGGCTTGTCGGGGTCGGCCCGGTCCGGGTCGGCCGGGTCGGGCTGCTGCGTGTCGTCCGGCGTGTTCAGGGGCGCGTCGGGGTCGACCTTCCCGACCTCCGGGTCGTACGGCTTGATCTTCGGGGCGTCGATGGAGCCGTCGGCCTCGATCTTCGGGAGGGCCTTCTGCGGCTGCGGCAGCAGGGCCCGCTTGAGGTCCTGGTTGCCGGCGTCGTCGAGTCCGTAGAGGGCGTCGTAGATGTTGCGGACGGCGGGGCCGGAGGCACCGGAGCCCGTACCACCCTGGGCGATCGTCATGACGATCGCGTAGTCCTTGGTGTACGTGGCGAACCAGGAGGTCGTCTGCTTGCCGTAGACCTCGGCGGTTCCCGTCTTGGCGTGCATCGGGATCTTGTCCTGCGGCCAGCCGCCGAAACGCCAGGCGGCCGTACCGCGGGTGGCGACTCCCGCGAGGGCCTCCTCTATCAAGGACTGCGTCTTGGTGTCCATGGGGAGCCTGCCGTGCGCCTTGGGCTTGATCTCGGTGACCTTCTTGCCGTCGGGGCTGATGATCGCCTTGCCGACGGTGGGGTTCCAGAGGGTGCCGCCGTTGGCGATGGCCGCGTAGATGGTGGCCATCTGGATGGGGGTGACGAGGGTGTCGCCCTGCCCGATGGAGTAGTTGACGGAGTCACCGGCGCGCATCAGGTTGCCTTCGAGGCAGTTCTCGTACGAGAGCTGCTGGACGTACGTGCCGCCCCTCTTGCCGATGCGGCACCAGTAGTCCTTGTTGTCCGCCCAGAAGTCCTGCTTCCACTTCCGGTCGGGGACCCGGCCGGTGACCTCGTTGGGGAGGTCGATGCCGGTCTCGGCGCCGAGGCCGAACTGGTGGGCCGTCTTGTAGAACCAGTCCTTGGCGTCCTTCTTCGGCTTCATCCCGCCGTCCTTCTGCCACTGCTGGTGGGAGAGGGCGTAGTAGACGGTGTCGCAGGAGACCTCGAGGGCCTGGCCGAGGGTGATGGAGCCGTGGCCCTGGGACTCGAAGTTCTTGAAGACCTGGTTGCCGATGGAGTACGAGGAGGGGCACGGGTAGCGCCCGTTGAAGTCGTATCCGGCGTTGACGGCGGCGGTCGTCGGGATGACCTTGAAGATCGAGCCGGGGGCGGCCTGGCCCTGGATGGCCCGGTTGAGGAGCGGGAAGTTGGAGCCCTTGCCGGTGAGGGCCGCGTAGTCCTTGGCGGAGATGCCGCCGACCCAGGCGTTGGGGTCGTAGTCGGGCTGGGAGGCCATGGCGACGATGCGGCCGGTCTTGTTCTCCATGACCACGACGGCGCCGGAGTCGGCCTTGTAGTTCTCGCTGGTGTTCTTGTCGTGCACCTTGCGGGCCTCGACCATCGCGTTGTGCAGCTCCCACTCGGCGACCGCCTGCACGCGGGCGTCGATGGAGGTGACGACGTTGGAGCCGGGGACCGCGGGGTCGTTCTGGGCCTGGCCGATGACCCGGCCGAGGTTGTCGACCTCGTAGCGGGTGACGCCGGCCTTGCCGCGCAGTTCCTTGTCGTACGTGCGCTCCAGGCCGGAGCGGCCGATCTGGTCGGAGCGGAGGAACGGCGAGTCGGTGTCCTTGGCCTTCTCGATCTCGCCGTCGGTGACGGGCGAGAGGTAGCCGAGGACCTGCGAGGTGCGGGACTTGCCGGGCGCCGGGTAGCGGCGTACGGCGGTGGGTTCGGCAGTGATGCCGGGGAAGTCCTCGGCGCGTTCGCGGATCTGGAGGGCCTGCTGGGTGGTGGCCTCGTCCGTGACCGGGATCGGCTGGTAGGGCGAACCGTTCCAGCAGGGCTTCGGGGTCTTGGAGTCGCAGAGCCGGATCTTGTTGATGACGTCGTCGGGCTTCATGTCGAGGACGTCGGCGAGCCGGGTCAGGACCGTCTTGCCGCGGTCCTTCATCTTCATCATCTCGGTGCGGGACGCGGAGACCACGAGCCGGGTCTCGTTGTCCGCGAGCGGGACGCCGCGGGCGTCGAGGACGGAGCCGCGCACGGCGGGCTGCACGACCTGCTGGACGTGGTTGTTCTTCGCCTCGTCCGTGTACTCCTTGCCGTTGCGGATCTGGAGGTACCAGAGCCGGCCCCCCAGGGTCAGCAGCAGTGAGAAGACGAGGATCTGGATGACGACGAGCCGGATCTGGACCCGCGGGGTCCGCCCTGTCTCGGGGATGTTGCTCATACCGCCGGTGCCCCCTCGGTCACAGTCGCTTGACTCCCTTGATGCGTCCGGCCCGTGAGGCGCGGCTCCGGGCGGTCTTCACCCGAAGGCCGCCCCGCTGGTTGCCGATCCTCAGGCCGGTGCCGGAGGAGAGCCAGCCGGAGGCGACGTCGGCGCTGTTGCCGCCGCCCGCGTCGGCGAGCGGGTCGTTCTCCGCGCGACGTGCCAGCGCCATGATGAGCGGCACCGTGAAGGGCGCGAGGAGCAGGTCGTACACGGCCGCGGTGAAGAGCAGGAAGCCCAGGCCGACATGGCGGGCGGCGGTGTCGCCGACGAGTGCGCCCACGCCCGCGTACAGCAGGGTGGAGCCGACGGCGGCCGCGACGACGACGGCCATCGGGCCGACCGCCGAGGTCAGCCGGCCGTTCTCCGGGCGGGCCAGGCCGACGAGGTAGCCGATGACGCAGAGCACGAGGGCGTAGCGGCCTGCGGCGTGGTCGGCGGGCGGGGCCAGGTCGGCGAGGAGGCCGGCGCTGAAGCCGATGAGCGAGCCGCTGACCGGTCCGTACACCAGGGCCAGGCCGACCACGGTGAGCAGGACCAGGTCGGGGACGGCGCCGGGCAGCTGGAGCCGGGCGAGCACGGAGACCTGTACGACCAGGGCCACCACGATCAGGGTGGCGGAGAGGAGGATCCGGTTGAACTTCACGGTGTCACGTCCCCCTGGTCCTGGCCCTGCTGGTTCCGGCCCTGCTGATTCCGCTGTCCGTCGGCGGCCTGCTGTCCGTCCGGTGGCGGTGGTGTCACCGTGACCGTCACGGTCGGCGCGGGCTTGGGCTTCTGCGGCAGGACCATGTCGCGCGGGTCGGCGCGGGGGGCCTGGACGACGACGCCGACGATGTCGAGCTTGGTGAAGCCGACGTACGGGCGGACGTAGATGTTGCGGGTCAGGCCGCCGCCCGCGGGGTCGACGCGGACGACCTCGCCGACCGGGACGCCCGGTACGAAGGGCTTGTCGGCGCGCGAGCCGAAGGTGACGAGCCGGTCGCCGGGCTTCACCTTGGCCTTGCCGTTGAGGAGCTGTACGAGCAGCGGCCGGTCGCCCTGGCCGGTGGCGAAGCCGAGTTCGTCGGACTTCTCCATGCGCGTGCCGACGGTGAAGTCGGGGTCGTTGGCGAGCAGCACCGTGGAGGTCGACGGGCCGACGGTGGTGACGCGGCCGACCAGCCCGGAGCCGTTCAGCACGGTCATGTCCCGCTTGATGCCGTCGCGCGCGCCCACGTCGACGGTGACGGTCCAGGAGAAGCCCTGGGCCGCTCCTATGGCGATGACCTGCGCGCCCTTGATGCCGTACTGCCCGGCGCCGGCGGTCTTCAGGATGGAGTCGAGTTCGCGCAGCCGGTTGCGGTTGCGGTCGTCGCTGCCGAGCTCCGCCTTGAGCTCGGCGTTCTCCTTCTCCAGAGCGGCGATCCGGGTGTGCCGCTCGCCGGAGTCCCTGACCGCGCCTATGGCGTTGCCGATGGGGTCGACGGCGGCCGCCACACCGTTCTCGACCGGACCGAAGACCGCCGCTGCGGCCTGCCGGGCACCGTCGACGGGTGACTCCTGGCCGCCGCGGATGTCCACCGTGATCAGTGCGAACGCGATGGCGATCAGCAGCACCAGGAGCAGCCGGCTCTCTCGTGTGTCCCTCACGTGCGGCGGCCGTGCCTTTCCTCGTGGTTCGGTTGTTCGACTGTGCGGTCGTACGGCCGTGCGGTGGTGCTCGCGTGGGCCGTACGGGTGGTGCTAGCGGCGCGGCTGGGCGTCCAGGACCTGCTGGAGGGCCTCGAACTCCTCCACGCACTTGCCGGAGCCGAGCGCCACCGAGTCCAGCGGGTCCTCGGCGATGTGGATCGGCATTCCGGTCTCGCGGCGGAGGCGCTCGTCGAGGCCGCGGAGCAGGGCGCCGCCACCCGTGAGAACGATGCCGCGGTCCATGACGTCACCGGAGAGCTCGGGCGGGCACTTGTCGAGGGTGGTCTTCACCGCGTCGACGATGGCGTTCACCGGCTCCTCGATGGCCTTGCGGACCTCGGCGGCCGAGATGACCACGGTCTTCGGCAGACCGGAGACGAGGTCGCGACCGCGGATCTCGGTGTGCTCGTCCTTGTCGAGGTCGTACGCGGAGCCGATGGTGATCTTGATCTGCTCGGCGGTCCGCTCACCGAGGAGGAGCGAGTACTCCTTCTTGATGTGCTGGATGATCGCGTTGTCCAACTCGTCGCCGGCGACCCGGATCGACTGTGCCGTGACGATTCCGCCGAGGGAGATGACGGCGACCTCGGTGGTGCCGCCGCCGATGTCCACGACCATGTTGCCGGTGGCCTCGTGGACCGGGAGGCCCGAGCCGATGGCCGCCGCCATGGGCTCCTCGATGATGTGCACCTGGCGGGCACCTGCTTGCGTCGAGGCCTCGATGACGGCGCGGCGCTCCACTCCGGTGATACCGGAGGGCACGCAGACGACGACCCGGGGGCGGGCCAGGTAGCGGCGCTTGTGGATCTTGAGGATGAAGTAGCGGAGCATCCGCTCGGTGATCTCGAAGTCGGCGATCACGCCGTCCTTCAGGGGCCGGACGGCGACGATGTTGCCGGGGGTCCGGCCGATCATCTTCTTCGCCTCGGCGCCCACCGCGAGGATGCCGCCGGTGTTGGTGTTGATCGCGACGACGGACGGCTCGTTGAGGACGATGCCACGCCCCCTGACGTACACCAGCGTGTTGGCAGTCCCGAGGTCGATAGCCATGTCACGGCCGATGAACGACATTGAGTTCCCCTTGTTTCCCATGAGGATGCTTCGGGCCTTCCCCAGCGAGCGTTGACGGCTTCTCAGGCAGGCGAAACGGTGGCTGAAATGGGTGGCTGAAGGTGGTGCGGCGTGGAGTTTTCCATCGTAGTGCCGCCCGCCCGGATACCGCGCGGTGGTCCACCTCTGTACAGGTGACGGTAGGACGCGGCGATCCGTTCCCGGGATCGGCGTTCATATGCCTGGGGGCGACCGAATTCCTTCGGTCGCCCCACAGGCTGCTGCTGCGTTCGGCTGACGCCGAGTCAGCGACGTCGGGTCGGCTCAGACCAGACCGGGGAAGAAGATCTTCAGCTCGCGCAGGGCCGACTCCTCCGAGTCGGAGGCGTGGATCAGGTTCTCCCGGACGATGGTGCCGAAGTCGCCGCGGATCGAACCGGGCGCGGCGGCGATCGGGTCGGTCGGACCGGCCAGCTGGCGGACACCCTCGATGACCCGCTCGCCCTCGACGACGAGCGCGACGACGGGGCCGGAGGACATGAAGCCCATCAGCGGCTCGTAGAAGGGCTTGCCCTTGTGCTCGCCGTAGTGCTGCTCCAGGGTCTCCTGGTCCAGCTCGCGCAGCTCCAGGGCCGCCAGGGTCCAGCCGGCCTTGCGCTCGATACGGCCGATGATCTCGCCGACCAGGCCACGGCGGACGGCGTCGGGCTTGAGCAGGACGAGCGTGCGCTGGCTCACGGGGGAACTCCTTCGGAAAAGCGGTGTGCGGGACCTCCGAGGCTACAGGCCCCGCACGCCCCTCGATTACGCAGCGTCAGGCCCTGCCGAGGCCCCGGCGGCCTGGGCCTCGGCCCACCGTGCCTTGATGTCGTCGATCCGTCGCCCATAGTGAACAGAGGCCCACCACAGACCGGCGAAAACCGCCCCGAGGAAGAACATCGTCGGCACGACGAAGCCGCTGAGAATCAGACCGATCTGCAGGGCCCAGCCGAGCTGCACACCGCCGGGGCGGGTGACCATCCCACAGAGCAGCACCGAGACGACCATCGCGACACCGCAGACCCACCAGACGGTGGACATCGCGAGACTGTCGTCCTTCATCGCGACGAGACCGGCGAAGCCGATCACGAAGAACTCGCCGATGAGGGTCGAGGAACAGAGCGTACGCATCGGGTTCAGCCCCTTCGCAGCAGCAGCCGGGCGTCGCCGACCGTGAAGATCGAACCGGTCACGAGGACACCCGCGCCGCCGTACTCGGCCTCTTCCTCCGCGAGGGTGACGGCCGCCTCCAGGGCGTCGGGCAGCCGCGGCTCCACGACGACCCGGTCCTCGCCGAAGACCTCGACCGCGACGGCGGCGAGCTCGTCCACGTCCGTGGCCCGCGGGTTGGAGTTCGCCGTGACGACGACCTCCGCGAAGATCGGCTCGAAGGCCTCCAGGAGGCCCCTGGCGTCCTTGTCGCCGCTCGTGGAGACCACGCCGACGAGCCGCGAGAAGCCGAAGGCCTCCGCTACGCCCTCCGCCGTCGCCCGCGCGCCGTGCGGGTTGTGCGCGGCGTCCAGGATCACCGTCGGGGACGAGCGGACGATCTCCAGACGGCCGGGCGAGGCCACCTGGGCGAAGGCCTGCCGGACCGTGTCGAGGTCCAGGGTCCGCGCGTGCTCCGAGCCGATCCCGAAGAAGGCCTCGACCGCCGCCAGCGCCACCGCCGCGTTGTGCGCCTGGTAGGCGCCGTGCAGCGGCAGGAAGATGTTGTCGTACTCGCCGCCCAGGCCGCGCAGGGTGAGGAGCTGGCCGCCGACCGCGACCTCGCGGGCCACGATGCCGAACTCCATGCCCTCGCGGGCCACGGTGGCGTCCGCCTCGACGGCCTTCTTCAGCAGGACCTGCGCCGCGTCCACCGGCTGCTGGGCCAGGATCACGGTCGCGCCCTGCTTGATGATCCCGGACTTCTCGCCGGCGATCTCGGCGGTCGTCGAGCCGAGCCGGTCCGTGTGGTCCAGGTCGATGGGGGTGACGACGGCGACGGAGCCGTCGACGACGTTCGTCGCGTCCCAGGTGCCGCCCATGCCGACCTCGACGACGGCCACGTCGACCGGGGCGTCGGCGAAGGCCGCGTACGCCATTCCGGTGAGGACCTCGAAGAAGGAGAGCCGGTACTCCTCCCGGGCGTCGACCAGCTCCACGTACGGCTTGATGTCCTGGTACGTCTCGACGAACCGCTCGGCGGAGATCGGGGCGCCGTCCAGGCTGATGCGCTCGGTGATGGTCTGCACGTGCGGCGAGGTGTACCGCCCGGTGCGCAGCTCGAAGGCGCCGAGCAGGGCCTCGATCATGCGGGCCGTCGACGTCTTGCCGTTGGTGCCGGTGATGTGGATCGAGGGGTACGCGCGCTGCGGCTCGCCGAGGACGTCCATCAGGGCCGCGATCCGGGTGACCGAGGGCTCCAGCTTGGTCTCGCCCCAGCGGGTGGACAGCTCGGTCTCGACCTCGCGCAGCGCCTTGTCGAGCTCCGGGTCCTCGGGGCGGCTCGGCACCGGGTCGCCCTGGGGCCGGCCGCCCTGGGTGCGCAGGGTGCGGCTGCCGGCCTCGATCACCGCCAGGTCGGGGTCGCGCTGGGTCTCGGTGTCGACGATGTCGTCGAACTGGTCGTCGCTCTGGTCGCTCGGCTCACTCACGGGCCCAGTCTACGGACGGGTTCCGACACCACGACCGACAGGACCACGGACCCGGCCCTTTCGGGCGGCGGCGGGCGGCGGGAAAGGCGGGGACGGCGCGCCGGACGCGTCAGCGGGTGGCGAGGCCCGTAGGCAGCAGTGCCGTCACCTCGTAGCCGCCACCCTCCCGGCGGGCCTTCAGGGTGCCGCCCATGCTGGTGACCCGCTCCTCCATCGAGAAGAGCCCGGTGCCGGTCGAGACCGGGGCCGGGTCCGGCGGGGTCGTCGGCAGCGGGTTGCGGACCTCGATGCGCAGATCGGGGCCCTCCACCGTGATCACGACCGTCACGGGCAGCCCGGGGGCGTGCTTCGCGGCGTTCGTCAGGCACTCCCGCACCACCCGGTGCACGGCCGCCTGCCGCAGCGGCGAGAGGGCCTTCGCCTCCTCGGCGACCGTCAGCTCGACGGGGCTGCCCATCCGTTCGCTCTCCGCGGCGAGCTCGGCGAGCCCTTCGAGACCGGGGGTGGCCGCGTCCCGGTCGGCGCGGCGCACGATCGTCTCGTTGAGCATGAGGTGGGCGCGCCGCGCGGTGTCCGCGAGCTCCTCGAAGTCCTTCCGGTGGGCCTCGCCCCTGGCCCGCACGGCGAGGACCTCGGCCCGCACCGCGAGCACGGTCAGCTCGCGGCCGACCAGGTCGTGCACGTCCCGGCCGACGGAGATCCGCTCCTCCTGGACGGCCTGCCGGGCGGCGGCCTCGCGCCGCTGGACCTCCAGGGCGCGGACGAGGTCCTGCCGGTACGCGGCGATGCCGACGCCCGCCGCGAGGACACCGATCGGGACGACCAGGCTCAGGAAGTCGCTCAGGGTGTCGCCGTGCCGTGCGGGCCAGCCGGGTGTCAGGAAGAGGCCGTAGGCGACACCGACGTACAGCAGGGTGGCGAGGACGGCGGCGCGGCGCCCCCGGTACCGGCCGATCGAGTACAGCGCGAACTGGATCATGGTCAGCTCGTGCAGCCAGCCCATCAGGGCGAGCGCCACCAGGTACGGCACCCAGGGCAGCCGGCGCCGGAGCACCAGGGTGGCGGCCCCGGCCGCGAGGACCAGGGTGGCGGTGACGCCGGTCAGGGAGTTGTCCGCGCGGGCGAGCCCCGGCACGTCCAGGCACATGAGGCCGAAGGCGCTGAGCGCGGCGACGACGTCGAGGGCGCGGGGCGAGCCCGCCCACCGGTCCACGCATCGGCGGAGCGCGGGGACGGTGGGGAGGCGGAGCATGCCTTCCATCATCCAAGGTCTTTCGTCCCGACGACGCGGACCTGAAGTCCCGTCTGTTGTGAGATCGGGCACTTCGTCCCTATTCCTGTTTCACTCGGAACCGTGCACGACGCATCACCGGAGCAACTGTCGCTCGCCGCCGCACTGCTCGCGACAGCTCCCCCGGGAAGGCGTACCGGCGGGCGTACGCGTAGGGGCCCGGAACCGTGTCACGGTTCCGGGCCCCTACGTCATGCCGTACTAGGCCTGCGGCAGGTTCGCCAGCTGGGCCTCGATGCGGGCGATGTCCTCGTCCGCCTTGGCGAGGCGGCCGCGGATCTTGTCGACCACGTTGTCCGGGGCCTTGGCCAGGAACGCCTCGTTGCCGAGCTTTCCGTTCGCCTGGGCCTTCTCCTTCTCCGCGGCCGCGAGGTCCTTCGCGAGACGCTTGCGCTCCGCGGCCACGTCGATCGTGCCCGACAGGTCGAGCGCGACCGTGGCGCCGACGACCGGCAGGGAGGCGGTGGCGGCGAAGCCCTCGCCCTCCGGCTGGAGGCGCAGAATCTGGCGGATGGCGGCCTCGTGCGCGACGAGCGGGGTGCCGTCGACGGTGAGGCGGGCCGGCACCTTCTGGGCGTCCTGGAGGCCCTGCTCCTTGCGGAAGCGGCGGACCTCGGTGACGACCCGCTGGACGAGCTCGATCTCCTGCTCGGCGGCCTTGTCGCGGAAGCCGCTGTCCTTCGGCCAGTCGGCGATCACCAGGGACTCACCGCCGGTGAGGGTGGTCCACAGGGTGTCGGTGACGAACGGGACGATCGGGTGCAGCAGCCGCAGCATGACGTCCAGGACCTCGCCGAGGACCCGGCCGGAGACCTTGGCGCCCTCGCCGCCCGCGAAGAACGTCGTCTTCGACAGCTCGACGTACCAGGCGAAGACCTCGTCCCACGCGAAGTGGTAGAGCGACTCGCTGAGCTTGGCGAACTGGAAGTCGTCGTAGTACGCGTCGACCTGGGCGACCGTCTCGTTGAGGCGGGACAGGATCCAGCGGTCGGTCGCCGACATCTCGGAGGCGTCCGGCAGCGGGCCCTCGATCGTGGCGCCGTTCATCATCGCGAAACGGGTCGCGTTCCAGATCTTGTTGGCGAAGTTCCGGGACGCCTGGACCCAGTCCTCGCCGATCGGGACGTCCGCGCCCGGGGTGGCGCCCTTGGCCAGGGTGAAGCGGACGGCGTCGGAGCCGTACGCGTCCATCCAGTCCAGCGGGTCGACCGCGTTCGGGTTCGACTTCGACATCTTCTTGCCGAACTCGTCGCGGACGAGACCGGTGAGGGCGACGGTCTTGAACGGGACCTCGCCGTCCATCGCATACAGGCCGAACATCATCATTCGGGCGACCCAGAAGAAGATGATGTCGTGGCCGGTGAGCAGGACGTCGGTCGAGTAGAACTTCGCCAGGTCCGGGGTCTTCTCCGGCCAGCCGAGCGTGGAGAACGGCCACAGGCCGGACGAGAACCAGGTGTCCAGGACGTCGGGGTCCTGGGTCCAGCCCTCGGCCTCGGTGCCGGGCGCCTCCTCGTCCGGTCCGACGCAGACGACCTGGCCCTCGGGGCCGTACCAGATCGGGATGCGGTGGCCCCACCACAGCTGGCGCGAGATGCACCAGTCGTGCATGTTGTCGACCCAGTCGAAGTAGCGCTTGGAGAGCTCCTTCGGGTGGATCTCGACGGAGCCGTCGCGGACGGCGTCACCGGCGGCCTGCGCCAGCGGGCCGACCTTGACCCACCACTGCATCGAAAGACGCGGCTCGACGGTCGTCTTGCAGCGCGAGCAGTGCCCGACGGAGTGCATGTACGGGCGCTTCTCGGCGACGATCCGGCCCTGCTCCTTGAGTGCGCCGACGATCGCCGAGCGGGCCTCGAAGCGGTCCAGGCCGAGGAACGGGCCGTGGACGGTGATGATGCCGTGCTCGTCCATGACGGTGAGCGAGGGCAGCTCGTGGCGGCGGCCGATCTCGAAGTCGTTCGGGTCGTGCGCCGGGGTCACCTTGACGGCGCCGGTGCCGAACTCGGGGTCGACGTGCTCGTCGGCGACGACCGGGATCGTACGGTCGGTCAGCGGCAGCTTGATCTGCTTGCCGACCAGGTGCTTGTACCGCTCGTCCTCGGGGTGCACGGCGACGGCCGTGTCTCCGAGCATCGTCTCGGCGCGGGTCGTCGCGACGACCAGCGAGTCGTCGCCCTCGCCGTATCGGATGGAGACCAGCTCGCCGGCGTCCTCCTGGTACTCGACCTCGATGTCGGAGATGGCCGTCAGGCAGCGCGGGCACCAGTTGATGATGCGCTCGGCGCGGTAGATCAGACCGTCCTCGTAGAGGTCCTTGAAGATCTTCTGGACGGCCTTGGAGAGACCCTCGTCCATGGTGAAGCGCTCGCGCGACCAGTCGAGACCGGCACCGAGACGGCGCAACTGGCCGAGGATCCGGCCGCCGTACTCGCCCTTCCACTGCCAGACGCGGTCGACGAACTCGTCCCGGCCCAGGTCGTGGCGGGACTTGCCCTCCTCGGCGAGCTGCTGCTCCACCTTGTTCTGGGTGGCGATGCCGGCGTGGTCCATGCCGGGCAGCCAGAGCGTCTCGAAGCCCTGCATGCGCTTGCGGCGCGTGAGGGCGTCCATGAGCGTCACCTGGAAGGCGTGGCCCAGGTGCAGGGCGCCCGTGACGTTCGGCGGCGGGATGACGATCGTGTACGCGGGCTTCTCGCTCTTCGCGTCAGCCTCGAAGTACCCGCGCTCCACCCAGCGCTCGTACAGCGGCCCCTCTACCTCGGCCGGCGCGTACGTGGTCGGCAGTTCGGTGGTGGGCGCTGTCTGCTGCTGAGTGTTCTCGGTCACGGGGCCAGTTTAGGGGTGTCGCAGTGCTGTCCTGAAACGCTTTGGTTCGGTAACGGTGTGGCCCCCGCCGCACTGACGCCCCTGCGGTTCCGCCAGGATGTTCGGTAGGCATAAACATCCTGTGAGGGGAACCTGTCGATGAGCTACAACCAGCCGGGCCCGTACGGCCAGCAGCCGCAGCAGCCCGGGCCCTACGGCCAGCAGCCGGGACCGTACGGGCAGCAGCCGCAGCAGCCGGGACCGTACGGCGCGCAGCCCGGTTACGGCTACCCCCAGCAGGCTCCGCAGGGCGTCCCGCCGCAGCAGCCCCCCTACGGCTACCCGCAGCAGCAGCCCCAGCAGCCCGGCCCCTACGGCCAGCAGCCCCCGTACGGCGCCCCCCAGGGCCCCGGCGGCTACGTCCCCCACCCGCCGGCCCCGAAGAAGTCGAAGGCGGGCTGGATCATCGGCGCGGTCGCGGTGGTCGCGGCGATCGGCGTGGGCGCGTACTTCGTGCTCGGCGGTGGCGGCTCCTCCGTCGCGGACGACGGTCCGCACAAGCTGATCACCCCGGAGACGGTGCTCAGCGAGTACAAGAAGGCTCCCGACAAGGGTGGATCGTCCGACAAGGACACCCTGAAGGAGGCCGAGAAGAACGGCGTCAAGAACGCCCAGAAGGTCAACGCCTCCTACCAGGTGGAGAACAAGTCCAACCCCCTCGCGGGCAAGGTCCTCTCCTTCAGCGGCCTCTACGGGGAGATCGACGACCCCGAGAAGGTCATCGACACCGTCTTCGCCACCATCAAGACCGAGGCCGACAAGGACAAGGGCAAGAAGGGCGAGCCGGCCCTGGTCGGCGAGCCGAAGTCCTACGAGCCCGCCGAGCTCGACGGCGCCGTCCTCAAGTGCCAGCAGGCCAAGAGCGAGGCCGACGCCGCCTCGTCGACGCCGGCGTTCACCATGACCATCTGCGTCTGGGCGGACCACAGCACCGTGGGCTTCGTGGTTCCGCTCGACATGGCCTCCGCTCTCACGGGCACGGGTGGCGCCCCCGAGGACGCCGCCGCCCTCACCGCCAAGCTCCGCAAGGAAGTCCGCGTCAAGTCCTGATCCGGGACCCGCACACGGAGAAGGGGGGGGCCGCCGGGGGGGGGGGGGGACACTCCCCGCGCCTGCGGCGTCGGGCGAACTTTTTTGTTTGTCGTCTTTTTTTCCCATTCTCCGGAACAAAAGTTG
>NZ_JBVHZJ010000015.1:83617-99089 GCF_055574655.1 Streptomyces sp. NPDC029956 | reverse complement strand
ACAACAACACCCCCCCGCAAACCCCCAAAAGGGGATCTGCCGACGCTCTTGTCCCGGGTACCAAAAAACGGAGAGGGGCACCCCCCCCGTTCTCCGGCCCCCCCCTTCCATGTCCGTACGGCTCAGGCCGACTTCTCGTGCCTGCCGTCGTTCTTCACGATCCGCGGGACCAGCGTCGGGTTCACGTTGTTGCGGACGACGTCCGCCGTGATGACGACCCGGGCCACGTCCTTGCGGGACGGGACCTCGTACATCACCGACTGGAGGACCTCCTCCATGATGGCCCGCAGGCCACGCGCGCCGGTGCCGCGGAGGATCGCCTGGTCGGCGATGGCCTCCAGGGCCGGGCGGTCGAAGTCCAGCTCCACACCGTCGAGTTCGAAGAGGCGCTGGTACTGCTTCACCAGTGCGTTCCGCGGCTCCACCAGGATCTGGAGGAGCGCCTCGCGGTCCAGGTTGTGGACGGAGGTCAGGACGGGGAGGCGGCCGATGAACTCGGGGATCATCCCGAACTTCACCAGGTCCTCCGGCATGACCTCCTGGAACTGGTCGCTCGCCTCGATCTCGCGCTTGGAGCGGATGGTCGCCCCGAAGCCGATGCCCTTGGCGCCCGCACGCGACTCGATGATCTTCTCCAGGCCGGCGAAGGCGCCGCCCACGATGAAGAGCACGTTCGTCGTGTCGATCTGGATGAACTCCTGGTGCGGGTGCTTCCGGCCGCCCTGCGGCGGGACCGAGGCCGTCGTGCCCTCAAGGATCTTGAGGAGGGCCTGCTGCACGCCCTCGCCGGAGACATCGCGGGTGATCGACGGGTTTTCGCTCTTACGGGCGACCTTGTCGATCTCGTCGATGTAGATGATCCCGGTCTCGGCCTTCTTGACGTCGTAGTCGGCCGCCTGGATCAGCTTGAGCAGGATGTTCTCGACGTCCTCGCCGACATAGCCGGCCTCCGTCAGCGCCGTCGCGTCGGCGATGGCGAACGGGACGTTGAGCATGCGCGCCAGCGTCTGGGCCAGGAGCGTCTTGCCGGAGCCCGTGGGGCCCAGCAGCAGGATGTTGGACTTCGCCAGCTCGATGGCGTCGTCCCGCCCCGCCCCGCCGCCGTTCTCGCCGGCCTGGACGCGCTTGTAGTGGTTGTACACCGCGACCGAGAGGGCCTTCTTCGCGGGCTCCTGCCCGACGACGTACCCCTCGAGGAACTCGTAGATCTCGCGGGGCTTGGGAAGTTCTTCCCAGCGCACCTCGCTCGTCTCCGCGAGTTCTTCCTCGATGATCTCGTTGCAGAGGTCGATGCACTCGTCGCAGATGTACACACCGGGTCCCGCGATGAGCTTCTTCACCTGCTTCTGGCTCTTTCCGCAGAACGAGCACTTGAGCAGGTCGCCGCCATCACCGATGCGTGCCACGAGGTGCTTCCCCTTCGCCTGGGAGCGCCTGGTTCAGCGACTCCTGGTGCCTCATATTCGACGGTACCTTGCCGGGCCCCCCGTTCGGGCCCCCCTTGGCACGGTTCACATGGTCGCGATTCGGCCACGCGTACCGTGCCACGGGAAGGTCGGGCGTCAGTGTGCCGCGGCGGCCGTGCTCTTACGGGTCGAGACGATCTGGTCCACCAGGCCGTACGCGAGGGCGTCCTCGGCCGTGAGGATCTTGTCACGCTCGATGTCGTCGCGGATCTTCTCGATCGGCGTCGAGGAGTGCTTGGCCAGCATCTCCTCGAGCTGGCTGCGCATGCGCAGGATCTCCTTGGCCGCGATCTCCAGGTCGGAGAGCTGCTCACGGCCGGTGCCGCCGGACGGCTGGTGGATCAGTACGCGGGCGTTCGGCAGGGCCATCCGCTTGCCGGGGGTGCCGGCGGCGAGCAGCACGGCAGCGGCGGAGGCCGCCTGGCCCATGCAGACCGTCTGGATGTCCGGCTTCACGAACTGCATCGTGTCGTAGATCGCCGTCAGCGCGGTGAAGGAGCCACCGGGGCTGTTGATGTAGATGGAGATGTCGCGGTCCGGGTCCATCGACTCCAGGCACAGGAGCTGCGCCATGACGTCGTTGGCCGAGGCGTCGTCGATCTGCACGCCGAGGAAGATCACGCGCTCTTCGAAGAGCTTGGCGTACGGGTCGTACTCGCGGATGCCCTGCGAGGTGCGCTCGACGAAGCGCGGCACGACGTAGCGGTTGTCCATCGGCGCGCCGGTGTAGAGGCCGCTCGCGGAGAGGTTGTTCTGCATCTGGGTGTTCACCGTCCTGGTGGCGTTCGGTGGGCTGGGGCTCTGGGGCGGGCGGACGGGCTCAGGCGCCCGTGCCGCCGCCGCCCGGAACACCTGCGGCGTGCGTGATGATGTCGTCGATGAGGCCGTACTGCTTGGCCTCGTCCGCGGTGAACCAGCGGTCACGGTCGCCGTCACGGATGATCGCCTCGACGGTCTGGCCGGAGTGGTGCGCGGTGATCTCGGCCATGCGCTTCTTGGTGCGCAGGAGGTACTCGGCCTGGATCTTGATGTCGGATGCGGTGCCGCCGATGCCGGCGGAGCCCTGGTGCATCAGGATGTCGGTGTTCGGCAGCGCGAAGCGCTTGCCGACGGCGCCGGCGGTGAGCAGGAACTGGCCCATGGAGGCCGCCATGCCCATACCGATGGTGACCACGTCGTTCGGGATGAACTGCATGGTGTCGTAGACCGCCATGCCGGCCGTCACCGAGCCGCCGGGGCTGTTGATGTACAGGAAGATGTCCTTCTCCGGCTCGGCGGCCAGGAGGAGCATCTGAGCGGTGATCTTGTTGGCGATCTCGTCGTCGACCTGCTGGCCGAGGAAGATGATCCGCTCGCCGAGCAGCCGGTTGTAGACATGGTCGCCGAGGCCGCCACCGATGGACGGCTCACCCGCGGCGTAAGGCTTCAGATTCGTCACGTATCCACCTGCTCGTCTCCGACGGCCAGGGCCGTCTCAGCGTCTCGTACCGAGGGCACTGCCCTCTCTTCATGGACCCTAACGCGCAGGTAGGACAACGCCATCCCGGTTCCCGAACTGTTCGCTGGGAGCGCAAGGTAGTTGGGGGCGCATGGCCGGGTCCTCGTACGTCCACGGGCCCGTACGCACTGGAGTGCGTACGGGCCCGTGGAGCGGGGTCCGCGCGGGGCGGAGGGCCCCTTACTTGTCCTCGGAGACCTCGGCCTCGCCGGTGACGGCCTCGACGGCCTCGGCGGCGGCCTCGACCTCGTCCTCGTCGTCGGAGAGGTCGACGACCTCACCGTTGGTGTCGAGGACCTTGGCGGCCTCGACGACGACCGCGAGGGCCTTGCCGCGGGCGACCTCGCCGACGAGCATCGGAACCTGGCCACCCTCGGCCACGGCCTGGGCGAACTGGTCCGGGCTCATGCCGGAGGAGGCGGCACGGCGGAACAGGTGCTCGGTGAGCTCCTCGCGGGAGACGTCGAGCTTCTCCTTGTTGACGAGCTCATCGAGGATGAACTGCGTCTTGATGCCCTTCTCGGCCTGCTCCTTGGTCTCGGCCAGGAACTCTTCCTCGGTCTTGCCCTGGATCTCCAGGTACTTCGCGAGGTCGAGGCCCATCTGGCCGAGCTGGTGGTGCTCCAGGTTGTGCTTGCGGGTGTTGATCTCGTCCTCGAGAAGCTTCTCGGGCATCGGGACCTCGACCAGCTTGAGGAGCTCGTCGAGGACGCGCTCCTGGGCCTGGGTGGCCTGGTCGAACTGCTTCATGTTCTCGAGGCGCTTGCGGCTGTCGGCCTTGAGCTCGTCGAGGGTGTCGAACTCCGACGCCATCTGCGCGAACTCGTCGTCCAGCTCGGGGAGCTCACGGGCGGAGACGGCGGTGACCTTGACGGTGACCTCCGCGTCCTTGCCCTCGGCGGAGCCGCCCTTCAGCTGCGAGGTGAAGGTGGCCTCGCCACCGGCCTCCAGGCCCTTGACGGCCTCGTCGATGCCTTCGAGCAGCTCGCCCGAACCGATGGTGTACGAGACGTCGCTCGCGACACCGTCGGGCAGGACCTCGCCCTCGACCTTGGCCTCGAGGTCGATCGTGACGACGTCGCCGTCCTGGGCGGCACGCTCGACCGCGGAGGTCGAGGCGAAGCGCTCGCGGAGCTGCTCCACGGACTTCTCGACGTCCTCGTCGGTGACCTCGACCGCGTCGACGGTGACCTCGATGCCGGAGTAGTCCGGGATCTCGAGCGTCGGGCGGATGTCGACCTCGGCGGTGAAGGCCAGCAGCTCGCCGTCCTTCAGCTCGGTGATGTCGACCTCGGGCTGGCCGAGCGGGTTGACCTCGGCCTCGTTGACGGCCTCGGTGTAGAACTTCGGGAGCGCGTCGTTGACGGCCTCTTCCAGCACGGCGCCGCGGCCGAACCGCTGGTCGATCACGCGAGCCGGGATCTTGCCCTTACGGAAGCCCTTGACCGTGACCTGCTGGTTGATCTTCTTGTACGCCGCGTCGAGGCTGTCCTTGAGCTCCTCGAAGGGCACCTCGACAGTGAGCCGAACCCGGGTCGGGTTCAGGGTCTCCACGGCGCTCTTCACGGTTAGGTCTCCTTGTGGCTGATTCCTGGAATCCACCGGCGCCGCGTGTGGCGGTTCCGGCGGGTCGGCCCGGTCAGAAAGACACACGGGCACGCAGCTTGCATAGTAACCGCAAGCGGGATGACGCCCACAACGTGATCAAGAGCGCGCGAGCTGTGCGCGTGATCGTCATGGTCGGGGTGGCGGGATTTGAACCCACGGCCTTCCGCTCCCAAAGCGGACGCGCTACCAAGCTGCGCCACACCCCGTCGGTGCGACACGTAGGGTACATGGACGGGGACTGTCCGGCGCCCCCTGTTTTCGGGGGTGTGCACGAAGGGCCCCGGAACCGCTACCATGCTCTTCGTGCCGCGGTCCTCGTGACCTGCGGCGCGATGCTGTGCGGGTGTAGCTCAATGGTAGAGCACTAGTCTTCCAAACTAGCTACGCGGGTTCGATTCCCGTCACCCGCTCCATGTGCCCGGGGCCGGTCAGGAGTCGTCTTCTCCTGACCGGCCCCGAGGCGTTTCACGAGGTGTGCGCGGACCGTGCGAGATGCCGGGTCGGGCGGACGGCCGCAGACTGGGCTCAGATCACGCTCCGTCCTTCTCCGCACCGGAGGCCGTCCATGAAGGACCTGAAGTTCGAGCAGAAGCGCTCGCTGTCCCGCGCCGAGGCGGCGGATCGGTTGACCGCCCTCGCCGACGCCCTGCGCCGGGGCGGGGAGGCCGAACTGGAGCTGGGGGCGGGAACGACCCTGAGCATGCGCATCCCCGAGGAACTCCGCTGCGAGCTGGAGTTCGAGGTGTCGGACGGGGAGATCGAGCTGGAGATCGAGTTCACGTGGCCGACGGGCCGTGGCCGGAGGAGCGCGGCCTCGAAGCCGGCCGAGCCGGCGAAGACCGCGGAATCGAAGACCACGGCATCGAAGACGACTGCGGCGAGGACGACGACGGCCGGGACGGCTGCGAAGACGACGGCGGAGGGAGCCGCGGCCTCGGAGACCGCGGCGGCGAGAGCGACGAAGAAGACCGCGGCGGCGAAGAAGGCCACACCGGCGAAGCGGGCGTCGCGCAAGGCGACGGCGGGGCCCGCGTCGGCCTCCGGTGGCGGCCGGGGGACGAAGCGCGCGGCGGCGAAGCCCGCGGCGACCGCCGCGACCTGAGAGCCGCCCCGGGGGTCTCCCCGGGTCCGCCTCAGAACTTGATCGAGGCGACCGTCTGCGTTATCGAGTCCAGGAAGCGCTGGATGTCGTCGGCCATGCCGGTGGAGGCGAGGAAGAAGCCGAAGAGGACGGCGACCACGGCCGGGCCGCCCTTGAGGTTCCCCCCGCGGATCAGCACCACCAGGATGATTGCCAACAGCAACACCACAGACAGTGAAATGGCCACAACTGATCACACCCTCGGTCGGTCCCGCCTTGCCCACCAGGGAGCCCGTGTCCCGGAACACCCCCCGCTGCCTCCATCGTGCCACCAACCCCCCTGCCCCCGCTGCCTGGTGACGAATCGTCGTGGACAAGATCACGTCGCCGCGGCGGACGCGGGTCAGGCGCGGCGGGAGATCAGCAGCAGGGCCCGGTCGTCGTTGACGTCCTTGGCGACGGCCTCGATCAGGTCCCAGGCGACGCCGTCGAAGCCTTCCACGACGCAGCGGTCGGCCTCGCCGGTGAGCCGGTCGATGCCCTCGGCGATGTCCCGGTCGGCGGCCTCGACGAGGCCGTCGGTGAAGAGCATGAGGACGTCGCCCGGGCGCAGGGAGCCCTTGACCGGGTGGAACTCGGCGCCGTCGTAGACGCCGAGCAGCGGCCCGTCGGCGGCCTTCTCCTCCCAGCGCCCGCTGCCCGCGTGCAGTTGGAGGGCGGGCAGGTGGCCGGCGGAGAAGAGCTCGTAGTCGCCGGACTCCAGGTCGAGGACGAGGTGGATGGAGGTGGCGAAGCCCTCGTCCCAGTTCTGCCGGAGCAGATAGCCGTTGGCCGCGGTCAGGAAGCCGTGCGGCGGGAGCGAGCCGAGGAGTCCGCCGAAGGCGCCGGAGAGCAGCAGGGAGCGGGAGGCCGCGTCCATGCCCTTGCCGGAGACGTCGGTGAGGACGACCTCCAGGGTCCGGCCGCCGTGGGTGCGGGCGGCCACGACGAAGTCGCCGGAGAACGACTGGCCGCCGGCCGGGCGCAGGGCCATCTCGCGGTGCCAGCCCTGCGGGAGCCGCGGCAGGGCGCTCTGGACGCGGATGCGCTCGCGCAGGTCGAAGAGCATGGTGCCGCCGCGCCGCCAGGGCACCCCGACCCGGGCCCGGAACTGGGCGATGAGCAGTCCGAAGAGCCCGCAGGCGGCCACGACCAGGACGGTGCCGGGGGTCACGCGTGCGGGACCTTGGGTATAGGGGCCGAGGACGATGGACTCGACGATGAGGGCGCCGGCGGCGGCCGCGTACAGACCGAGCAGGCTCGCGGGGCGCAGCAGCAGTCCGCCGGCCACGATCGGCAGCACGAGGGCGGCGGGTGCGCACCAGACCGGGTCGACGATCGTTCCGAAGGCGATGGCCGGAATCATCAGCAGGAGTCCGGCGAAGGCGAGCCAGTCGGAGCCGTCGCCGCGGAAGTAGTCGACGCCGGATCTGCGCAGCGCGATGCGGGCCCGGCGGGCGCGTCGGCGCATCCGGACCGCGTACGTCTTCACTCCGGCGCGGTGTCCCATTGGCCTGGACCCTATCCATCCCGTCCGACATCGCGCAGGGGTACCCCTGTGACAATGTGCGCGAAATCGGGTCGCCCCGGGCGGGCGCCGCTGATATCGATGGCATATGACTACTGAACTGCGGGTTCTCGACCCGACCGAGTGGGACCGCTGGTACGGAGTCCTCGAACTCGCCTTCGGGGGTGTGCCCGAGGCGCCGGAGGAGCGGCAGCTGTGGCGCGACCTGACCGAGTTCGACCGGTCCCTGGGGGTTTGGGACGGCGACCTGTGCGTCGGTACGGCGGGGGCGTTCACGTTCCGGCTCACGGTGCCGGGCGGGGCGTCGGTCCCGGCCGGCGGCGTGACGATGGTGAGCGTGGCCGGCACGCACCGGCGGCGCGGGATCCTGACGTCGATGATGCGGCGGCAGCTGGACGACCTGCGGGCCGCCGGCGAGTCGATCGCGGTGCTCACGGCCTCGGAGCCGGAGATCTACGGGCGGTTCGGGTACGGCGTGACCGCGTACACGGCGCGGGCGACGATCGACACCACACGGGTGCGGCTCACGGTGCCGGAGGGCACGGACGAGGTGCGGCTGAGGCAGGCCGATCTCATCGAGTCCTCGGCGGCGTGCGAGGCCGTGTACGCACGCCTCGTACCCGCACGGCCGGGCATGCTCGCCTCGATGCCCGGCTGGGAGCGCCTCGCGCTGCTCGACCCGCCGGGCGACCGGGAGGGGGCGTCGCCGCGGCTCTGCGTGCTCGCCGAACGGGGCGGGGAGGTCGTGGGGTACGCCCACTACGCGATCAAGCCCGACTGGTCGTTCGCGGGGTCGGCGGGGGTGGTGACCGTGCACCGGCTGTTCGGGCTCGACCCGGCGGCGGAGGGGGCGCTGTGGCGGTTCCTCTGCTCGGTGGACCTGACCTCGGAGGTGCGGATCCTCGGCCGGCCGGTGGACGACGGCTGGCAGCACCTGGTGAGCGACATCCGGCGCTGTGCGCCGCAGGTGCGGGACGCGCTGCATCTGCGGCTGGTGGAGCTCGGGGCGGCGCTGGAGGCGCGGACGTACCAGGCGCCGGTGGACGTGGTGTTCGAGGTCGAGGACGCGTTCTGTCCGTGGAACGCGGGGCGTTGGCGGCTGACGGGTGACCAGAAGGGCGCGGTGTGCGTCCGTACGGACGACGCGGCCGATCTCGCTTTGTCCGTCCGGGAGTTGGGAGCGGCCTATCTGGGCGGGATCTCGCTGACGTCGCTCGCGGGGGCCGGGCGGGTGCGGGAGCTGCGGGACGGGGCCCTGGTCGAGGCCTCGGTGGCGTTCGGGTCACCGGTCGCGCCGTGGCTGCCGCACGGGTTCTAGCGGGGTGCGCCCGCCGGGGGGCCGTGGCGACCGGGCCGGACAACCCCCTAGCGCTGCTGGCAGCCCGGGCACCAGAAGAGGTTTCGGGCTGCCAGGTCCGCGGTGCGGATCTCCGTGGTGCAGAGGTGGCACGGCATGTGGGCGCGGCGGTACACGTAGACCTCGCCGCCGTGGTCGTCGACGCGCGGCGGGCGGCCCATCGCCTCGGGGGTGTGTTCGGGGCGGACCGTGTCGATGCGGTTGAGGCGGACGCCCTCGCGCATCAGCGCCACCAGGTCCGTCCAGATCGCGTCCCATTCCCGGCGCGTCAGGTCCCTGCCCGCGCGGTAGGGGTCGATGCCGTGCCGGAAGAGGACCTCGGCGCGGTAGACGTTGCCGACGCCGGCGATGACCTTCTGGTCCATGAGCAGGGCCGCGATCGTGGTGCGGGACTTCGAGACGCGGCGCCAGGCCCGGTCGGGGTCGTCGCCGTCGCGGAGCGGGTCGGGGCCGAGGCGGTCGTGTATCGCCTGCTTCTCGGCGTCCGTGATCAGCGCGCACGTGGTGGGGCCGCGGAGGTCGACGTACGACTCGGGGTTCGCGAGGCGCAGCCGGACGGTGTCGGTGGGCGGCGGGGCCGGTGCGTCGCCGAAGTTCACCTTGCCGAAGAGGCCCAGGTGGATGTGGACCCAGCCCATGCCGGCGAAGCCGAGGAAGAGGTGCTTGCCGTGGGCCTCGGTGGTGTCGAGCACGGTGCCGTCGAGCAGCGCGGCGGAGTCCGTGAACTTGCCCTGCGGGCTGGTCACCCGCGCGGACCGGCCGCCGAACCGTTCCCGGTGGTCGGCGGCCAGTCGGTGGATCGTGTGCCCTTCGGGCATCAGGCGGTCGGCTCCTGCGGGTGGTGGGCCGGGATCGGGGGGAGCTCGCCGGTGTTCTCGTACGCGGTGAGCATGTCGATCCGGCGGGTGTGACGCTCGTCACCGGAGTACGGGGTGCTGAGGAAGATCTCGACGAACTTGGTCGCCTCTTCCCGGGTGTGCATCCGGCCACCGACGGAGATCACGTTGGCGTTGTTGTGCTCGCGGCCGAGGGCGGCGGTCTGCTCGCTCCAGGCGAGGGCGGCGCGCACCCCCTTCACCTTGTTCGCGGCGATCTGCTCACCGTTGCCCGAGCCGCCGATGACGATGCCCAGGCTGTCCGGGTCCGCGGCCGTCTTCTCGGCGGCACGCAGGCAGAACGGCGGGTAGTCGTCCAGGGCGTCGTAGATGTGGGGACCGCAGTCGACGGGCTCGTGGCCGTGTGCCGTGAGCCACTCGACGAGGTGGTTCTTGAGTTCGTAGCCGGCGTGATCGGAACCGATGTAGACGCGCATGAAACCGAGTGTGGCATGTCGGGGGCCGGGTAGGCGGCAGCGGGGTCGGGACCTTCATCCGGCCTGGTACGGACCTTCGACTCTCGCAAAGTGGTCCGCGCAACGATCCGGAATGAGGTCTTCCGATCACACCGGTTCCCGGTGTTCAATGCTCGGGCTCGCGATCCGAGCGCCCCCCACACGCAAGGAAGCGTTCATGAACACGCAACCGACCCTGACCAAGGACGGCGAGGAGACCGGTACCCCCGGGGCACCGCACTCCTCGGACGGCCTCAAGGCCGGTCTCAAGAACCGTCACCTGTCGATGATCGCCATCGGTGGCGTCATCGGTGCCGGTCTCTTCGTCGGCTCCGGCTCCGGCATCGCCGCCGCCGGTCCCGCGATCCTGCTCTCGTACGCTCTCGTCGGCGCCATGGTCGTCTTCGTGATGCGGATGCTCGGCGAGATGGCCGCCGCCCGGCCGTCCTCCGGCTCCTTCTCCGCCTACGCCGACCGCGCGCTCGGCCGCTGGGCCGGCTTCAGCATCGGCTGGCTCTACTGGTTCTTCTGGGTCGTCGTGCTCGCCGTCGAGGCGACCGCGGGCGCCAAGATCCTGGAGAGCTGGATCCCCGCCGTACCGCAGTGGGGCTGGGCCCTCATCGTGATGGTGGTGCTCACCGCCACCAACCTCGGCTCCGTCGCCTCGTACGGCGAGTTCGAGTTCTGGTTCGCCGGCATCAAGGTCGTCGCGATCGGCGCGTTCGTCGTCATCGGCATGCTCGCCGTCTTCGGCGTGCTGCCCGGCTCGGACAACCCCGGCGCCGGATTCGCGCATCTCACCGACAGCGGGGGCTTCTTCCCGATGGGTGCGGGCGCGATCCTCACCGGTGTGCTGATGGTCGTCTTCTCCTTCATGGGCAGCGAGATCGTCACCCTGGCCGCCGGCGAGTCCGAGGACCCGCAGAAGGCCGTCACCAAGGCGACCAACAGCGTCATCTGGCGCATCGGCGTCTTCTACCTGGGCTCGATCTTCGTCGTCCTGACCCTGCTGCCCTGGAACGACAAGTCGATCGTCGAGAAGGGCTCGTACGTCGCCGCCCTCGACTCCATCGGCATCGCGCACGCCGGTCAGATCATGAACGTGATCGTCCTCACGGCCGTGCTCTCCTGCCTGAACTCGGGCCTCTACACGGCCTCCCGCATGGCCTTCTCGCTCGGCCGGCGCGGTGACGCGCCCAAGGCCTTCGCCAAGGTCAACAAGCGGGGCGTGCCGGTGGCGGCGATCCTCGGCTCGGTCGTCTTCGGCTTCGTCGCGGTCTTCTTCAACTACAAGTGGCCGGACACCGTCTTCGCGTTCCTGCTGAACTCCTCCGGCGCGGTGGCGCTCTTCGTCTGGCTGGTCATCTGTGTGACCCAGCTGCGGATGCGCGGCATCATCCTGCGCGAGACCCCGGAGAAGCTCGTCGTGAGGATGTGGCTCTTCCCCTACCTGACCTGGGCGACGATCGCCATGATCGTCTTCGTCCTCGGCTACATGATCTACGACGGCGGCAGCGCCCGTGAGCAGGTCGTCCTCTCGCTGCTCGTGGCCGCGCTCGTGATCGTGATCGCGCTGGTCAAGGAGCGGTTCGCGAAGTCCTCGAAGCGGGACTCCGAGCTGGTCTGACGCTCTGACGCCAGAGGCCTCCGATACGAGAGGGCCCGCCGTTCCTCGGGGAACGGCGGGCCCTCTCCGTGTGCGCGTGAGGCTCAGCCCTTGCGGTCGAGCAGCTTCCACGCGGTCGGCAGGACGCCCATGGCGAGGGCGGCCTTGAGGGCGTCGCCGATGAGGAACGGGGTGAGACCCGCCGCGACGGCCTGGCCGAGGGTCATGCCGGTGGCGAGCGCCAGGTAGGGCACGCCGACCGCGTAGACGACCGCGGAGCCCAGGACCATCGCGCCGGCCGTGCGGAGCACCGAGCGGTCCGCGCCGCGGCGGGCGAGGGCACCGACGACGGTCGAGGCGAGCAGCATGCCGAGGACGTAGCCGAAGGACGGCATGCCGTAGCCCGAGGAGGCCTGCGCGAACCACGGCACGCCCGCCATGCCGGCCACCGCGTACAGGGCCAGGGCGAGGAAGCCGCGGCGGGCGCCGAGGGCCGTGCCGACGAGCAGGGCGGCGAAGGTCTGGCCGGAGACCGGGACCGGCGAGCCGGGGACCGGGACGGAGAGCTGCGCGGCGAGGCCGGTGAGGACGGCGCCGCCGACGACCAGCGCGATGTCGCGGACGCGGCTCGCGCTCACGCTCCCGCTCGTGGGCAGCAGGTCGGCGAGGACGGTGCCCGCACGGAGGGAACGGACGGGGGCGGCGGCGGTGCTCATCGGTACTCCGCGGGGGTGAGGGTGGGTGGGACGCCTTGACGGTATGCCAGGAGTGAACGCTCGATCACCGTCAGCCGCCGACAAAGCGATGGTCGAGTGCTTCGTGGAGATCGAACAAACCCCGCCGATCCCGCATCTCGCCACGTGACGCTTGTCACTAGGAACGCGTGCACGGAGGTCCCTTTTGCGCCAGAGGTTGTTCACTGGAGAGACTGTGGGGTCTCCATAAACCGCCAGAGAGCACGAGCCCCCGCATGCACGACTCACTCGCCTCCGAACCGGAGCCCCTCTCCCACGGTCTGAAGCAGCGTCACCTGACGATGCTGGGGCTCGGCGGCGTGATCGGCGCCGGGCTCTTCGTCGGCTCCGGCGCGGGCATCGCCGTCGCCGGGCCGGGCATCGTGGTCTCGTACCTGATCGCGGGCGCCCTCGCCATGCTGGTGATGCGGATGCTGGGTGAGATGTCGGCGGCGATGCCGGCGTCCGGGGCGTTCTCCGTGCATGCCGAGCGGGCCCTCGGCCGGTGGGCCGGTTTCTCGGTGGGCTGGCTGTACTGGTTCCTGCTCGTCGTCGTCCTCGCCGTGGAGGCGACGGGCGCGGCCCGGATCGCGCACGGCTGGGTGCCGGATGTGCCGCAGTGGGGCTGGGTGCTGATCTTCATGATCGTGTTCACCCTCGCCAACCTCGCGGCGGTGAAGAACTTCGGCGAGTTCGAGTTCTGGTTCGCGGCACTCAAGGTCGGCGCGATCGTCCTCTTCCTGGTGCTCGGCACGCTGGCGATCGTGGGCTGGCTGCCCGACACGGACCCGGTGGGGCTCGCGAACCTGACCGGGCAGGGCGGTTTCCTGCCGAACGGCTGGTCGGGAGTGATCTCCGGGGTGCTCGCCGTCGTCTTCGCCTTCGGCGGCCTGGAGGTCGTCACGATCGCGGCGGCCGAGTCCGACGACCCGGCGCGGAACGTGGCCCGGGCGGTGCGCAGCGCGGTCTGGCGGATCCTCCTCTTCTACGTGGGCTCGATGCTGGTCATCGTGACGCTGCTGCCCTGGACCTCGATGGAGCCGGGCGAGTCGCCGTACGTCGCCGTCCTGGACTCGATCGGGGTGCCGGCGGCGGGCCAGATCATGAACGTGGTGGTGTTCGTGGCACTGCTCTCGGCGCTCAACGCGAACCTGTACGGCTCCTCGCGGATGGTGTTCTCGCTGGCCGAGCGCGGCGAGGCGCCGAAGGGGCTCCTCCGGGTCTCCCGCGGAGGGGTGCCGCGGCGGGCGGTGCTCGCCTCGGTGGCCTTCGGGTTCGTCTCCGTCCTCCTCAATCTGAAGTGGCCGGATTCCGTCTTCCTCTACATGCTCAACGCCGTCGGCGCGGTGCTGCTCTTCGTCTGGGCGCTGATCGCGGTCTCGCAGCTGCGGCTGCGGCGCCGGATCGAGCGGGAGGCGCCGGAGACCCTGACGCTGCGGATGTGGGGCTTCCCGTGGCTCACCTGGGTGGCGCTCGCCGCGATGGGCGCGGTGCTGGTCCTCATGCTGACGGACGACGCGGCCCGGCCGCAGGTGCTGTGGTCGGGCGCGGCGACCGGGGCGGTGCTGCTGGTGGCCGGGGCCCGGGAGCTGCGCACGAAGCGGGGTTAGATCTTCACCTTGTGTGAAGGTCGTGCCCGTATAGCGGACATCCGTTCCCTGTGAGCGGTGGTGGCCCACAGACTGTTGGCTCCCTCCCCCGTCTCAGCTAGTGAACAGGGCTCGCCCATGTCTCGGACCACCGCGCCCGCGCCGGCCGACCGCAAGGACGGCGCGACCGCACCTGCCGAGGGCCTCACCCACGGCCTCAAGCAGCGCCATCTCTCGATGATCGCCCTCGGTGGCGTCATCGGCGCCGGGCTCTTCGTCGGCTCCGGCGCCGGCATCGCCGCCGCCGGGCCCTCGATCGTGATCGCCTACGCGATCTCCGGCGTCCTCGTGATGCTGGTGATGCGCATGCTCGGCGAGATGTCCGCGGCGAACCCGGCCTCCGGCTCGTTCTCCGTGCACGCCGAGCGGGCCCTCGGCCCCTGGGCCGGCTTCACCGCCGGCTGGGCCTTCTGGTTCCTGCTCTGCGTCGCCGTCGGCCTCGAGGGCATCGGCGCCGCGAAGATCATGACCGGCTGGTTCCCGGACAGCCCCGAGTGGGCCTGGGTCGCGCTCTTCATGCTGGTCTTCTGCGTCACCAACCTCGCGGCGGTGAAGAACTTCGGCGAGTTCGAGTTCTGGTTCGCGGCCCTCAAGGTCGGCGCGATCGTCCTCTTCCTCGGCATCGGCGTCCTCGCGATCGTCGGCGTCCTGCCCGGCACGGACGCCCCCGGCACCACGAACCTCACCGGTGACGGCGGCTTCTTCCCGCACGGCTCCGAGGGCCTGATCGTGGGTCTGCTCGCCTCCGTCTTCGCGTACGGCGGTCTGGAGACGGTCACCATCGCGGCGGCCGAGTCGGAGCACCCGGTGCAGGGCGTCGCCAAGGCGGTCCGTACGGCGATGTGGCGGATCGCGCTCTTCTACATCGGCTCGATGGCGGTCATCGTCACCCTCGTGCCGTGGGGCGACAAGGCCGTCGTCGAGAAGGGCCCGTACGTCGCGACCCTGGACCACCTGGGCATCCCGGCGGCCGGCCAGATCATGAACGTCGTCGTGCTCGTCGCCCTGCTGTCGGCGATGAACGCCAACATCTACGGCGCCTCCCGCATGGCCGGTTCGCTCGTCTCGCGCGGCCAGGGCCCGAAGGCGCTCGGCCGCACCTTCGGCGGCGTCCCCCGCCCGGCGGTGCTCGTCTCCTCCGTCTTCGGCTTCGCCTGCGTGCTGCTCAGCTACTGGCGTCCGGACGACATCTTCGTCTGGCTGCTCAACACGATCGGCGCGATCATCCTGGTCGTCTGGTTCTTCATCGCCGCCTCCCAGCTGGTGCTGCGCCGCCGCACCGAGCGCGAGGCGCCGGAGAAGCTGGTCGTGCGGATGTGGGCCTTCCCGGTGCTGACCTGGGTGGCGCTCGCCGGTATGGCGGCGATCTTCGTCCTGATGGCCCGCGAGGAGGGCACGCGGGTGCAGCTGTACTGGACGGGCGGCCTGACGTTGCTGCTCGCCGCCGTCGGCTTCGCGCGGCAGAAGCTGCGGGGGCCGGTGGCAGAGGAGGCCTGAGCCTCCTCCCTCCCGGAGAACCGCGGAACCCCGCGGACACCGTGGTTAGCAGGGGGGGGGGTTGTGTTTGGGGGGGGGA
>NZ_JBVHZJ010000015.1:0-83608 GCF_055574655.1 Streptomyces sp. NPDC029956 | reverse complement strand
ACCCCCCCCCACCCCCCCCTCCCCCCCCCCCCCCCCCCCCCCCCCCCCCCCCCCCCCCCCCCCCCCCCCCCCCCCCCCCCCCCCCCCCCCCCCCCCCCCCCCGGTGCTGTGTCCGGGGAGGAGAGGACGGGGTCAGAACCGTGCGGGTCGGACCCCGCAGTACGGGGCCGTCCGTACGTACCCGCCGGCGTTCTCGTCGTCCGTGCCGAGCAGGGCGTCGCCCGTACCCGGCAGGCACTCCACGGCCTCGATCTTGTAGCCGGGGAAGGTGCCGAGGACCTTCGGTGCCGCGTCGAGCGAGATCCGTACCCGGCCGGCGGCCGAGAGGGTCACCCGGCCCGCGTCGCTCACGGCCGAGTCGAACGGGCCGTCGTCCCCGGCGTCCGACGCCGAACCGACCAGGATCCGGCCGGAGTCGGTCACCGTGATGTCGGAGATGTGGCGCGTCCCGGCGTCGGTCGGATACGTCGACCGGTAGTCCCGTCGGCTGACGGCGCCGAACAGCACCTGACCCCAGGACGCGAACGAGAGCGGCGCCGCGTACAGGGTGGCGGGCCGGTCCGTACCGGCGCCGCGGTCCGCCCAGAGCGCGGCGAACCTCCCGTCCCTGGACACGAGGGCGAAGCTCTCGAAGTCGTCGCCCTCGCCGATCCCCGGGAGCGGGGAGTGGTCGAGGACGGTGGCGGTGCCGCCGTCGACCTTGATGCGGTAGACGATGCCGCGGGAGGCGAGGGCCAGGTAGTCGCCGGGTGCGCCGGGGACGGCCTCGATGGCCTCCAGGTCGATGGGCTCGGCCCCGGTCCAGGTGAGCGGGGTGACGGTGACGGGACCCTCCGCGTAGGTGAGGCGGGAGAGGCGCTGCTGTCCGGTCCGCTTGTTGTCGTGGACGACCAGCGCGCCCGCGCCCTCCTGGGCGACGCCGCTGATGCCGCTGCGGGTGTCCGTGCCGACCCGCTGCCAGTCCTCGGGGGCGGCGACGGCGGGGGTGGCGCCGAGCACGGCGAGGAGCGCGGTCGCCGCGAGAAGTCTCAGGGGGAGTCTCATGCGAGCACGTTATGGATCTTGATGGGCACGGTCCCAGCATCGATTGGCCCGTTCGGCGGAGCGCGCGGAAGCACTCCGCGATCGGGCTCGCGGCCTAGGACCAAGGGCTGATCAACTTCTGCCGCACCTACTGTTAGCCTGCACTTGCATATAGGTTGCAATAAGCAGGAGCCATTGAAGGGGCCGGGCACATGGCGATCTACACACTTCCGGAGCTGCCGTACGACTACGCGGCGCTGGAGCCGGTGATCAATCCGCAGATCATCGAGCTGCACCACGACAAGCACCACGCCGCGTACGTCAAGGGCGCGAACGACACCCTGGAGCAGCTGGAGGAGGCGCGCGACAAGGACCAGTGGGGCGCGATCAACGGCCTGGAGAAGAACCTGGCCTTCCACCTCTCCGGCCACATCCTCCACTCCATCTACTGGAACAACATGGACAGCCCGAAGGGCGGGGGCGGCGGCGAGCCGCTGGCAGCCGACGGCGTCGGTGACCTCGCGGACGCGATCACCGAGTCCTTCGGCTCCTTCGCCAAGTTCAAGGCCCAGCTGACCAAGGCCTCCGCGACCACCCAGGGATCCGGCTGGGGCGTCCTCGCGTACGAGCCGATCAGCGGCCGGCTGATCGTCGAGCAGGTCTACGACCACCAGGGCAACGTCGGCCAGGGCTCGGTCCCGGTCCTGGTCTTCGACGCCTGGGAGCACGCCTTCTACCTGCAGTACAAGAACCAGAAGGTGGACTTCATCGAGGCCATGTGGCAGGTCGTCAACTGGCAGGACGTCAGCAAGCGGTACCACGCCGCCAAGGCCTCCGTACCGCTGATCTCCTTCTGATCAGGGCCCGAGAGGGCTCCCCCGTCGCCCTGCTCGTGATCGTCTTCTCAACCTTCACTCGCAGGCGGATGAAAGAAGAACCCCCGTGATGACGTGAATCACGGGGGTTCTTCCATGCCTCGGAAGAGGCCTCATGGACTACTTGAAGCTGGGGTCCGCGGTCCGCGTGCGCTTGATCTCGTAGAAGCCCGGCGTCGACGCCACGAGCAGGGTGCCGTCCCACAGCCGGGCCGCCGCCTCGCCGCGCGGGGTCGGGGTGACGACGGGGCCGAAGAAGGCGACCTCGTCGCCGTCCGCGCCCGGCACCGCGATGACCGGGGTGCCGACGTCCTGCCCGACCTTCGCTATGCCCTCCGTGTGGGAGGCGCGCAGCTCGGCGTCGTAGGTGTCCTTGTCTGCGTACTCGACGAGGTCCCCGGGCAGCCCGACGTCGGTCAGGGCGCCGACGATCGCCTCGCGGGTCGGGCCCTCGCCGTTGTTGTGGAAGCGGGTGCCGAGCGCGGTGTAGAGCTTGCCGACGACCTCGTCGCCGTGCAGTTGCTGGGCGGCGATGACGACCCGGACGGGGCCCCAGGCCTTGGTCTCCAGCATCTCCCGGTACTCGGCGGGGACCTCGTCGAGCCGGTTCTCGTTGAGCACGGCCAGGCTCATGACCTTCCACCGCACGTCGACCGGGCGGACCTGCTCCACCTCCAGCATCCAGCGGGAGGTCATCCAGGCCCAGGGGCACAGCGGGTCGAAGTAGAAGTCGGCGGTGGTCCTGCTCTCGGACATGTCACTCCTCGGTACGGCCGTGGCGGAAAGAAAGGCGGAAAGAAGACGGTGGTGTGCCGAAAGGAGGGAACCCCCGGACGCGCGACGGCATTCCCGTGTCCCGGGTGACAGCTGCACATGGGAAGATCGGTGCTGTTTCGAACGTGCCACGAAGGAGTGACCGTGCCCGGTGAGAATCTGTCCCGCGACGAGGCCCACGAGCGGGCGGCGCTGCTGTCCGTCGACGGGTACGAGGTCGTCCTCGACCTGCGGTCGGCGGTCGGCGACTCGGCCGAGGCCGTGCGCACCTTCCGCTCGGAGACGACGATCCGCTTCCGTCGCAGCGGCGCGGGCACGAGCACGTTCGTGGATCTGATCGCCCCGTCCGTTACCTCGGTCACCCTCAACGGGCGCTCCCTCGACCCGGCGGTCGTCTTCGACGGCTCCCGGATCGCCCTCGACGGGCTCGCCGAGGAGAACACCCTCGTGGTGGACGCGCAGTGCGCCTACAGCCGGACCGGCGAGGGCATGCACCGCTTCGTCGACCCGGAGGACGGCGAGGTCTACCTCTACACGCAGTACGAGCCGGCCGACGCCCGCCGGGTGTACGCCAACTTCGAGCAGCCCGACCTCAAGGCCCCGTACCGCTTCGCGGTGACCGCGCCCGAGGGCTGGACGGTCTGGTCGAACGGCGCGGGCGAGCGGGACGCCGAGGGCGTGTGGCGGTTCGCCGAGACGGCGCCGATCTCCACGTACATCACCTGTGTCGTGGCGGGCCCGTACCACTACGTCACGGACAGCTACACGCGGACGCTGGCCGACGGGACCGAGCTGGAGATCCCGCTCGGCGCGATGTGCCGCAAGGGCCTCGCCAAGCACTTCGACGCGGACGACGTCTTCCTGATCACCAAGCAGGGCTTCGACTTCTTCCACGACAACTTCGACTACCCGTACCCCTTCGGGAAGTACGACCAGGCCTTCGTCCCCGAGTACAACCTCGGCGCGATGGAGAACCCGGGCATGGTGACCTTCCGCGAGGAGTACATCTACCGGGGCAAGGTGACGCAGGCGGCGTACGAGCGCCGCGCGAACGTCATCCTGCACGAGATGGCGCACATGTGGTTCGGCGACCTCGTCACCATGGTGTGGTGGGACGACCTGTGGCTGAAGGAGTCCTTCGCCGACTTCATGGGCTCCTTCTCGCTCGCCGAGGCGACGCGCTTCACCAACAGCTGGGTGACCTTCGCCAACAACCGCAAGGCCTGGGCGTACCGCGCCGACCAGCTGCCGTCCACGCACCCGATCACGGCCGACATCCGTGACCTGGAGGACGCCAAGCTCAACTTCGACGGCATCACGTACGCCAAGGGCGCGTCGGTGCTCAAGCAGCTCGTCGCGTACGCGGGCCGGGACGCCTTCCTGGAGGGCGCCCGCCGCTACTTCAAGCGCCACGCCTACGGGAACACGCGGCTCGCCGACCTCCTCACGATCCTGGAGGAGACCTCGGGCCGTGACATGAAGGCCTGGGCGAAGTCCTGGCTCCAGACCTCCGGCGTGAACACCCTGACGCCGGCCGTCACCCATGACGCCGAGGGCCGGATCACCGAGCTCGCGGTCCTCCAGGAGGGCGCCGAGCTGCGCCCCCACCGCGCCGCCGTCGGCCTCTACCGGCTCTCCGGCGGGGAGCTCGTCCGGTACGCGCGCGCCGAGGCCGACATCACCGGCGCCCGGACCGTCGTCGCCGACCTGGCCGGCGAGGAGAAGCCCGACCTGGTCCTCGTCAACGACGACGACCTCACGTACTGCAAGGTCCGCTTCGACGAGGGCTCGCTCGCCACCCTGCGCGCGCACCTCGGCGACATCACCGACCCCCTGGCCCGAGCCCTGTGCTGGTCGGCGCTGTGGAACCTGACCCGCGACGCCCTGATGCCCGCCCGGGACTTCGTCTCCGTCGTCCTCGCCTTCGCGGGTCGCGAGACCGACATCGGCGTCCTCCAGATGGTGCACGCCTGGGGCAAGTCCGCGGTCACCCACTACGCGGCGCCCGCCTGGCGCGAGGAGGGCGGGCGGCTGCTCGCCGAGGGCGCCCTGCGCGAGCTGCGGGTGGCCGAGCCGGGCAGCGAGCACCAGCTGACCTGGGCGCGGTTCTTCGCCGCGACGGCCTCGTCCGACGCCGACTTCCAGCTCCTCGCAGGCCTGCTCGACGGCACGGCGAAGATCGACGGGCTCGACGTCGACCAGGAGCTGCGCTGGTCGCTGCTCTCGCCGCTCGCCGTGCACGGCGACGCGGACGAGACGCGGATCGGCGAGGAGCTGACCCGGGACGACACGGCGACGGGCAAGCGCCACCAGGTCCGTCTGCTGGCCTCGCGGCCCTCGGCCGCCGTCAAGGCGCAGGCCTGGGCGCAGGTCGTCGAGTCGGACACTCTGTCGAACGCGCTCGTCGAGGCGACGATCGCGGGCTTCGTCCAGCCCTCGCAGCGCGAACTGATCGCCCCCTACGCGGAGAAGTACTTCGCGGTCATCGAGCGGCTGTGGGCCGAGCGGTCGATCCAGATCGGCATGGACGTCGTCCGGGGTCTGTTCCCGGGGCTCCAGGACGACGAGGCGACCCTGGCCGCGACGGACGCGTGGCTGTCGGCGCACGAGGCGGCCGCTCCGGCCCTTCGCCGACTGGTCCTCGAGTCGCGGGACGACCTGGCGCGGGCGCTGCGGGCGCAGGACTGCGACCGCCTCGCCGGCTGACGTCCCCGGTGATCGACGGTGGGGGTCGCGGACTTCGGTCCGCGGCCCCCACCGGGCTTTCCGGCGCCCCCGCCGGGAGCTGGGCCGGGGCGGGCGGGGGCGGGCGAGGGTGGGCCGGGGCGGGCGGGGGCGGGCGGGACCGGACCTCGCAACGACTCCGGGCCGGGGGCGGGCCCTTCATCGGCACTCGAACGCGCGTACTTTAGGACGGGGTTGTCCCGGATTGTCGACGAGCGTGTAACAGGGGTTAGGGCGGCCTTCCGGAGCGGAAGACCCCCGGCATGAACCACAACACCCCCATCACCCCCCGCCCCCTCTCCCTCTCCCCCCACACCGGTCGGGCAGAACGTCTCGTGTCCGCAGACCAGTTGAGGGCCCAGGGCATTCCCGCCGGCGAGGTCGCCGCGCAGTGCCGGCCGGGGGCCTGGCAGCAGCTCCTCCCCGGCGTCTTCCTGCTCCAGCCCGGGCCGCCCACCAGCGAGGACCGGCTCCACGCCGCGCTGCTCTACGCCCGCAGGACCGGGGCCGTACCCCCGCAGGGGCCCGACGCGATGATCACCGGACTCGCCGCGCTGACCCTGCACCGCTTCTCCTCCGCTCCCCCGCTCACCTCCCTGGAACGGATCGACGTCCTGGTCCCCCGCACCCGACGGCTGCGCTCCACCGGCTGGGTGCGGGTGGTGCGCGCCCCCGAGTCCCCGGAGCCGGTGGAGCTGACGGGCGTGCCCGTCGCCCCGGTCGCCCGCGCCGTCGCCGACGCGGTGTCCGGGCTCTCGGACGCGGAGACGGTACGCCGGCTGCTCACCGAGGCGGTACGCGGCGGGCACTGCGAACCCGGCTCGGTGGTACGCGAGTTGAGCCGTGCCCGGCTCCTCACCCGGCCGCACGTGGTGGACGCGGTGGACGCGCTGCTCGCCGAGGGCCGCTCGCTCTCCGAGGAGCGGCTGTACGAGATGGTGCGGGAGTTCGCCCTGCCGGACCCGCTGTGGAACGTGGACCTGCGGCTGCCGGGCGGCCCGCACCTGGGCGGGGTGGACGCCTACTGGCCCGACCAGGCCGTCGCCGTCGAGCTGGACACCCGGGCGCCGCGGCAGGACGAGGACGCGCTCTGGTCCGAGTACACCCGCAAGCGGGAGCATCTGGAGCGGCTCGGCATCACGGTCGTCCACCTCACCCCGCGCAAGCTGCGCGAGGCGATGGACCAGCAGGCCACCGTGGTGCGTACGGCCCTGATGGCCGCGCCCGGCCGGCAGCCCGCCGCGTATGTCGTCGTCCTGCCGCGGTGAGGGGTCAGCCCTTCGGCGTGACGCCGCAGAACTCGGCCTCGAGCACGGCCGTGCTGTCGCCCGCCCAGTCGGCGTTGAAGTTCATGGCGAGGGAGTGCCTGCCGTCGCGGGTCGCCTGGGCCTCGGAGGAGGAACCGTGGATGCCGCCGCCGTGACCCCAGATCTCCTTGCCGCAGCTCAGCTTCTGCTTCATGAGCCCGAGTCCGTATCCCGTGCCGGGGAGTTCGGGCGAGACCTGGACGGTGGTGGTCATCTCCTTCATCTCGGCCTTCGGGAGCAGCCGGCCCTTGAGCAGGGCGCGGTAGAAGGTCTGCAGGTCGTTGGCGTCGGAGATCATCTCGCCGGCCGCGTAGGCGATGGTGGGGCTCAGCTCGCTGACGTCGTGGACCGGCGCGTCCGCGTCGAGGGAGAGCTTGGACCAGGCGGGGGAGCTCGGCTTCGGCATCCTCACGTCGGTGCCGGGGACGCTCGTGGCGCGGAGCTTGAGCGGCTTGATGATGCGGTTCTCGACCGCCTTTCCGTAGGGGCGTCCGGTGACCTTCTCGATGACCATCCCGGCGAGGACGTAGTTGGTGTTGGAGTAGTTCCAGTCGGTGCCGGGGGCGAAGTCCGGTGCGTGGGTCATGGCGATGTCGACGAGCTGGCGCGGGGTCCAGCGGTCGTAGCGGTGCTCCAGGAAGGCGGGGCCGAAGACCTTCTCCTGGAAACCGGGGTCGGAGGTGACGCTGTAGACGCCGCTGGTGTGGTTGAGCAGCTGACGGACGGTGATCTTCCGGCCGTCGTGGCCGTTGCCCCGGACGACGCCGGGCAGCCACTTCTCGACCGGGTCGTCGAGGTCGAGCCGGCCCTCCGCCTGGAGCTGGAGGAGGACGGTGGCGGCGAAGGTCTTGGTGATGGAACCGACGCGGAAGCGGTCCTTGCCCCGGCGCTCGCCTGCGGTGCCGGTCCAGTCGCCCCGGCCGTCCCTCGCCTGGGCGACGGCCCCGGGCACCCCGGCGTCGACCGCGGCCCGGAGCGCCGCCCGCGTGGCGGCGTGGTCGCCCGCCGAGGCGGCCGGGGCGGATGCCGCCAGCGCCGGGGTGGCGAGGGCCGTGGCGGTCAGTCCGGCGACCAGGACGGCGGCGAGGACGGTACGGGTCGTGCGTACGGCTGACATGCGGGCTCCCCTGAGACTCTGCCGCGGTGCGTGTGCTGCGGTCGGCGGGGAGGACCGCGGGACGCTGCGGGAGGGTTGAGCGGGGTCGCACCGGTTGAGCGGTTTCCGGCCGATCTTCAGTCGTACGTCCGGGCCTCAGCCGTACGGTCCGGCGGGCCTCAGGTCATCGACGGATCGGCGAGCCGGGAGCGGCCGGCCGGAGGCCGCTCGCGCCACAGGTCGAGGCCGATGTCGACGAGGCCGACGCGGGGCAGGCCGGGGACGGTGTCGAGGGGGTGCCAGGCGGCCAGGTCGGTGGAACCGTCGGTCTCGTTGCGCAGGGCACCGCCGGTGATCCGGGCCTCGTAGACGATCCGGAGGCCCTGGAAGTCTCCCGGGCCCCCGAGGCGGCGCAGCCCGCCGCGGCGGATGGAGTCGATGCCGAGGAGGGCGGTGGGTTCGGTGAGATAGCCCGTCTCCTCCTCCACCTCACGGACCACGGTGTCCACGGGCTCCTCGCCGTGGTCCATGCCACCGCCCGGCAGCGTCCACCGCTTGGTGCCGTCCTTCGCCACCCAGCGGGCCAGCAGCAGCTGTCCGTCCCGTACGCACACGGCGTAGGCCGCCACCCTCAACTCCTTCTTCATGAAACGAGGTTAGAACCAGTACACGGGGTACGTCCGGCCGGTGACGCGGGCGGCTCCGAGGCCGACGGCGACGAGGAGGAGGCAGGCGAGCGCGAGAAGGCCGAGAAACGACCAGAAGGGAGGCGCCGTGGCGGCGACGATCACGGCGGTGGCGGCGGCGGGCGAGTGCGGGGTACGGGCCAGCATCATCACGCCCAGGGCGAGACCGCCTGCCACGGCGGCGCCCCAGAGGCCCGGCCCGGCCACGACCAGGGCGGCGAAGCCCGTGAGCGCGGAGAGCAGCTGGCCGCCGACGACCGAGCGCGGCTGGGACAGCGGCAGGTCGGGCGCGCCGGCGACCAGGGCCATGCTCGCGGCGAGCGGCGGGACGAGCAGGAGCCGGTCGAGCACGGTGCCGACGGCGACCAGGAGGAGGAGTGCGGCGACGCTTCCGGCGGTGGAGAGGAGGAGGACCCGGGGCTTGGGGCGCGGGGGCGGGCCGGGGCGTCGGGGCGTCGCGGCCGCCTCCGGAACCGTGGAGGGGGCGGTTCCGGAGGCGGTGGCGGTCTCGGTCGCGGAGGGCAGGGTGGCCTCGGGGGCCGGGGTGGTGGTCACTGAGCGGTCCTCGGGGTGGGGTCGGAGCGTGGACGTGGGCGTACGGGAGTGGCGGTGGGTCGTCGTCAGGCCGCGGTCGGGTTGGCCGGGGAGTACTCCGGCGGCGACCAGCGCAGCGGACTGCCGGCCGGGGTCTCGGCCGTGCGCTCGACACGGAAGCGGGTGACGCGGCCCTCGGGGCCGTACTCGGTGTGGGCGAGGCCGCTGAGCTGCAGGGTCGCCCCGGTCTCCCAGTCGAGGAAGAGGAGCCCCGCGCGGCCGTCCGACTCCAGGTTCCCCAGGGTCAGGAACATCGCGTTGCCCGGGTAGTCGCGCCAGCTGATCTCCCGGGGCGCGTCGACCCGGACGAACCCGGGGTTGCCCCCGCGATGACTGGTGTCGACCCCGTCGGACGCGACGCTGGCCACGAAGAAGGTGTCCGCCGCCAGGACCTGGCGCATCTGGGCGGGGGTGAGCTCCTCGCCGTGCCGGACGGTGCCGGTTCCGGGACCGGTGGGGTCGGAGCCGTACCACTCTCTCTTCTGGAGGTATTTCGGGCAGTTGGAGAACACCTGCTCGGCCTCGATCGTGAAGCCGCGCACGCTGGGGCGGGCGATGCCGTTGAGGCGCATGCGACGGCGGGTGCGGGGGTCGAGGGCGAGGGTGCCGACGGGCGTGCCGTCGGGGGTGATCGCGTCGCCGAGCGGGTCGTACGCGGGGATGCCGCCGGCGACGGAGACGCTGTGCGGTCCGGTGGCGCGGGTGAAGCCGGGCGCGCCGGTGAGGAGGCTCGCCCAGACGCGGCCGCCCCGGTCCGCCGCGCCGATCATCAGCATCGGCTGGGCTTCCAGGAAGGCGGCGGCGACGGGGCGGATGCCGGGGCGGACGGAGGGGGCGATGTGGGCGGCCAGGTCCTGGACGCCGACGCGCGTCTGGACGCTGATCGATCCCTGGTTGTAGACGCCGTCCATGGGTTCTCTCCTTGGAATGCGGGTCGCTCGGGTGCGGGTCCGGGCCCTGTCGCGGGAGGCCGTTTCGGGTGTGCCCACCCGTTCCGCCCTGCGGGACGATGGCCCACCACCTGGTCTCTGCTAGAAGAACCCGCAGGTGGGGGCCGTCTCGTTGGGGGCTTCCGCCTCCTCCGCGCCCTTCGGGACCGAGATCTCCAGGCGGGTGCCGTCCGGGTCGTGGAAGAAGATGCCGCCCGAGGCCGCGCCCTCGCGGTGGGCCACGACGCCCTCGTACGCGAAGGTCGTGCCGCGGGCGAGCAGCGCCGCCTCGGCGGCGCGGACGTGGTCGAGGGACTCGGCCTCGAAGGCCAGGTGGTGGAGACCCGCGCGGCCCGCCGCGTAGGTCTCGTCGGCCTGCTGCCAGAGGGTGAGGACCAGGCGGCCGTCGCGACCGAGGAAGGCGAAGCGGCTGTCCCCCTCCTTGCCCTCGCCGAGCGTCTCGAAGCCGAGGACCTCTCCGTAGAAGGTGAGCGAGCGGTCCAGGTCGGTGACGTTGAGGCCGACGTGGTGGGTGGTGAGCGTGCCGATCGCGGTCATGTGCCGGTCCATCCGTTCCCGGTGCGGCCAGCCCTTCTCCTGAGCTAACCTCTTAATTCGACTTTAAGGGTTAGTCACGACGGGCGTCAACCGCTCACGTACTCTTGAGGGGTTAGTTCATCGAGGAGGGTTCCCGACATGACCGCGATCGACCCACGGCCGCTCGTCGGCGAGCCCGTCTCCCTCGACCTGCTCAACACCCGCTGGAACGAGGAGGGCGTCCGGCAGGACCTGCTCGCCGGGGTCGAGGGGCTCACCGTCTGGCTCGCCGCCAACGGACTCGACGAGCGGTTCACCGCCGACGCCACCACCCTGCGCCACACCCTCGCCGCCCGGGACGCGCTCGCCGCGCTCGTCGACCGCCCCGGCGATCCCGCCGCCACGGCCCGCGTCGACGCCGTCCTCGCCCACGGCCGCATCCGGGCCACCCTCACCACCGAGGGCCCCGGCGAGCGGCCCGAGTTCGCGGACCCCGCCTGGGGCCCCGGCTGGACCGCCGCCCGCGACTACCTCGACCTGCTGCGCACCGCCCCCGACCGGATCCGGGCCTGCGCCCACGAGGCGTGCATCCTGCACTTCTTCGACACCTCGCGGAACGGCACCCGCCGCTGGTGCTCGATGGCCGTCTGCGGCAACCGCGCCAAGGCCTCCCGCCACTACGCCCGCACGAAGGAGAGCTGACCCTCTTTCGTCCCGTCCCTTGGACAATGGATTGGACAAGGCGACCCGGGACATACGCATCATGGACCGGCAGCAACCTGCACATACGTACGGAGGAGTCCCCGTGAAGGTCGGAATCGTCGGAGCCACCGGTCAGGTCGGCACAGTCATGCGCAGCATCCTGGCCGAACGGAGCTTCCCCCTCGACGAGCTGCGGCTCTTCGCCTCCGCCCGCTCCGCCGGCACCGTCGTGGACGGCGTCACGGTCGAGGACGCCTCCACCGCCGACTACACCGGCCTGGACATCGTCCTCTTCTCGGCCGGCGGCGCCACCTCCCGCGCCCTCGCCGAGAAGGTCGCCTCCCAGGGCGCCGTCGTGATCGACAACTCCTCCGCCTGGCGCGGCGACCCCGAGGTCCCGCTGGTGGTCTCCGAGGTCAACGCGCACGCGATCAAGGACCGCCCCAAGGGCATCATCGCCAACCCGAACTGCACCACGATGGCCGCGATGCCGGTCCTCAAGCCGCTCCACCAGGAGGCCGGCCTCACCGCGCTGATCGCCACCACCTACCAGGCCGTCTCCGGCTCGGGCGTGGCCGGTGTCGCCGAGCTGCGCAACCAGGCGTGCGCCGTGGCCGAGACCGCCGACCAGCTGGCGTTCGACGGCGAGGCCGTCGAGTTCCCCGAGCCCGTCGTGTACAAGCGCCCGATCGCGTTCAACGTGGTCCCGCTGGCCGGTTCGATCGTCGACGACGGCTCCTTCGAGACCGACGAGGAGCAGAAGCTCCGCAACGAGTCCCGCAAGATCCTGGAGATCCCCGGCCTCAAGGTCTCCGGCACCTGCGTGCGCGTCCCGGTCTTCTCCGGCCACTCCCTCCAGGTGAACGTCCGCTTCGACCGCCCGATCAGCGTCGAGCGCGCCTACGAGCTGCTCGAGGACGCCGAGGGCGTCGTGCTCTCCGAGATCCCGACCCCGCTCCAGGCGGCCGGCAAGGACGCCTCGTACGTGGGCCGCATCCGGGTGGACGAGACCGTCGAGAACGGCCTCGCGCTCTTCCTCTCCAACGACAACCTGCGCAAGGGCGCGGCCCTGAACGCCGTGCAGATCGCGGAGCTGGTCGCGGCCGAGCTCAAGGGCGCCTGACACCCGCCACGCCACGAGGGCGGCCATCCGGAGACGGGTGGCCGCCCTCGCGCGTCCGCCCCGGAGAGCTCCCGTGTTCGCCCTGGGAAATGTCTCGTGCGCTGCCGACACACCCCGTGGAAGGATGGGCCAAACATCACAAAACCGAGGAGTTGACCGGGTGCCTGGCACAAACCTGACCCGTGAAGAGGCTCAGCAGCGGGCAGCGCTGCTGACCGTGGACGCGTACGAGGTCGAACTCGACCTCTCCGGCGCGCAGGAGGGCGGCACCTACCGGTCCGTCACCACCGTCCGCTTCGATTCCGCCGAGGCCGGTGCCTCGACCTTCATCGACCTCGTCGCCCCCGCCGTGCACGAGGTCGTGCTGAACGGCCACGCGCTGGACGTCGCCGCCGTCTTCCGGGACTCGCGGATCGCGCTGGCCCACCTGGTCGCGGGCCGCAACGAGCTGAAGGTCGTCGCCGACTGCGCGTACACCAACACCGGCGAGGGTCTGCACCGCTTCGTCGACCCGGTCGACGACCAGGCCTACCTGTACACACAGTTCGAGGTGCCGGACGCGCGTCGCGTCTTCGCCTCGTTCGAGCAGCCCGACCTCAAGGCGACCTTCCAGTTCACCGTGAAGGCGCCGACGGGCTGGAAGGTCATCTCCAACTCGCCGACCCCGGAGCCCAAGGACGACATCTGGGTCTTCGAGCCGACGCCGCGGATCTCCACGTACATCACCGCGCTGATCGTCGGCCCGTACTACTCCGTGCACTCCTCGTACGAGAAGGACGGGCAGAGCGTCCCGCTCGGCATCTACTGCCGTCCGTCGCTCGCCGAGTTCCTCGACGCGGACCACATCTTCGACGTCACGCGCCAGGGCTTCGACTGGTTCCAGGAGAAGTTCGCGTACGACTACCCGTTCGCGAAGTACGACCAGCTCTTCGTGCCGGAGTTCAACGCGGGCGCGATGGAGAACGCGGGCGCGGTCACCATCCGCGACCAGTACGTCTTCCGCTCGAAGGTGACGGACGCGGCGTACGAGCGACGCGCCGAGACGATCCTGCACGAGCTCGCCCACATGTGGTTCGGCGACCTCGTGACGATGGAGTGGTGGAACGACCTCTGGCTGAACGAGTCGTTCGCCACCTACACCTCCGTCGCCTGCCAGGCCTCGGTGGCGGGCACCCGCTGGCCCAACGCCTGGACGACCTTCGCCAACGCGGAGAAGACCTGGGCCTACCGCCAGGACCAGCTGCCGTCCACGCACCCGATCATGGCCGAGATCAACGACCTGGAGGACGTGCTCGTCAACTTCGACGGGATCACGTACGCCAAGGGCGCCTCGGTCCTCAAGCAGCTCGTCGCCTACGTCGGCCAGGACGAGTTCTTCAAGGGCGTCCAGGCCTACTTCCAGGCCCACGCCTTCGGCAACACCCGCCTCTCCGACCTCCTCGGCGCCCTGGAGGAGACCTCCGGCCGCGACCTGAAGACCTGGTCGAAGGCGTGGCTGGAGACGGCCGGCATCAACATCCTCCGCCCGGAGATCGAGACCGACGAGAACGGCTCGATCACCTCCTTCGCCGTCAAGCAGGAGGCGCCCGCGCTCCCCGCCGGCGCCAAGGGCGAGGCCGTGCTGCGCCCGCACCGGATCGCGATCGGCTTCTACGACCTCGACGAGGCCGGCAAGCTGGCCCGCACCGAGCGCCTCGAACTCGACATCGAGGCCGCCGGGCTTACCGCCGTCCCTCAGCTCGTGGGCAAGGCCCGTCCGGCGGTCGTCCTCCTCAACGACGACGACCTGTCGTACGCCAAGGTCCGCCTCGACGAGGTGTCCCTCAAGAACGTCACCGCGCACCTCGGCGACTTCGCCGAGTCGCTGCCGCGCGCCCTGTGCTGGGCCTCGGCCTGGGACATGACCCGCGACGGCGAGCTGGCCACCCGCGACTACCTGGAGCTCGTGCTCTCCGGTGTCGCCAAGGAGTCCGACATCGGCGTGGTCCAGTCGCTCCAGGGCCAGGTCAAGGCCGCCCTGGAGATGTACGCGGCGCCGGAGTGGCGCGAGGCCGGGCTGGCCCGCTGGACCGAGGCCACCCTCGCGCACCTCCAGGCGTCCACCCCCGCGAGCGACCACCAGCTGGCGTGGGCGCGCGCCTTCGCGGCGACCGCCCGCACCCCGCAGCAGCTGGATCTGCTCGCGGCCCTCCTGGAGGGCCGCGAGACCATCGAGGGCCTGGCCGTCGACACCGAGCTGCGCTGGGCGTTCGTCCAGCGGCTCGCGGCCACCGGCGTCTACGACGAGTCGGAGATCGCCGCCGAGCTGGAGCGCGACCGCACCGCGGCGGGCGAGCGGCACGCGGCCACCGCGCGCGCGGCCCGTCCGACGGAGGCGGCGAAGGAGGAGGCCTGGACCTCGGTCGTCGAGGACGACAAGCTGACGAACGCCGTGCAGGAGGCCGTCATCGGCGGCTTCGTGCAGGCCGACCAGCGCGAGCTGCTCGCCCCGTACACGGCGAAGTACTTCGCGTCGATCAAGGGTGTCTCGGAGACCCGCAGCCACGAGATCGTCCAGCAGATCGTGGTCGGCCTCTACCCGAGCCTCCAGGTCTCGCAGGAGACCCTGGACGCGACGGACGCCTGGATCGCCGAGCACAACCCGGCCCCGGCGCTGCGACGCCTGGTGACGGAGAGCCGCGCGGGCGTCGAGCGTGCGCTCCGGGCGCGTGCGGCGGACGCGGCGGCGGCGAAGTAACGCACCCCGCAGGGAAGAAGGGGCCCCGGACCGTGTGTCGGTCCGGGGCCCCTTCGGCGTTCCCGCGGGCCGGCCCGGGGAGGGACGGGACGTGAGGTCCGCCCGGGGAGAACGGGACGTGAGGTCCGCCCGGGGAGAACGGGACGTGAGGTCCGCCCGGCGGGCGGGCGTCGGCGCGCTGCCGCGCCGCCGGGCGGAAGCGGGTGGCTCGCGGTGGTGCTCAGCCGCCGAACACGGTGAACCGGGCGCGCAGGTCGGCCGCGCCCTGCTCCGTCAGCGCCCCGTGCAATCGCATCCGGGCGACGCCGCCGTCGGGGAAGGCGTCGAGGCGGACGTGGGTGACGACGGCCTGGGCGGGGAGCTTGAAGCGGTGGAGGGTGTCGGGCTGGAGCTTGGTGCGGGGGATGATCTCGAACCACTCCGCGCCGCCCGAGGGATCGCCGTTGCATCCCTGGAGGGCGATCCAGCCGGCCGAGTTGCCCTTGAGGTAGGCGGTGTCGATCTCGACGGCGCGGACGGCGCCCTGCGCGGCGAGCCGGAAGCGCACCCAGTCGTTGGTGCCGCGGACCCGGCGGCGCCGGTTCTCCCAGCCGTCGTCCATCTTGCGGGAGGTGCCCGGCAGGATGATCTGGGTCGGCGAGGAGTAGAACCTGTCCGAGGCGTCCTCGTACGAACCGCCGTTGAGCACGGAGATCAGATCGAGGGTGCCGAGCAGCTCCAGCCACTCGGGGTCGGGCACGACCTCGCCGTGGACGCGGAGCCGGGCGATGCCGCCGTCGGGGTGCTGGCAGACCCGGAGGTGGGTCCAGCGGCGCTCGGCGGTGACGGCGAAGCCGTTCTCGGCGTGGCCCCGGACGGGGGTCGGCGGGACCAGCTCCTCCCACGTGGCGTCCAGCAGCTCCGCGGGGCTCGGCGAACCCTCCGCCGCGGTGGCCTGGATGCTCACGCGCTGCGGGTAGTTGCCGCGGAAGTGGGCGGTGTCGACGATGATCCCGCGGATCACGCCGGGGGCGCCGAGCCGGACGATCGCCCAGTCGTGGTCCTCGGGGGCGGGGAAGACGTTCTCGGCGTCGGCGCCACGGCGGCGGCGGGTCTCCCAGCCGTCCATGATCTTGCCCTTGTGACCGAAGTGCTCCGGGTCGAAGACGGCCCGCTCACGGACGAGGAGGTTCTCCCGCTCGGCGAAGAACTCGTCGTTCGCGGCGACGACGCCGGCGCCGAGACGGCGGTCGGCGAGGTCGACCAGCTCGGTGAAGGGGAAGTCACCGGTCCGGTAGTCGGCGTACGGGTCGCCTCCGGAGTACGGGGCGGCGTCGTTGGCGTGCGGGTCCTGGTCCTGGCTCGTCTCGAAGGTCATGCGTCGACTGTGCGCCTCGGAGACCTGGTGGGTCCATCGAATGTTTTCGACGAATATGTTCAGCTCTGCTGAACGGTTTCCCGTTGGGCCGCCGCCTGCCGGAGCGCGGCGAGCACCCGCGCCACGGCCGGCCCCTCCTCCGCCCCGCGTCGCACCGCCGCGACGACATGACGGCGCGGCTGGTCGGCGGCGAGGACGCGCATCACGATCCCGGCGCCGCCCCGGCGTTCGGCGGAGGCCATCCGGGGCACCAGGGCGATGCCCATCCCGGCCTCGACCATGGCGAGGATCGCGGTCCAGCCGGAGGCGCTGTGGGCCTGCTCGGGCACGAACCCGGCGGCCTCGCAGGCGGCGGTGGTGATCTCCGACCAGGGGCCGGAGCCGCCGAAGATCCAGGGCTCGGCGGCGAGGTCGGCGAGCCGCAGGCCGGGCGCGTCGGCGTGCGGATGCCCGGCGGGCAGAGCCACGTCGAGGGGGTCGGCGAGCAGCGGGACCCGGCTGAACTTGGGGTCGCGCGCGAAGGGCGCGTGGGCGGCGAGCGAGAGCGCCAGGTCGACCTCGCCGGCCGAGAGCAGCTCGTACGCCTCCGCCGCCTCGGCCTCCCTGATCCGGACGTCGAGCCCGGGGTGCGCGCTCCGCAGCTGCCGCACGGCGGGCACGACGAGCGCGGGCACGGCCGTCGAGAACGCCGCCACCCGCACCTCTCCGGCCTCGCCCCGCAGATAGCCGTCGAGTTCGGCGTCGGCGCGCTCCAGCTGGGCGAAGACCACCTCGGCGTGCCGCAGCACGAGGTGGGCGGCGTCGGTGAGCCGGACGCGGCGGCCCTGGGCCTCGAGGACGGGCACGCCGAGCTGTCTGGCGAGGTTGGTGAGCTGCTGCGACACGGCCGAGGGGGTCATGAGCAGCGCCTCCGCGGTCGCGGTGACGGTGCCGCGGTCCCGGAGGGTGCGGAGGATCTGGAGCTTCTTGATGTCCCACTCGACCATGGGGCGCAACCTACCGGGCCCACACCGAAGCCGGCGCCTCGGGCGGGCGCCGGCTTCCGGGTGCTGAGGGGGTTGGTGCGACGTGCGGTGATCAGGCCCATGGGGCCTAGCGCCGCACCAGCGAACCTTCCGGGTTCGCCGAAACTTCCCGACGGTTTCCTTCGACGGAGCTGAACGCTCCTGCGGCCGGTCCGGCGCCTGCTTCCGCGGCCGGTTCGACCGCCTTCTCCGTACGGGGGCTCAGCTGGCCCGCCAGGGTCGCGCCGAAGGCGATCGCCATGCCGAGCAGCTGCACCCCGCCGAGGGCCTGACCGAGCGCCGCCCAGCCGATGATCGCCGCGGTGATGGGCGAGAGCGGACCGAGGAGCGTCACGGAGGAGGCACTGAGCCGCTCGATGCCGCGGAACCAGAGGAAGTACGAGATCGCGGTGTTGCCGAAGGCGAGGTAGGCGTATCCGGCCAGGTGGGTGCCGGTCAGGGCCGGCGGCGCGCCCTCGACCAGGAAGGCGATCGGCAGGATGACCAGGCCGCCCGCGGTGAGCTGCCAGCCGGTGAGCGCGAGCGCGCCGACGCCCTCGGGGCGGCCCCAGCGCTTGGTGAAGACGACGCCCGCCGACATCGAGAGTGCGGAGAGCAGTCCGGCGAGCACCCCGACGAGGTCGAGCGCCGCCCCGGCCTCGAGGACCACGAGGCTGACGCCGAAGGCGGCGGCGACGGCGGTGAGCAGCGACTTCACGGTGGGCCTGTCACCCAGGAAGAGGGCGGCGAGGCCGACGACGAAGAGCGGGCCGACCGAGCCGACGACGGCGGCGACGCCGCCGGGGAGCCGGTAGGCGGCGAGGAAGAGCAGCGGGAAGAACGCGCCGATGTTGAGGGCCCCGAGGACGGCGGACTTCCACCACCAGGCGCCCCGGGGGAGCTTGCGGGTGAGCGCCAGGAGCAGGAGCCCGGCGGGCAGGGCGCGCATCAGGCCGGTGAAGAGCGGCCGGTCGGGCGGCAGGAACTCCGTGGTGACGAAGTAGGTGGAGCCCCAGGAGATGGGGGCCAGTGCGGTGAGTGCGACGACGGCTGCCTTGCGGGACATGACGGTCTCCCCCTTGCTGCGGATGCCGGTCCGTGAACCCTGGACTGACTTGGCGGTAATTAACTTACCACTAAGCTACTTACTTGCAAGTGGCTTTCTTGCCATCGAGTCACAGGGAAGAGGAGACTGCTCGCATGGACACGAAGACCCCCGGCCCCGGCCCCGCCCACGACGCCGTCGACGCCATCACCGCCCAGTGGGCGGCGGTCCGCCCCGACCTGGACACCGTGCCGATGGCCGTCTTCGGCCGGATCTACCGGCTCGCGAACGCCATGCGCGGCCGGGTGGACAAGGCGTACGCGCCCTACGGTCTGGCGCTCGGGGAGTTCGACGTGCTCGCCACCCTGCGCCGCTCGGGCGAGCCGTACACGCTCTCGCCGCGCGAGCTGACGGCGACGCTGATGATCACCACCGGCGGGATGACCGGCCGGCTGGACAAGCTGGAGAAGGCGGGGCTCGTCACCCGCAACCCCGATCCGCACGACCGGCGCGGACTACGGGTCACGCTCACCGAGCACGGCCGCGAGCTGGTGGACCGGTCCGTCACGGCCGGTCTCGCACAGCAGCGGGAGGCCCTGGAGGGCGCGCTCGACGAGGAGGAGGCGGCCCAGCTGGCCGGGCTGCTGCGCAAGCTGCTCGCGACCACCACGTGAGCGGTGCGGGCCGTGGGAGCGGCATGAGCGGTGCGAGCCGTGCGGGCCGCGGGAGTGGTGCGAGGCCGGTGTCGGGCCGCCGCTGAGCAGGGCCGCGAATCCGACCGCACGCACGCGAGGGCGCCGCACGGTACGACGTACCGTGCGGCGCCCTCAACGAAGCGGAAGAGGAGGCGGTCAGGCCTTCTTGGACTTGTCGAGCACCATCACGAGACCGGCGATCACCAGGAACAGCACCAGCGGTGCGACCACGAACAGACCGAGGGTCTCGATGACCTCGAGCTTGGGGGCCGGGTCGTCGCCGTCGTCGCGGGTGAGCGCGAGCGCGGGGGACGACATGAGCAGCATCATCAGCGTCGTACCGGCCGCGAGCGAGCCGGCGCGCAGTGCGTTCTTCTTGTCCACGGTGCAAACGTAGCGAACACCTAAACGGACCGCGCGCCCGGGGGTGCCGTACGGGCGTCGGGCGGGGCGGTGCGTCCCTCCGGGGCCGCCGTACGCGCGTGGAGTTCGCGCAGCAGGGCGTGCGCCCGGGGAGAGGCGGCGAGGCGCTCCAGGGTCATCGGCTGCCCGTCCGCGTCGGCGAGCGGCAGCCGCCAGTTGGGGTACTCGTCCCAGGTACCGGGAAGGTTCTGCGGTCTGCGGTCGCCCACCGTGTCCGGCAGCCAGACGCCCACCATCCGGGCCGGGGTGTCGAGCAGGAACCGGTGGACGGCCCTGATCTCGGGCTCCTCTGCTCCCGGGCCCTCCGGGAGCAGGCCGAGCCGCTGGAACAGGCCCAGCCACTCGGCGGTCTCGGCCGCGTCCGCCGCCCGCTCGCGCGGCAGGTCCCCGGGGAGCAGGCCGAGGCGGTGCCGCAGGGTGACGTGGTCGCCGGAGAGCCGGGCGGCGGTCGGGGGCAGGTCGTGGGTCGTGGCGGTGGCCACGCACTCCGCACGCCACTCGGCCGGGGCCAGCGGACGGCCGGAGGCCGCCCAGTCCCGCTCGAACCAGAGCACGGAGGTGCCGAACACCCCGCGCGCGGCCAGCTCCTCCCGTACGCCGGGCTCGACGGTGCCGAGGTCCTCGCCGATGACGAGGGCACCGGCGCGGTGGGCCTCCAGGACGAGGACGGCGAGCATCGCCCCGGCGTCGTACCGGACGTAGGTGCCCGCGGTGGGCTCATGGCCCTCCGGCACCCACCAGAGCCGGAACAGGCCCATCACGTGGTCGATGCGCAGCGCGCCCGCGTGGCGCAGGAGTTCGCGCAGGAGTCCGCGGTACGGGGCGTAGCCGGTGGCGGCCAGGGCGTCGGGCCGCCAGGGCGGCAGGCCCCAGTCCTGGCCGCGGGAGTTGAAGGCGTCGGGCGGGGCGCCGACCGACATGCCGGCCGCGAAGGCGTCCTGCTGGGCCCAGGCGTCGGAGCCCTCCGGGTGGACGCCGACCGCCAGGTCGTGGACGATCCCCACCTCCATCCCGGCGGCGCGGGCGGCCGCGGCGGCGTCGCCGAGCTGCCGGTCCGTCAGCCAGGCGAGCCGGCAGTGGAAGTCGACGCGGGCGGCGAGGGCGGGGTCGTCGCGGACGACGGCCTCCGCCGCGCGCGGGGAGCGCAGCTCTTCGGGCCAGGTCCGCCAGTGGTGGCCGTGGCGCTCGGCGAGTGCCTGGTAGGTGGCGTGGTCCTCCAGGGCGCGGCCGCGCGCGGCGAGGAAGTCATGGAAGTCGGCGCGTCTTCCGGGGCCGGGTTCCACGCCGCCGACGACGAGTTCGAGGGCGCGCCGCTTGACCTCCCACACGGCGTCCCGGTCGATCACCGCGCCCTTGCCGAGGACCCGTTCACGCAGGTCGGCGGCGTCGGCGAGGATCAGGTCGAGTTCCTCGCGGCGCTCGGGGCCGACCAGGGCGTACTCGGGGATCTCCTCGATCCGCAGATGGACCGGGTCGGGGAAGCGGCGCGAGGACGGGCGGTACGGGGAGGGGTCGCTCGGCGCCCCGGGCACGCCCGCGTGGAGCGGGTTGACCTGGACGAATCCGGCGCCGTGCGTGCGGCCGGCCCAGGTGGCGAGTTCGCGCAGGTCGCCGAGGTCGCCCATGCCCCAGGAGCGGCTGGAGAGCAGCGAGTAGAGCTGGACGAGCAACCCGTAGGCGCGCCGCTCGGGGGCGGGCACGCGCGCGGGGGCGACGATCAGGGTGGCGGTGGCGGCGCGCCCGTCTGGGGCCTGCGCCTCGACCGTGTGGACGCCGAGGGGAAGGTGCTCCCAGTCCCGGCCGGTGAAGGCGTCGCCGTCCTCGGTGGTGACCCGGAGCCGGGTGCCGGGCGGCAGGTCCGCGGGCGGGCGGGCGGGCTCCGCGCCGCGCCACCGGACCAGGGTCGGGGGCAACAGGCGCTCGCGGTCGGACCGTTCGGCCGCGTCGAGGGCGGCGGCGACCGCTTCCGGCGTCGCCGCGTCCACGCCGAGGGCGCCGAGGACGGCCACCACGGTGGCGTCCGGCACGGGCACGGTGACGCCCGCGGAGGGGCTGTAGGCGGTGGCGACGCCGTGACGGGCGGCGAGACGGGCCAGGGTCACTTCACACTCCGGGGGACTCCGTGCCCGCACTTCCTGGGGCGGTGGGCTCGCTGGTGAGGGGGGCCGCGACGGTCAGGGGCGGCTCGCTGGTGAGGGGCGCGGCGTCGGGGAGCGGCGGTTCGCTGGTCAGCGGTTCGTCCGTCCTGGCCGGCTGCTGCGGAATCCGTATCCGTCCGAGGTGCGGGGCGGTCGTGGTCACGGGGGTCTCCCGATTCGTCTCGACTGGTGGAACTTGGGTAACGACTGAGCCCTACCCACCGCACCTCGTTTTACCGGCGGAAAGTGGCGAAGTGACGTCACCTCGCCGACGGCTCGCCGGGCAAAGCCGACACATCGGCCATGCGCATTGACACCTCAGTGCGACGGGTGGTGGGCTCGTGACCCACTCGTTACCGAACCGGCGAGCGGCCGGCGGCTCCGGCCGAAGGGAGACCCTCGTGCACCTCGGGCACCTCGGGCGCAGCAGGCGCACCGCGACGGCCGTCGCCGCCGCCGTCATCGGCGGCCTCCTCGGCGGGGCGGTGCCGGGCTCGGCGCAGGCGGTCCCGGGGGCGGCTCCGAACGAGCGCCCGAAGGCCGCACCGTTCGCCCCGACGGCACCGAACGTTCCGACGGCGCCGAGCGCCCCGGCGGACCCGGTCGGCCCGACGGCTTCCTCGACCACGACGCCCTCCGCCGACGCCGCCTCCGCGCGCGTGCCCGCCGTCTGGCCGCGCCCGCAGTCGCTGACCGCCGCCGGTCACGCCGTACCCCTCGGGGACGAGGTGACGCTGCTCGCGGACGCCGACGCCGATCCGCACGCCCTCGCCGCCCTGCGCGAGCTGCTGCGGGCCGCCGGGGTGCGGACCGTCCACACCGGGCTCCCGGGCCGGGGGCCGGTCCTCCGGGTCGCGGGCCCCTCCGGCGAGGCCGCCGAGGACGCGCTGAGCGCCCTGCGGGTGCCCGACCGGCTCGACCTGCCGCGCGGCGGCTACCGGCTCGCCACGGGCCGCCTCGGGGGCCGGGACACGGTCGTCCTGGACGGGGTGGGCGGCGACGGTCTGTTCCACGCCGTGCAGACGCTGCGTCAGCTCCTCGGCGGCGGCCGGGAGATCCCGGGGGTCCGCGTGCGCGACTGGCCGGGCACGGCCGAGCGCGGGATCACCGAGGGCTTCTACGGGACTCCCTGGACGGCCGAACAGCGGCTCGCCCAGATCGACTTCCTGGGCCGGACAAAGCAGAACCGCTATCTGTACGCGCCCGGGGACGACCCGTACCGGGGCGTGCAGTGGCGCGAGCCCTACCCGGCCGCGCAGCAGGCCGAGTTCCGGGCGCTCGCGGAGCGGGCCCGGGCCAACCACGTGACGCTCGGCTGGGCCGTGGCGCCCGCCCAGTCCATGTGCCTGACCTCGCGCGGTGACATGGCGGCGCTGACGCGGAAGCTCGACGCGATGTGGGCGCTCGGGGTGCGCTCGTTCCAGCTCCAGTTCCAGGACGCCTCGTACGACGAGTGGCACTGCGACCGGGACGCCGACACCTTCGGGCGGGGCCCGGAGGCCGCGGCCGCCGCCCATGCGCGCGTGGCGAACGCGGTCGCCCGGCACCTCGCCGAACGGTATCCGGACGCCGAGCCGCTGACGGTGATGCCGACGGAGTACTACCAGGACGGGGCGACCGACTACCGCACCCGACTCGGCGAGGCGCTCGACTCGGACGTGCGGGTGGCGTGGACCGGCGTCGGTGTCGTGCCGCGCTCGATCACCGGCGGGGAGCTGGCGCGGACGCGGGCCGCCCTGGGCCATCCGCTGGTCACCATGGACAACTACCCGGTCAACGACTACGCGCAGGACCGGCTGTTCCTCGGCCCCGCGACGGGCCGTGAGCCGGCCGTGGCCGCCGGTTCCGCGGCGTTCCTGGCGCTTGCGATGGAGCAGCCCGCGGCCTCCCGCGTCCCGCTCTTCACCACCGCCGACTACGCCTGGAACCCGCGCGGCTACCGGGCGGAGGAGTCCTGGCGGGCGGCCGTCGACGACCTCGCGGGCCCGGAGCCGGCCGCCCGCGAGGCGCTGCGGGCGCTCGCGGGGAACGGCGCCTCTTCGGTGCTCGACCCGGCGGCCGAATCGGCGTACCTGAAGCCCCTCATGGCGGCCTTCTGGGCCTCGCGCACGAGCGCGGGGACCGGCGCGGCCCCCGGTCGGGAGAAGGCGGCGCGGGAACTGCGGGCCGCGTTCACCGTGATGCGCGAGGCCCCCGAGCGGCTCTCGGCCGCCGCCGGCGGCACCCTCGACGACGAGACCGGCCCCTGGCTCGCGCAGCTCTCCCGGTACGGCCGGGCGGGCGAGACGGCGGTCGACATGCTGGTCGCCCAGGAGTCCGGTGACGGGGCGGCGGCGTGGCGGGCGCAGTTGAGCCTGGAGTCGCTGCGGAAGGACGTCGCGGCGGGCCGGGTGACGGTCGGCGCGGGGGTCCTCGATCCCTTCCTCACGCGCGCGGTGGACCGGGCCAGGGCCTGGACCGGCGCCGACCGGACGCCGACGGCCCGTGCCGATCGCGCCACCGACTCGTACACCGTGCGGCTCGACCGGGCGCGGCCCGTGGAGGCCCTGACGGTGATGACGGATCCGGGTGCCGGGGAGCCGCGCGACGCGCGCGTGGAGGCGTACGTCGAGGGCGAGGGCTGGCGGACGCTCGGCCCGCTGGCGGCGTCCGGCTGGACGCAGGCCGAGCTCAGGGGGCTGCGGGCGGAGGCGCTGCGGGTGGTGTGGAGCGGCGACGGTCCGGCGCCCGCGGTGCGCTCGCTGGTGCCGTGGTTCGCGGACGGGCCGCGCGCGGCGCTCGACCTGGCGCGGACGGAGACGGACGCGGAGATCGGCGGCCCGGCCCAGCGGGTCGACGTGGAGCTGTCGGGCCTGCGTGCGGGCGAGGTGCGGGGGCCGCTGACGGCGAAGGCCCCGAAGGGGATCACGGTCACGCTGCCGGAGCAGGCGGTGGTCGGGCGCGGCGCCCGGTCGACCGTGCCCCTGGAGGTGTCGGTGGCGGCGGACGCGCACGCGGGCACGTACCGGGTGCCGGTGTCGTTCGCGGGCGAGGAGCGGGTGCTGACGGTGCGGGCCTTCCCCCGTACGGCGGGCCCCGATCTGGCGCGGGCGGCGACGGCCTCCTCCTCGGGCGACGAGACGCCGGACTTCCCGGCCGCCCTGGCGGTGGACGGCGATCCGGCCACCCGCTGGTCCTCGCCGGCGGAGGACGGCGCCTGGTGGCAGCTGGAGCTGCCGGAGCCGGCCCGGATAGGGCAGGTGGTGCTGCACTGGCAGGACGCGTACGCCTCCCGCTACCGGGTGCAGGTCTCGGTCGACGGGCGCGTGTGGCGTACGGCGGCGACGGTCGCGGAGGGCCGGGGCGGCCGGGAGTCGGTGCGGATGGACGCGGCGGACACGCGCTTCCTGCGGGTGCAGGGCGACGCGCGGGCGACGCAGTACGGCTATTCGCTCTGGTCGGTGGAGACCTATGCGGTGGCCGGGCAGGAGCAGCCGGACCGGGCAGGTCGGCCCGCCCGGAAGCCGGCGGAGCCGGCGGCGGGGGCCGGGGTCACGGCGCCGGACGACGCGTCGGAGGGCGCGCCGGAGGGCGCATCGGACAGCAGGCCGGAGGGCACGTCGGAGGAGCGGCCCGCCCCCTGAGGGGCGCACCGCTCCCGTGTCGAACCCGTCCCCGCGTACGGACGCGCGTGGTTCCGCGTACGTACGCGAAAGGCCCGGCTCAACCCGTCGTCAGCGCCCTCACGGGGGCGTCGGCGACGGAGTCGATCCGGGCCATCACGTCCTCGGCGCCGTACGGCTGGAGGTACGGCAGCCAGCGGGGGTCCCGGTGTCCGGTCCCGATGATCCGCCAGGCCAGGCCGGTCGGCGGGGCCGGTTGGTGGCGCAACCGCCAGCCGATCTCGCGCAGGTGCCGGTCGGCCTTGACGTGGTTGCAGCGGCGGCAGGCCGCCACCACGTTCTCCCAGGCGTGCGTGCCCCCGCGGCTGCGGGGGATGACGTGGTCGACGCTGGTCGCGACGCCCCCGCAGTACATGCAGCGCCCGCCGTCACGCGCGAAGAGGGCTCTGCGGGTCAAGGGAACGGGCCCCCGGTAGGGGACCCGCACGAAGCGCTTCAGTCGCACCACGCTGGGCGCGGGGACGACTTGGGTCTCGCTGTGCAGGAAGGCGCCGGATTCCTCGAGGCAGAGAGCCTTGTTCTCCAGGACGAGGACGAGTGCGCGGCGGAGCGGTACGACGCCGAGCGGCTCGTACGACGCGTTGAGGACCAGGACATGCGGCACGGATGCCTCCTATGACGCCGGCGGCGCGTGGCTCGCGCCGGGACGAACTGCTCTCAGTCTCTCCTCATGCCTGGTCGGAACGCCACCACGTACCGGGATCGGGGTGACGGGCCCGGCGTGTTCTCGACCACATCGGCATGTCTCCCTTCTCTTTGCCCGGGTGAGGTCCGTCTCTCCCTCGAACAGCGCTACGGGACCATGTCCGACGCCCCGTTACTGTGGATGGTCTGCGTACGCGATGCCTGGAGGTTGTCCCGTGTCTTGGTCCGCCCTGGCGGCTGCCACCGAACCCGAGCCGATTCCGGTGACCCTGGACGAGGCGGCGGAGAAGGCCACGAACGCGGCGAGCTGGGTGGAGGAGAACTGGTCCACCTGGCTGAACACGGGCCTGCGCATCCTGTTGATCCTGATCGTCGCGCTGCTTCTGCGGATGGCCGTCCGGCGGGCGCTGACGAAGCTGATCGAGCGGATGAACCGCTCGGCGCAGGCGGTGGAGGGGACGGCCCTGGGTGGTCTCCTCGTCAACACCGAGCGTCGGCGGCAGCGCTCGGAGGCGATCGGTTCGGTCCTGCGCTCGGTGGCGTCGTTCCTGATCCTGGGCACGGCCGGGCTGATGATCCTGGGAGCCTTCAAGATCGACCTGGCGCCGCTGCTCGCCTCGGCCGGTGTGGCCGGTGTGGCGATCGGTTTCGGTGCGCGGAACCTGGTGACGGACTTCCTGTCGGGTGTCTTCATGATCCTGGAGGACCAGTACGGCGTGGGTGACTCGGTCGACGCGGGCGTGGCCTCCGGCGAGGTCGTGGAGGTCGGCCTGCGGGTGACCAAGCTGCGCGGCGTGGACGGCGAGATCTGGTACGTGCGCAACGGTGAGATCAAGCGGATAGGGAATCTCAGCCAGGGCTGGGCGACGGCGGGCGTGGACGTGACCGTCCGGCCGACGGAGGACCTGGAGCGGGTGCGGTCCGTGATCGTCGAGGCGGCGGAGTCCATGGCGAAGGAAGAGCCGTGGAACGAGCGCCTTTGGGGTCCGGTGGAGGTGCTCGGCCTGAACGAGGTGCTCCTCGACTCGATGACCGTCCGGGTCTCGGCGAAGACGATGCCGGGCAAGGCGCTGGGCGTGGAGCGCGAGCTGCGCTGGCGGATCAAGCAGGGTCTGGACCGGGCCGGCATCCGGATCGTGGGCGGGCTTCCGGCTCAGGCCGAGGAGTCGGCCGCGGATCCGACCGCGGGCATGGCGGCGCCGTCGGCCTTCGCCTCGGCGACCTCGCCGCAGTCGGCGGCGGCGACTCCGCTGCCCAGGGCGGACCTCAACAAGTAGGTACTACGGAACGACACAAGTAGGTACACGGAGCGACGCGCACGGACAGGACGCCCCCGCAGGTAACGCCTTGGTTGCCTTCGGGGGCGTCTCGCGTGCCCGGGTATTGACGCCCCCGTGACGGCGCCTTATTTTTCTCCCACCGAATAGGAAACTTTCCTAACAGTAAAGTCGGGGAGACGGGCCGCCGCGAGGCAGCAGAATGGCCCGACCAGCAACGGAAGGGCAGGTGCGACCTCATGGCCGGTACGACCCCGGGAACCCCCGGCACGCCGCGCGTCCTGCGCGCCATGAACGACCGCGCCGCCCTGGACCTGCTCCTGGAGCACGGCCCCCTCTCGCGGACCCGGATCGGCAAGCTCACCGGCCTGTCCAAGCCGACCGCCTCCCAGCTGCTCGCCCGCCTCGAAGCGGCCGGTCTCGTCGTCGCCACCGGCACCACCGCGGGCCGCCCCGGACCGAACGCCCAGCTCTACGCGGTGAACGCGCGGGCCGCGTACGCCGCCGGACTCGACGTCAACCCGTTCCGCATCCACGCCGCCGTCGCCGACGTCACGGGCGAGATCGTCGGCGAGTACGAGCTCCGCACCCCCGGCCGCGCCGCCTCCGGCGTCGTCCGCCAGGTCACCGACGCCCTCGACGGGGCGGTCAAGGCCGCCGGGATCACCCGCGAGGACGTCCGCCGTCTGGTCATCGGCACCCCCGGCGCCTTCGACCCGGCCACCGGACGCCTGCGGTACGCCTCCCACCTGCCAGGCTGGCACTCCCCCACCCTCCTGGAGGAGCTGGCCGCCGTCCTGCCGATGCCGTTCGAGTACGAGAACGACGTCAACCTCGTCGCCGTCGCCGAGCAGCGCGTCGGCGCGGCCCGCGGTCACGCGGACTTCGCCCTGCTGTGGAACGAGGAGGGCCTCGGCGCCGCCCTCGTCCTCGGCGGGCGGCTGCACCGCGGCTTCACCGGCGGCGCCGGTGAGGTCGGATTCCTGCCCGTGCCCGGCACCCCGCTCGTACGGCAGGTCACCAAGGCCAACTCCGGCGGCTTCCAGGAGCTCGCCGGCGTCCAGGCCGTGCCCCGGATCGCCCGCGCCGTCGGGATCGACACCCCCGAGCAGCCGTACGTGACGGTCGCGAGCGGGCTGCTCGCGCACGCCGTCACGGCACACGGCGACGACCCCCGGTACGCGGAGCTGCTCGACCGCTACGCCGAGCGCGTCGCCATCGGACTCGCCTCGCTCGTCGCCGTCCTCGACCCCGAACTCATCGTGCTCTCCGGTGACGTCCTCGTCGCCGGCGGCGAACCCCTCCGCGCGCGCGTGCAGTCCGAACTCGCCGACCTCGCCGCCTCCCGGCCACGGCTCGTCCTCGCCGCCGTCCCGCGCCGCCCCGTGCTGCGCGGCGCCCTCGAAAGCGCCCTCGCGACCACGCGCGACGAGGTCTTCGACACCTCGCGCTGACCCACCGACCGTCTCACCGCCCCACGCGTTCCCCTTCCTCCGTAAGCCCTTCGCCACAGGGAGACACCGTCATGCCCGTACGTCCGCGCAGAGCAGCCGCAGCGCTCGCCGCCACCGCCTCGATCACCCTCTTCGCCTCCGCCTGTACGGGCTCCGCGAACAACGCGGCCTCCGACGACCCCAAGGCCGAGACCACCATCACCTTCTGGCACGGCTGGGCGGCGCCCGCCGAGGTCAAGGCGATCGAGGACAACGTCGCCCGCTTCGAGAAGGCCCACCCGAACATCAAGGTGAAGATCGTCGGCGGCATCAACGACGACAAGCTGGGCCAGGCGCTGCGCGCGGGCGGTTCGAAGGGCCCGGACGTCGTCTCCTCCTTCACGACGGCCAACGTCGGCAAGTTCTGCGCCTCGGGCGCGCTCGCCGACCTCAAGCCCTTCATAGAGAAGGACAAGCTGGACCTGGACAAGATCTTCCCGAAGGTCCTCCAGTCGTACACGCAGTTCGAGGGCAAGCGCTGCTCCCTGCCGCTGCTCTCCGACGCCTACGGCCTCTTCTACAACAAGGACGCCTTCAAGGCGGCCGGCCTCGACCCGAACGCCCCGCCGAAGACCTGGTCCGAGTTGACCAAGGTGGCCAAGGCGCTCACCAAGACCGAGGGCGACTCCTACGAGCAGCTCGGCTTCATGCCGAACTACCTCGGCTACGAGACCGTCGTCTCCCACTACATGTCGCAGTGGAAGCACAACGGGTACTTCGACGCGGACGGCAGGTCGAACGTCGCCAAGGACCCGGCGTTCGCCGAGATGATGACGTACCAGAAGTCCCTGGTCGACGCCCTGGGCGGGTTCCGGAAGCTCGACAAGTACCGCACCACCTTCGGCGACGAGTGGGGCTCCAAGCACCCCTTCCAGACCGGCCAGGTCGCCATGCAGCTGGACGGCGAGTGGCGGCTGAACTTCGTCAAGAACGCCAAGGTCGGCTTCGAGGTCGGCGTCGCGCCGATGCCGGTCGCCGACGACGAGGTCGCCGAGTACGGCAAGGGCTACCTCTCCGGCACGATCATGGGCATCGCCCCGCAGAGCAAGAAGCAGAACGCGGCCTGGGAGCTGGTCAAGTTCATGACCACGGACACGGACGCCGTGGTCGGCTTCGCCAACGACATCGGCAACGTGCCCTCCACGCTGGAGGCGCTGAAGTCCCCGAACCTGAAGTTCGACCCGCGCTTCAAGACCTTCCTGGACATCGCCCGGCACCCCCAGTCCACCACGTCGGACGGCGCGGTCAACGGCTCCGCCTACCAGGACACCCTTCAGAAGTTCGCCCAGCAGTACGAGAAGGGCCAGGTCCCGGACCTGAAGAAGGGTCTCGCCGACACCGCGGCCCAGATCGACCGCGACATCGCAGCGGCGAAGTGACGGCCGGAACCCACTCATGAGCACGGACACCCTGCCCGCGAAGGAGGCGGCCGCCCCGGCCGCCGCCTCCCCCGGGGGACGGAACACGCTGCGGTCGAGGCGCCGGCGCAACGCCCTCCTCACCCTGGCGTTCATGTCGCCCTGGCTGATCGGATTCGGCTTCTTCTTCGCCTATCCGCTCCTCTCCACGCTGTACTTCTCCTTCATGAAGTACGACGGCCTCAACCCGCCGGAATGGCGGGGCGTGGGGAACTGGACGTACGTCTTCACCGAGTTCCCGCAGTTCTGGCCGGCCCTGCGGAACACCCTCTGGCTCAGCGTCGTCATGGTCGCCTGCCGGGTGCTCTTCGGCCTCGGCGTCGGCATGCTGATCACCAAGATCAAGAACGGGGCCGGTGTCTACCGCACCCTCTTCTACCTGCCCTACCTGGCGCCGCCGGTGGCCGCCACACTGGCCTTCGTCTTCCTGCTCAACCCCGGCACCGGCCCGGTCAACTCGTTCCTGGAGGCGGTCGGCGTCCCCGCCCCCTCCTGGTTCAACGACGCCGACTGGTCCAAGCCCGCGCTGACCGTCCTCGCCGTGTGGGGCGTCGGCGACCTGATGGTCATCTTCATGGCCGCCCTGCTCGACGTACCGAAGGAGCAGTACGAGGCCGCCGAACTCGACGGCGCGTCCTCCTGGCAGCGGTTCCGCTTCATCACCCTGCCGAACATCTCGCCGATCGTGCTCTTCGCGGTCGTCACCGGGGTCATCGGCGCGATGCAGTACTACACGCAGCCGATCGTGGCCGCGAAGGTCGCCTCGGGGAAGATGGGCGGCTCCGGCGAGGTCTTCGTCCCCGGCTACCCGGACGACTCCACGCTGACCCTCCCGCAGCTGGTCTACAACCTCGGCTTCAGCCAGTTCAACTACGGCGCCGCCTGCGTCGTGGCACTGGTGCTCTTCGCCTTCTCCATGGCCTTCACCGCGCTCCTGATGCGCCGGCGCGGCGGCCTGATCGGCTCGGGTGACTGACACATGACGACCGCAACCGCTCCCGCCCCCGCTCCCGACCGTCCCGTGGCGAGCCCCGCCGAGAAGCGGGCCCGCCGCAGGTCGCTGCTGCACTGGATCGCCGTGCACTCGCTCGGCATCGCCGCGGCCCTGTTCTTCGTGCTCCCGTTCGTCTTCGTCTTCCTGACCTCCCTGATGAGCGACCAGCAGGCGCTCACCCGGGACATGACGCCGAACTCCTGGCACTGGGACAACTACGTCCGGGTCCTCGAGACGCCCGGCTTCCTCACCTGGTGGAAGAACTCGCTGCTGTACGCGGGGCTCGGCACCGCCCTCGTGGTGGTGTCCTCGATACCCGTGGCGTACGCGCTCGCCAAGTTCCGCTTCCGCGGCCGGCACCTGTCGCTGCTGCTGGTCATCTCGATGATGATGCTGCCGCCGCAGGTCGTGATCATCCCCATGTACCTGTTCTGGGCCCAGCAGATGGACCTCTCCGGCTCCCTGTGGCCGCTCATCGTCCCGATGGCCTTCGGCGACGCCTTCGCCATCTTCCTGCTGCGCCAGTTCCTGCTGACCATCCCGAACGAGTACATCGAGGCCGCGAAGATCGACGGGTGCGGCGAGTTCCGCACCCTGATCCGGGTCGTCCTCCCGATGGCGAAGCCGGGCATAGCCGCCGTCGCCCTGTTCCAGTTCTTCTACTGCTGGAACGACTACTTCGGGCCGCAGATCTACGCCTCGGAGAACCCGGGCGCCTGGACGCTCAGTTACGGCCTGGAGTCCTTCAAGGGCGCGCACCACACCGACTGGAATCTGACCATGGCCGCGACCGTCCTGGTCATGGCCCCTGTGATCCTCGTCTTCTTCTTCGCCCAGAAGGCGTTCGTCGAGGGAGTCACACTGACCGGAGTGAAGGGCTGACTCACACCATGAAGCTCACTGTCGTGGGGGGCGGTTCCACCTACACCCCCGAACTGATCGACGGATTCGCGCGGCTGCGCGACACCCTGCCCATCACCGAACTCGTCCTCGTCGACCCGGCCGCGGACCGGCTCGACCTGGTCGGCGGCCTCGCCCGGCGGATCTTCGCCAAGCAGGACCACACGGGGAAGATCACCACCACCACCGACCTCGACGCCGGGGTCGAGGGCGCCGACGCCGTCCTGCTCCAGCTGCGGATCGGCGGACAGGCCGCCCGCGAGCAGGACGAGACCTGGCCGCTGGAGTGCGGCTGCGTCGGCCAGGAGACCACCGGCGCCGGCGGTCTCGCCAAGGCGCTGCGCACGGTCCCGGTCGTCCTGGACATCGCGGAGCGGGTCCGGCGCACCAACCCGGACGCCTGGATCATCGACTTCACCAACCCGGTCGGCATCGTCACGCGCGCGCTGCTCCAGGCCGGCCACAAGGCCGTCGGCCTGTGCAACGTGGCCATCGGCTTCCAGCGGAAGTTCGCCGGACTCCTCGGCGTCGCCCCGTCCGAGGTCCACCTGGACCACGTCGGACTCAACCACCTGACCTGGGAACGTGCCGTGCGCCTCGGGGGCCCCGAGGGCGAGAACGTGCTGCCCCGGCTGCTCGCCGAGCACGGTGACACGATCGCGGACGACCTGCGGCTGCCGCGCCCGGTCCTGGACCGGCTCGGCGTCGTCCCCTCGTACTACCTGCGCTACTTCTACGCGCACGACGAGGTCGTCCGGGAGCTCGGCACCAAGCCCTCGCGGGCCGCCGAGGTCGCCGCGATGGAGAAGGAACTCCTGGAGATGTACGGGGACCCGGCGGTCGACGAGAAGCCGGCCCTGCTCGCCAAGCGCGGAGGCGCCTTCTACTCGGAGGCGGCCGTGGACCTGGCGGCCTCCCTGCTCGGCGGCGGGGGTTCGCCGTACCAGGTGGTCAACACGTACAACAACGGCACGCTGCCGTTCCTGCCGGACGACGCCGTCATCGAGACGCAGGCCGCGGTCGGCGCCCACGGTGCCGCGCCGCTGCCGGTCGCCCCGCTGGACCCGCTGTACGCCGGCCTCGTCGCGAACGTCACGGCCTACGAGGACCTGGCGCTCGAAGCGGCGCTGCGCGGCGGCCGGGACCGGGTGTTCAAGGCGCTGCTCGCGCACCCGCTGGTGGGTCAGTACGCGTACGCCGACGGGCTCACCGACCGGCTGATCGCGCACAACCGGGAGCACCTCGCGTGGGCGTGAACCTGAACGGCGTGCTCCTCGCGATCGACGCGGGGAACAGCAAGACCGACGTCGCGGTCCTCGCCCCGGACGGCACCGTCCTCGGCGCGGCGCGCGGCGGCGGGTTCCAGCCGCCGGTGGTGGGGGTGGAGACGGCCGTCGACTCCCTGGCGGAGATCGTCGGGCGGGCCTGGGCGGAGGCCGGCGGCGCCGGTCCCTCCCCGGCGTTCGCCCATGTCGCGGCCTGTCTCGCCAACGCCGACCTGCCCGTCGAGGAGACCGCCCTCCAGGCCGAACTCCTCCGCAGGGGCTGGAGCCGGTCGGTGCGGGTGCACAACGACACCTTCGCCATCCTGCGGGCCGGGCTCGACGAGCCGCGCGGTGTCGCCGTGGTGTGCGGGGCGGGCATCAACTGTGTCGGGATGACCCCGGACGGCCGGACCGCGCGTTTCCCCGCGATCGGCAAGATCTCCGGGGACTGGGGCGGCGGCAGCGGCATGGCCGAGGAGGCGCTCTGGTTCGGGGCGCGCGCCGAGGACGGGCGCGGCGAGCCTTCCGAGCTGGCGCGGGCACTGCCGGCGCACTTCGGTCTGGAGACGATGTACGCGCTGATCGAGGCGCTGCATCTGGGTCTTGTGCCCTTCGAGCGGCGGCACGAGCTGACGCCGGTCCTGTTCCGGGTGAGCGCGGACGGCGACCCGGTCGCGCTGTCGCTGGTGCACCGGCTCGCCGAGGAGGTCGTCGCGCTGTCGGCGGTCGCGCTCGGACGGCTCGGGCTCCTGGAGGAGGAGGCGCCGGTGATGCTGGGCGGCAGCGTGCTCGCCGCGCGGCATCCGCAGTTGGAGGAGAGGATCCGTGAACTCCTCGCCGAGCGGGCGCCGAAGGCCGTCATCGGCTTCGTGACGGCGCCGCCGGTCCTCGGCGCGGGGCTGCTCGCGCTGGACGAGGTGGCGGCGGGCCCGCGGGCGGCGGCCCGGCTGCGGGAGCACTACGAGGCCTGAGTGTCCTGTGGGGGTGTGGTCGCGGGGCGTCTTCTCTGCCGGAGGAGACGCCCCGCAGGCATGTTCACCTGTTCGAGCGATGTCCGATACGGAACCGATCACGGCCGCGTGACGTGTTCAGAGTGAGGGGATTCGTCCGCGAAGTGCTGGGGGGCGTCCGCGAAGTGAGGGGGTTCGCCCGCGGATGTGCCGGGGGCATGCGGCACGATAAGAACAAGATCCAGTCAATCCCGGTGTGCGGACGGCCCCCTGCGGCCATACTGCAGGCCGGAACCGGCCGAAGTCGGCGACCCAGGGGGAGGTCACATGACACACCCGCCGAACGCACCCGCCGCCCCGGCGGCGCGGAGCACGGCGCAGGCGCCCGCGCGCCCGGCCGGCGTGCCCGCGCAGTCGTCGCCCGCGCCGGGCTCCGCCCCGCCCGCGGGGCGGAGCGCCTGGGCCGTGGGACGGGAGCGGCTGCGGGTCGCCACGACGACCGAGCCGGGCCGGCTCCAGATCCTCGGGGCCGTTCTCGCGCTGCTCGTCGTCGCGTTCGGGGCCGTCACCGCCTTCCAGGTCGACGACCGGACGACCGCCGCCGACGACGTCGTCAGCCGCAGCCAGCCGCTGTCCGCCGACGCCGCGGCGATCTACCGCTCCCTCGCCGACGCGGACACCACCGCAGCCAGTGGCTTCCTCGCGGGCACCCTGGAGCCCGCGGAGTCCCGCGCGCGGTACGACCGGGACATCGCCACGGCCGCCCGACTGCTCGTCAAGGCCGCCGCGAGCACGGACGGTTCGGGGGAATCGGCCCGCGAGATCGCCACCCTCAACGAACAGCTCCCGCGCTACACGGGCCTGATCGAGCGCGCCCGCGCCGCCAACCGGCAGGGCCTTCCGCTGGGCGGCGCCTATCTGCGGTACGCCAACCAGCAGATGACCAGCATGCTGCTGCCCGCCGCGGAGCGGCTGTACGAGGCCGAGACGGTACGGCTCCACGAGGACGACGAGTCGGCCCGCACCTGGCCGTTCCTCGCCCTCGGCCTCGGACTCCTCACCCTCACCGCCCTGGTCTGGGCCCAGCGCCGCACCTACGCGCGGACGAACCGGGTCTTCAACCACGGGCTGCTCGCCGCCACCGCCGCCACGCTGACCGTGCTCCTCTGGCTGCTCGCCGCACACACCGTCGCCCGCAGCGGCCTCGACGACGCGCGGGCGCACGGGCAGGAGTCCCTCCAGGACCTCAACACGGCCCGGATCGGCTCGCTCACGGCCCGCGCCAACGAGCTCCTGACCCTGGTCGCCCGGGGCGCCGTCCTCACCGAGGACGGCAAGAACGACAAGTACGAGGCCGAGTACACGTCGAGCATGGACACCCTGACGGACGCGCTCGCCGCGGCGCGGGAGCTGGCCGACGACGACACCGGCCGTGTCCCCGTCGACGAGGCCGCCGCGCGTACCGCCGAGTGGAAGCAGCGTCACAAGGACGCCCGCGCCGAGGACGAGGCGGGCGACTTCGAGGGCGCCCTCGGCCGCATCGTCGGCCCCAAGGAGTCGGCTCGGTCGACGGGGCAGTCCTTCGACCAGGTCGACGCCGCCCTGGACCGTGCTCTGGCGCACGAGCAGACCGAGTTCACCCGCTCCGCAGGGAACGCCAGGGACGCGCTGGCGGCGCTGCCGCTCGGCGCGTTGGCCCTCGGGATCCTGGGCGCGGCGGGCGCCGTGCTCGGCATCAACCGCAGACTGTCGGAGTACCGGTGAGAGGGGGCGGGATGCCGAACGGCACGTACCCGCTGGTGCGGCGGACGGCGCAGCGCTTCCGGGGCTGGGGCGGGGTGGGCGCGATGGCCGTGGCCTGCGGGCTCACGGCCTCGCTCACCCTGCTCCCGCTGGCCCACGAGGGCGGCGACGCGGCGGCCGTGCCCGGCGTCGCGGGGCCGGGGCCCGGCATCGGCACCGGGGTCCAGGTCAAGGCGGACACCTGCGACAAGCCCTGGGCGTCCCTGACGCCGTCCACGGCGGACGGCCCGTCGATCGAGGAGATCAGGAAGCGCGGGAAGCTCGTCGTCGGCGTCGATCAGTCCAGCTACCGCTGGGGCTACCGCAATCCGGAGACGCGCGCGCTCGAAGGCTTCGACATCGATCTGGCGCGGGCCATCGCCAAGGACATCCTGGGCAGTGCGGACGCCGTCATCTTCCGGGCGATCCCCACGAACCAGCGGATCGCCGCGCTCGACAGCGGCAAGGTCGACCTCGTCGTGCGCACCATGACGATCAACTGCAAGCGGATCCAGCAGGTCGCCTTCTCCACCGCCTACTTCCAGGCCGGCCAGCAGGTCCTCGCGCCCAAACTGGCCACGGACATCACCGGCTACGACACCTCGCTGAAGGGCAAGCGGGTCTGCACCGCCGAGGGCTCCACGGCCTACGAGGCCCTGGAGGAGAAGTCCTTCGGCGCGCTCTTCAAGGACGAGGCCGACGGCACCAAGGACGACAGGGACCTGCTGACCGTCCCCAACCAGCTGGACTGTCTGGCCAGGCTCCAGATGGGCGAAGTCGACGCCGTCGTCACGGACAACGCCCTGGCGGCCGGGCAGGCCGCCCAGGACCCGGCGGTCGAGCTCAAGGGCACCCCGTTCACCACCGAGTTCTACGGCGTGGCCGCCAAGCTCGGCAACGACGACCTGGTCCGCCGGGTCAACCAGGTCCTCGTGGGCTACCGCCAGGGCCCCTGGCAGCAGGCGTACAGGAACTGGCTGGAGAAGGACCTGCCCGGGATAACCGGGCCGCCCGCTCCCTTGTACAAGTAGCGCCCGGCACCCCGTACAAGCAGCCCTGTACACGGAGAGGAAGAGGTGATCGATGGGCGTCACGGGACCCCCTGGGCCGGTGATGGACCGGGACGAGGTGGACCGTGCGCTGGCGCGCCTCGGAGCCGAGCACAAGGCGGTCGAGGACTCGCTCTTCGCGCTCCAGGACCACGCGGGCCGCAGGCTGCTCGAAGGGGCGGAGCTGACCGGTACGACCCGGGACCGCTGGGCGGCGACCGAGCGGACCATCACCCTGCTCTGGAGCTGCTTCGACGTGTACACCGGTGCCCTGCGGGACGCCCGCGAGGTGCGGGCCCGGCGCCGTTGGCCCGGCCGTGAGGAGCTCGTGGAGCTGACCGACCGGCTGCGCGGCGAGAGCGTCCATGTGGCGGGCGGGGCGGGTGAACAGGGGCTGCTCACCGAGCGGTTCACCCTGGAGGGCCTCGTCCGGCGGATGAACGAGCTGTACGCGTCCTCGCTGGACGTGGTGGTGACCGCCGACGCGGTCTGGTCGGCGCTGCCCGCCCGGATAGACCTCCTCGCCGCCGAGCTGGGCCGGACGCGCTCGCTCGCGCATTCGGTCGGCGTACGGCCCGGGGAGCACCCGGCCGGCGACGAGCTGGAGGACATCACCGCCGAGCTGACCGCGCTGCGCTCCCAGGTCGTCACCGACCCGCTGGCCTTCTGGCGCCCGGCGAAGGGGAGTTCCGCGCCCGGCGGGGGCCGCCCCGACACCGAGCGGTACGACCGGGCGGCCCTGGCCCTCGAGGACATCCGGCGGGAGATCGAGGCGGTGCTCGCGGTCCGGCAGGACTCCGAGGACCGGCTGCTCCGGCTGCGGGACGTGCTGTCGCGGGCGGACCGGACGCTCGCCGAGGCCCGGGTCGCGCGCGGCGAGGTCCTCGCGAAGATCGCCGCCTCCGAGGTGCCGGCCGTCAGCGGGCCGCCGATCGTGCTCCAGGAACAGCTCGTGGCGGCCTCCGAGTACCGCAGGCACGCCCAGTGGCACCGGCTCTCCCCGCTCCTGGAGTCCCTGGAGCGGGAGGCGGAGGACGAACTGCTGCGGGCCCGGGAGTCGCTGACCGCGGTCACGGCCCCGCTCGCGGTCCGGGCCGAGCTGCGGGGCAGGCTGGACGCGTACAAGGCGAAGGTGGCGCGGCTCGGCGCGGCGGAGGACCCGCTGCTCGTGGAGCGGTACGACGCGGCCCGGCGGATGCTGTGGAGCGCGCCCTGCGACCTGCGGGTCGCGGAACAGGCCGTCCTGCGCTACCAGCAGGCGGCGGCGGACGTACTGTCCGGCCCGAGAGACGCGGGAGGACGACAGTGGTGAGCGGGGAACAGTGGTGAGCGGCGGGGAGACGGGCGTGGGGAGCTGTCAGCGTCCTTCGTGCGAGGGTTCGTACGAGGACATGGGAGGCGGCGAGCTGTACTGCGACACCTGCGGCCTCGCCCCGGTGGTCGCGGCCGGCGGGCTCATCGGCTCGACGCCCACGGGGGTGGCCGTGCCGGGAAGGGGCACGGGCAGCGTCGTCGGAGGCGGCTCCGGTGTCGGGGGGCCCGACTCCAGCTCCTCGCGGAGCAGTTCGCGGGCGTCCTCGCGGGCCTCGTCGCGCTCGTCGACCTCCCGTCGTTCGGTCTCGGGGCGGCTCTCGCGCTCGCTCTCCGGGGCCTCCACGTCCCGCTCGGTCTCGGTGCGCAGTTCCGGCACGTCGACCGGCCAGTCCGCCCGGAACCGGCTGGGTGCCGGCCTGGTGTCGGTGCCCGAGGTGCCGCGTCCCGACCCGCGGGCCGCGGTCATGGAGAACCCGGAGGTTCCGGAGCGGAAGCGTTTCTGCTCCCGCTCCGACTGCGGTGCGCCCGTGGGTCGTTCGCGGGGTGAGCGGCCGGGCCGCACGGAGGGCTTCTGCACCAAGTGCGGGCACCCGTACTCCTTCGTGCCGAAGCTGCGCGGCGGGGACATCGTCCACGGCCAGTACGAGGTCGCGGGCTGTCTCGCGCACGGCGGTCTCGGCTGGATCTACCTCGCCGTCGACCGGGCCGTCTCCGACCGCTGGGTCGTCCTCAAGGGCCTCCTCGACACCGGTGACCAGGACGCCATGGCCGCCGCGATCTCCGAGCGCCGCTTCCTCGCGGAGATCGAGCACTCCAACATCGTCCGCATCTACAACTTCGTCGAGCACCTCGACCAGCGCACCGGTTCCATGGACGGCTACATCGTCATGGAGTACGTAGGCGGCAAGTCCCTCAAGGAGATCGCCAACGACCGGCGCACCCCGGACGGCCGCCGCGATCCGCTGCCGGTCGAGCAGGCCTGCGCGTACGGGATCGAGGCCCTGGAGGCACTCGGCCACCTGCACAGCCGCAACCTGCTGTACTGCGACTTCAAGGTCGACAACGCCATCCAGTCCGAGGACCAGCTGAAGCTCATCGACATGGGCGCGGTCCGGCGGATGGACGACGACGAGTCCGCGATCTACGGCACCGTCGGCTACCAGGCGCCGGAGGTGGCCGAGGTCGGGCCGTCGGTGGCGAGCGACCTGTACACGGTGGCGCGCACCCTCGCGGTGATGACCTTCGACTTCCAGGGCTACACGAACGTCTTCGTGGACTCGCTGCCCGACCCGGACAACATCGCGGTCTTCCGGACCTACGAGTCGTTCTACCGCTTCCTGGTCCGCGCCACCGACCCGGACCCGGCACGCCGGTTCGCCTCCGCGCAGGAGATGGCGGAGCAGCTGACGGGTGTGCTGCGGGAGGTCGTGGCACTCCAGTCGGGGCGGCCGCGACCCGCGCTGTCGACGCTGTTCGGCACGGAGGTACGGGTCACGGACACGGCCCTGTTCGCCGAACTGACGGAGGACGTGTCGCTGCTCGGGGCCCGACGGGGACGCAAGCAGCCCGCGCTGCCCGGCGGGCCCGGTGCCGCGGCCGGCTCCGTGCACGGGTCCGCGCTGCCCGGCGGGCCCGGTGCCGCGGCGCCCGCCGTCGCGCCCGGGCTCGGGGCCCTGCTCGCGCCGCTCGACACGCCCGCCACCGCGCTCGCACTGCCCGTCCCGCGCGTCGACACGGGCGACCCCAACGCCGGCTTCCTCGCCGGTCTCGCCGCCGCCGCGCCCGGCGAACTGCTCGCCGCGCTGCAGGCCGCGCCCGCGCCCTCCGCCGAGCTGCGGCTGCGGACGCTGCGGGCCGAGCTGGAGCTGGGCGACCTGGCGTCCGCCGCCCGGACCCTGGTCGGTCTCGAGGAGCGGGACCCGGACGACTGGCGGGTCGTCTGGTACCGGGGCGTCACCTCCCTGGTGACCGGTGACCACGAGCACGCGGCACTCGCCTTCGACGCGGTCTACGACGCCTTCCCCGGCGAGCCCTCGCCGAAGCTGGCCCTCGGGATCTGCGCCGAGGTGCTGGGCCAGCTGGACAACGCCGCCGAGTACTACCGTCTGGTGTGGGCCACCGACCCGAGCTTCGTCAGCGCGGCCTTCGGGCTCGCCCGGGTGCAGCTCGCCGCCGGGGACCGGAACGGAGCCGTGCGGACGCTGGAGTCCGTGCCGGAGGCCTCGATCCACTACACGGCGGCGCGGGTCGCGACCGTGCGGGCGCGGCTTCGACGGCGCCCGGCGTGGGAGCCGCTCGCCGCCGATCTGACGGCGGCCGCCGCCCAGGTCTCGGCGCTCCAGGGCTTCGGTCTGGACGCCGTGCGCCGGGAGCAGTTGTCGACGGAGGTCCTCGGGACCGCCCTCGACTGGGTACTCTCCGGAAGTCCCGGTGCGGAACCGGGCGGCGGCGCGCTGCTGCTCGGGAGTGAACTGGACGAGCGCGGACTGCGCTTCGGCCTCGAACGCTCGTACCGGGTGCTGGCCCGGCTCGCCCAGCAGGGCGAGGAGAGGATCGAACTGGTGGAGCGGGCCAACCGCTTCCGCCCCCGGACGTGGGTGTGAGGATGTCCCAGAAGCCGAAGCCGTCGCACGGCCTCACCGTCTGCCCGGACTGCGCGGAGCCTCTGGAGTCGGGTGACCGGTTCTGCGGGGCGTGCGGTCACGACCTGGCGGCCGTGCCGGTCGCCACGGTCGAGCCGGACCGCCCGACCGTGGCCATCGGCACGCCCGTGGCCTGGCCGGACGCCCCGCCACGTGACCCCGGTTCGCTGTCGACCGCCACCCAGCACCCGGGCGACCTCCCGGGCACCGACTCCGGCGGGCGCGACCTGCCCACGATGGCGGTCCGCACGGACGGGCCGGTGCCGCCGCCCGGCGGCGACCCCGCCGGGAGGACCACGACGGGCAGCGGTGACTTCGAGCTGGCCGCGCCGGACCCGCGTACGGCGGTCCGGGTGGACCCGGCGCCGGCGACACCCGCCCCGGCGCCCTCCCCCGCACCCGCACCGGCTGCTCCGGCTCCCGCCCCGGCGGCTCCCGATCCGGCAGCCGCCCCCGGCTCCGCCCTGTGCGTGGCCTGCCGGGCCGGGCGGGTGGACACCGACGGCTACTGCGAGAACTGCGGGCACGCGCAGCCCCGCGAGCGCGACCACATGGAGCGGGAGCTCGGCAGCGTGGCCGCCGTCTCCGACCGGGGGCTGCGCCACCACCGCAACGAGGACGCGTTCGCCGTATCGGCGACCACGCTCCCGGACGGCTCACCCGCCACCCTCGCGATCGTCTGTGACGGCGTGTCCTCGGCGACCCGGCCCGACGAGGCGTCCGCCGCCGCCGCCGAGGCGGCCGGCGCCTCGCTGCTCGCCGCGCTGCCCCGGGGCACGCACCCGCAGCAGGCGATGCACGAGGCGATCGTGGCCGCCGCCGAGGCCGTCAACGCCCTCGCGGAGGAGCCCGGTCAGGACGGTTCGGAGCACGACCCGCACCGCCACCGCAACGCCCCGGCCTGCACCATCGTGGGCTCCGTCGTCGCCGACGGACTGCTCGTCGTCGGCTGGGTCGGCGACAGCCGCGTCTACTGGGTGCCGGACGACCGGGCCACCCCGGCCGCCCGGCTCACCGAGGACGACTCGTGGGCCGCGCAGATGGTCGCGGCGGGCCTGATGAACGAGGCCGAGGCGTACGCCGACGAGCGCGCCCACGCGATCACCGGCTGGCTCGGCGCCGACGCGTACGAACTGGAGCCGCACACGGCCGCGTTCAAGCCCGACCGGTCCGGTGTGGTCGTCGTCTGCACGGACGGCCTGTGGAACTACGCCGAGGGCGCCGACGACATGGCCAGGGTCGTTCCGGCCGACGCGTCCGACCGGCCGCTGCACGGAGCCCAGGTCCTCGTCGGCCACGCCCTGGACGGCGGAGGCCACGACAACATCACGGTCGCCCTCGTGCCGTTCGCCGTCGCTCCCCAAGGGGCAGGATCCGCCTGAGCGGTCGCCGATCCCCTGTCCCTCCACCGATTGACCGTTGTTGCCCGAGGAGCCGTAACAGATGGCGAACTTCTCCAAGTCGACCGTGCCGCAGTTCTCGGTGGACGTCTACCAGAACGAGTTCCTGCCCGAGGGCGGCCGGGACGTCAGCGCGATCGTCACGGTCACCTCGACCGGCGGCGGCACCACGGGCCGGCAGCCGCTCGCCTCTGCGGGCGGCGGCACGGCCGGTGTCGTGATCATGGTCGACTGCTCCGGCTCGATGGACTACCCCGCCACCAAGATGCGCGGTGCCCGTGAGGCGACCGCCGCCGCCGTCGACACCCTGCGCGACGGTACGGCCTTCGCCGTCGTCGCCGGTACGCACGTGGCGAAGGAGGTCTACCCGGGCAACGGCGGGCTCGCCGTCGCCGACGCCAGGACCCGGGCCGAGGCCAAGGAGTCGCTGCGCCGGCTCAGCGCGGGCGGCGGCACGGCCATCGGCACCTGGCTGCGGCTCGCGGACCGGCTGCTCTCCACCGCCGGTCCCGCCATCCGGCACGGCATCCTGCTCACCGACGGCCGCAACGAGCACGAGACGCCGGAGGAGCTGCGGGCCGCGCTCGACGCCTGCGCGGGCCGTTTCACCTGCGACGCGCGCGGGGTGGGCACCGACTGGGAGGTCAAGGAGGTCACCGGGATCGCCTCGGCGCTCCTCGGCACCGCCGACATCGTCGCCGACCCGGCCGCCCTCGCCGCCGACTTCACGGCGATGATGGAGCAGGCGATGGGCAAGGGCGTGGCGGACGTCGCGCTCCGGTTGTGGACGCCGGTCGGGGTGGAGATCGCCTATGTGAAGCAGGTGGCGCCGACGGTCGAGGACCTGACCGGGCGCCGTACCGAAGCAGGACCGCGTGCCGGGGACTATCCCACGGGCTCCTGGGGCGACGAGTCCCGCGACTACCACGTGAGCGTGCGGGTCCCGCAGGCCGCGATCGGCCAGGAGATGCTGGCGGCCCGCGTCTCCCTGATCGCGCCGGACCCGCTGGGCGGCGACCCGAAGCCGCTGTCCCAAGGACTGGTACGGGCGGTGTGGACGGACGACCTGGCGATGTCGACATCGATCAATCCGCAGGTCGCCCACTACACGGGCCAGGCCGAGCTGGCGGACGTGATCCAGCAGGGGTTGGATGCCCGCAAATCGGGCGATCACGACGGCGCGACGGCGAAACTGGGCCGCGCCGTGCAGCTCGCGGCGGCCTCCGGCAACGCGGATACGGCGAAACTCCTTTCGAAGGTGGTCGACGTCGTCGATGCGGCGACCGGTACTGTGCGTTTGAAGGCGAAGGTCGCGGAAGCGGACGAGATGACACTCGAGACCCGCTCCACCAAGACCGTTCGCGTCAAGAGGTAGCCCGGCCACGGGCCGGACGACGAGAGGGGGAAGCACCGACATGCCGACCTGCCCGAACGGACACCAGTCGGTCTCCGACGACTGGTGCGAGGTCTGCGGCCATCGCATGGCCGGGGCGGGTGCGCCGACGGGTGCCGTACCGCCGCCTCCCCCGCCGCCGCCCCCCGCGTACGGATACCCCGGCCCCGGTGGCCCCGGTGGCTACGACGCACCCGGTGCTTCCGGCGGCTACGACGCGCCCGGTGCTCCCTCCGGCTACGGCGCAGCCGGTGCTCCCGGTGGCTTCGGCCACGGTGGCGACCCGAACGCGACGGCCCAGGCCGAGCTCTGCCCGCAGTGCCGGACGCCCCGCGAGCACATGGCGCCGTTCTGCGAGGAGTGCCGCTGGAACTTCCTCACGAACACGGCCACCTCGTACACGCCGGTGGCCCCGCAGAACGTCCCGTCGCCGCAGCGTCCGGCGGGCCCGCCGCCCGGCCTGAACCTGCCGCCGGGCTTCCAGTCCACGCCGCCTCCCCCGCCGGGACCGCAGCCGGGCCAGCCGGGCCAGCACGGTCCGCAGGGCCAGCCGGGTCCGCACGGGCAGCAGGGACCGCCGCCGGCGCAGGACCCGTTCGGCTACCAGGGCTCGCGGCCCTCGCAGGTGAACCGCCCGGCCGAGCCGCTGGGCGGCGACCCCACGCACCACCAGGCCCCGCCGCAGCGCCCGTCGGCGCAGCAGCCGCCCGGTCCTGCGGGTCAGGGCGACCCCTTCGGTCCGCCCGGTCAGCAGCCGCCCGCCCCTCCGGCGTACCTCCAGGCCCCGTCCGCTCCGCCGGCCGCGCCCCCGGGCGCTCCGGTCCAGGCCCCGGCGCCGCCCGCGCCGCCGCAGCCGCGCGCGGACGACGACTGGGTGCTCTCGCCGCCGTCGCAGCACCAGGCACCTCCGCAGCCTCCGCAGCACCAGGCGCCTCCTCAGCACCAGGCGCCTCCTCAGCACCAGGGGCCGCCGCCGCACCAGGGGCCGCCGCCGCACATGGCACCCCCGCCGCCACAGCAGCAGCAACAACAGCAACAGCAGTTCCAGGCGCCCCCGCAGCAGCAGTTCCAGCCGCCGCGGCAGCCGCTGACCTGGACCGCGGTCATCGGCCCGGACCGCGAGTACTTCATGGCGATGATGCAGCGCAGCGGCCCCGAGGCCGGTGGGCTGAACCTGCCCGCGTACTCGCCGGACAAGCACCTGCCGCTCCAGGGCAACCAGATCTCCATCGGCCGTCGCCGGCACTCCACCGGCGAGTCCCCGGACATCGACCTGGCCGTGCCGCCGGAGGACCCGGGCGTCTCGCACCAGCACGCCGTGCTCGTGCAGCAGCCGGACGGTTCGTGGGCGGTGGTGGACCAGAACTCCACCAACGGCACCACGATCAACGGCGGCGAGGAGCCGATCCAGCCGTACGTCCCCGTCCAGCTCCAGGACGGCGACCGGGTGCACGTCGGCGCCTGGACGACGATCACGATCCGCGTGGGCTGAGTCACTCCCTGAGCAGCGGCCAGGCGTACGGCCCTCCGGGGTCGTCCAGCCAGGCCCACTGCCGCTCTCCGCTGACCGTCACACCGAAGCGCTCCCGCTCCGGCCGCCCCTCGCGCAGCCAGAGCGAGAGCGCTTCGTTCCTGTCCAGGGCCTGGTCGACCAGCCCCCAGAAGAAGCGGAAGCGCTCGTCCCCCGCCGGGCCGTGGCGCGGGACGCGTCCCGCGACGCCCCGCAGGGCCACGAAGTACGCCGAGGTCGAGAGGAACCGTCCCTCCGCGTGGGTGACGTCGTGCACCCGCAGCAGCAGGAGCCCGGTGGACAGCGGGGCGAGCACCAGGGCGCCGGGCCTGCACTGGGCGAGCCAGGGGTACGGGACCGAGGGCATCGCGCAGGTCGCCACGATCCGGTCGAACGGGGCGCGCTCCGGGCAGCCGCGGGCGCCGTCGGCGGCGACCACGGCGGGCCGGTACCCGGCGGCGGCCAGATGGGTCCTGGCGGACTCGGCGATCTCCTCGTCCAGGTCCACGGTGGTGACGTGCTCCGCGCCGAGGCGGTGGCAGAGCAGGGCCGCGTGGTAGCCGGTCCCGGCGCCGATCTCCAGGACGTCGTTCCCCTCTCGGACGTCGAGGGCGTCCAGCATCAGTGCCATCAGTGAGGGCTGGCTGGCGGAGGAGACCAGCTCCCCGTCCCGTACCCGGGTGGCGATCGCGGTGTCCGCGTAGGCCCCGCTCAGCCAGCGGGCACGCCGCTCGGGCTCGGGGTCGCCGGACCAGAGCCGCTCGTAGCCGCCGGTGCCGGGGACGTAGAAATAGGGCACGAAGAGATGGCGCGGGACCTCGGCGAAGGCCTGCCGCCAGCGGGCGTCGGCCGGCACGCCCTCGGCCTCGATCTCCCGCACGAGAGCCCGTCGCGCCCGCGCGCCGGCCTCGGCGAACTCGTCCCGCCGCTCACCCATGCCTCCACTGTCCCGCCGCCCGGAGGCCCCGGCGAGCGGTCCTGGACCTCACGTCCTAGGGCGGGGCATCTGAGACGATGGAATGGTGAACGAGATTCCCGGGGAAACAGTGCAGGAGCAGACCTTCTACGAGCAGGTCGGCGGCGAGGAGACCTTCCGCCGTCTGGTCCGCCGCTTCTACGAGGGCGTCGCGGGGGACCCGCTGCTCCGCCCGATGTACCCCGAGGAGGACCTGGGCCCGGCTGAGGAGCGTCTCACGCTCTTCCTGATCCAGTACTGGGGCGGCCCCCGCACCTACAGCGACCACCGCGGCCACCCCCGCCTGCGCATGCGCCACGCTCCGTTCACCGTGGACCAGGCGGCGCACGACGCCTGGCTCCGTCACATGCGCGCGGCCCTGGACGACCTCGCCCTGGCCCCGGAGCACGAGGCCGAACTCTGGCGCTACATGACGTACGCGGCGGCGTCGATGGTGAACACGGCCGGCTGACGGCCCCTCACGCCGACGTCGCCGGGCCCGGCCTCCGCCCCCTCGCCGGACCCATCCTCGGCCCGGTCGCCTGCCCTGTCCTCGGCCCCGCCCTCGGACCGCGCGTCGGCCGTCGCCGGGCCCGTCCTCACCTCCCGGCCCACCCCGTCACCGCTCCCACCCCCCACGGACGGACACATTCCGGAGTCGGAACCCCGAATAACGGTCACGATCGGGTCAAGGTGGGACCGCAAGCGGTTTCCAGCGGCGTATGCACTCTGAAAGCATCCGAGAGAAGTTTCGGGAGCGTTCGACGCCTGTTCGACGTGCGCACCGTGATCAGGGTGGCCAGGGGGATGGGTGACGGGGTTCGTATTTCTGCGTGTCAGGGCGCACCGGCTACTGCTCGCCGCGGCACTGCTCGCCGTGCTCCTGACGACCTCGGTGCTCGCCACCCTCGCCTCGTTCTCCGGGACGATCGGGGACGCCGCGCTCCAGGCGGGGCTGCGGGGGCGCTCCGCGGCCGCCGCCTCGCTGCTCGTGCACGGGCAGGTGTCCGCCGCCAAGCGGGCGGATGCCGACGAGGCCGTCCGGGAGGGGACGCGGAAGACCTTCGACGGGCTGCCCGTCACCGTACGGCGGCTCGAGCGCTCGGGGCCGTACGCGCTGCCCCGGAGTCTTCAGCCGCCTTCCGCCCGTAAGGGCGACCCCGACCTGACGCACTTCGCCGCGCTCGACCGCTCGCGGCTCTCCCTCGTCAAGGGCGCCTGGCCCTCGGCCGCCCGCACGCCCGGTGTCGTCGAGACGGCGCTGCCCGAGGAGGCCGCCCGACGGCTGAAGGTCGCCCCCGGGGCCGTGCTCGACCTCACCGACCGGCTCGACGCCCGGAAGGTGAAGGCCCGGGTCACCGGCGTCTACCGGCCCACCGACACCGGCGACCTGTACTGGCAGCTGGACCCGGCCGGGGGCCGCGGTGTGCGGACGATCGCGTTCACCACGTACGGGCCGCTGCTCGTCGACCCGGCCGTCATGACCTCCGGCGCGCTGACCACCGGCGAGACGTCCTGGCTGGGCTCCGCCGACTTCACCGGCTTCACCACCGACCGCATCGACACCCTGCGCGCCACCGCGACCGAGGGCCCGAAGGCGCTGGCCGGTGCCACCGACCGCTTCGGTACGACGATCAGCGCGGCCACCGCGCTCCCGACCGTCCTGGAGCAGACCCAGCGGTCCCTGCTCGTCTCCCGCACCACGCTGCTCATCGTCGCCGTCCAGCTGGTGCTCCTCGCCGCGTACGCGCTGCTGCTCGTCGCCCGGCTGCTCAGCACCGAGCGGTCCGGGGAGACCGCGCTGCTGCGGGCCCGTGGTGGTTCGCGGCGCCGGATCGCCGGTCTCGCCGCCGTCGAGGCGCTGCTGCTCGCCCTGCCGGCCGCGATCGCAGGCCCGCTCCTGTCCGGACCGCTGACCCGGCTCTTCGCCGAGCGGTCCGCGCTCTCCGCCCTCGGCGTACGGCTCGACACGACCCCCTCACTCCAGGTGTGGCTGGTCGCCGCCGCCGTGGCCCTGTGCTGCGCCGCGGTCGTCGTCGCACCCGCCCTCGCCGCCGGGGACGGCTCAGGCGTCTCCCTGCGCAAGGCCCGCTCGGCCTCTCTCCCCGGCCCCGTACGGGCCGGCGCGGACCTCGGGCTTCTCGCCGTCGCGGCCGTCGCCTACTGGCAGTTGCAGCGGCCCGCCGCCACGGGCGGCACCCTCGGCACGGACGGGGACGGCGGCGGTTCCATCGACCCGGTGCTCGTCGCCGCGCCCGCCCTCGCCCTGCTCGCCGGCACCGTGCTGACGCTGCGTCTGCTGCCGCCCGCCGCCAAGCTGGCCGAGCGACGCGCGGCGGGCGGGCGCGGTCTCTCCGCCGCCCTCGCCGGCTGGCAGTTCAGCCGTCGGCCGCTGCGCGGCGCCGGCCCGGTCCTGCTGCTCGTCCTCGCCGTGGCGATGGGCATGCTGGCCATCGGACAGAGCGGCTCGTGGGAGCGTTCGCAGCGCGACCAGGCCGACTTCCGCGTCGGCGCGGCCGTCCGTGTCCTGGGCGCCGGCCCCGGCGAGCCCACCGAGACCGAACAGCTCGGCAAGGTGCCCGGCGTCCGTGCGGTGGCGCCGGTGCACCGCACCACCATGGACGTGGCCGGGAAGAACGCCACCGTGCTCGCCGTGGACACCCGTAACGCCGCCGACGGTCTGCTGCTCCGCCCCGACCTCGCCGAGGTCTCCGTCCGCTCCCTCCTCTCCCCGTTGGCCCCCGCGGCCGCCACCCGCCCCGGCCTCCCGCTGCCCGCCGGTACCCGGACGGTCACCGCCGACCTGCGGCTCGCCCAGCCGAAGGGCGCCGCCAGGCTCACCGCCGTCCTGGAGGACCCGAACGGCGTCCCGTACCGGCAGGCCCTGGGGCCGCTGCCCGACGACGGCCGGACGCACCGGCTGACGCTCGACGTCGGCACCCTGACCGCGGGATCCGGCGACGGCGACGGAGCCCGCGGCTCGGCCGGCCTGCTCACCCTCATCGGGCTGGAGTTCACCGGCTCGGTCGCCGACGGCGCGAAGGGCACCCAGACCCTGCACGTCGAGCGGTTCGGCGTCGTCGGCGCGGACGGCGCCGAGAAGGTCCACGCCCCCGGGCGGGTCCTCACCTCCTGGACGCACACCTTCGAGCAGTCCCAGCCCGAGGCCCCGGCCGAGACCCCCACCTCCGGTGTCCCCGGCGCCGCGGGGCGGGGCGGCCGCCCCGCCCCGTTCGCCCTCACGTTCGCCGTCGCCGGCGTACCCCTCGACAACCCCCACCGGCCCACCGAGGAGTTCACCCTGCGGATGAACGCCCCCGGCCCGAAGGCACCCGGCCGGCTGTCCGCCGTGGCCACCGGGGCCTTCATGACGGCGGCCGGCGCCAAGCCCGGCGACCTGATCGAGGTCGCCCTCGGCGGCCGCCGCGTCGCCGTCACCGTCGCACGGGTCGTCGAGGAACTGCCCACCACCGGCCCGGGCGGCCGGGCAGGCTCCGCGACCGGTCCCGCCGCCACCCCCGAGGACGGCGGCGCGATCCTCCTCGACCTGGCCTCCGTCAACCACTACCTGTCCGCCGAGGAAGGCCTGAGCGTCTCGGCCTCCGAGTGGTGGCTGACCGTCGAACCCGGCCGGGCCGACGACGTCGCCAGGGCCCTGCGCGCCCGGCCCAACGCCGACCCCGCCCAGGTCCTCGTACGCGACGAGACCGCCGCCGAACTGCTCGGCGACCCGCTCGGGGCCGGCCCCGACGCCGCGCTCATGGCCGTCGCGGCCGCCGCCGCCGCGCTCGCCGCCGTCGGCTTCGCGGTCGGCTCGGCCGGCGCGATGCGGGAACGGTCCGCCGAGTTCGGCGTCCTGCGGGCGCTGGGCGCACCGCGCCGCCGCCTCGCCCGGCTGATCGCCGCCGAACAGGGGCTCCTCATCGCCATCGGCCTGCTCGTCGGCATCGGACTCGGCGCCGTCCTCGTCAGAGCCGTCGTCCCGCTCGTGGTCCTGACCGGCCAGGCCGCCCGGCCCGTACCGCCGGTCCTGGTCGAACTGCCCCTCGGCCAGGTGGCCCTGCTGCTCGCCGGCGTCGCCGCGCTGCCGCTCGCGATGGTCGCCGCGATCGCCCTGCGGCGCACCGACCCGGCCGTGACGCTGCGCCACCAGGGGGAGAACTGATGTCCGGCACGGCCGGGGAGAACCCGGACCCGAGCAGGGAGAACCCCGAGCCGCACGGGGAGAAGCGGGACCCGAGCAGGGAGAACCCCGAACCGCACGGGGAGAAGCGGGACCCGAGCGGGGAGAACCCGGACCCGAGCGGGAAGGCCCCTGAGCCGCACAGGGAGAACCCCGACACACCCGCCGTACGCAGGAAGGCCCCCGCCATGCCCCGGTCCCGGTCGTCCCGGTCCGACAAGCCCGCCCGCGCCGTGGCGCCCTGGGTGCGGACCCGGCTGCGGACCGCGCCCTGGGCCGCGGCCTCCCTCGCGCTCCTCGTCCTCGTCACCGCCTATCTCGCGGCCGCGCTTCCCCGCGCCGTGGACGCCTACGAGACCGAAGGCCTGCGGCACGACATCACGACGGCCGCCCCCCGGAACAGCGTCCTCGAAGTGACCGCCACGCTGCCGGTGTCGGCGCGCGACGCGGACATCGCCCCCGCGATCCTCCGGAAACAGCGCGACGAACTGCGGAGCCTGCTGCCCGAACCGCTGCGGACCGACCCGAAGGAGACCGTCCACGGAGTCCGTACGGTCAAGCGGGTCGAGGGGCTCGACCCGTGGCTGCCCCGACCGGACGGCATCTCCCCCGAGCTCGTGCTCTCCTCCCCGTCCGACCTGAACGGTCACACCACGCTCCGGAAGGGCCGGCTCCCCGCGGGCACGGCCGACCGGCCGGAGGCGGTCGTGACCGCGAAGACCGCCGAGTCGCTGCGCCTGAAGCCCGGCTCCGTCATCCACGTGCCCGGCCGGACCAACGCCGAGCCGGTCGCCGTCACCATCACCGGGATCGTGGAGCCGCGCGGCCCCGAGAGCCCGTACTGGGCCGTGGAGCCGCTGCTCCGCACCCCGGTGCTCGCCCCGCTGGTCGGCCAGGAGATCAAGTACTACTGGCAGGGGGCCCTGCTCCTCTCCCCCTCCTCGGCGCCCGCCGTGCTCAACACCCTCGGCGATCCGGAGATCTACTTCCGCTTCCTGCCCGTCTCCGGGCACCTCACCGGGCGCGACACCGACCGGATCACCGCCGCGCTCGACTCGGCGACCGGCGGACCCGACCTGGTCAGGATGCGCGAGGCCCTCGGGGACGCGGGCGCGCTGACCACCGACCTCGACTCGATCGTCGACTCGTACGGCTCGATGCGCGAGGCGATCAAGCCGGTCGTGGCCGTCGCCGTCTTCGGCATCGGGGCGGTCGCCGCGGTCGTCCTCGCGATGACCGGCGGCCTCTTCGTCGCCCGCCGCGACAGCGAACTCGCCCTGATCCGTTCCCGGGGCGCCTCGCTCACCGGCATCGGCCTGCGGCTGCTCGGCGAGACCTCGGCGGTCGCCGTACCGGCCGCGGCGCTCGCGCTGGGACTGGCCGTGGTGACGGTACGGGGGCCGGACGGCGGGTCCGGCGGCATCCCCCTGCTCCCCTCGGTCCTCGCCGCCTCCGTCGTCGCCCTGCTCGCGATGCTGGTCCTGCCGCTGCGGGCCGTCGTCGTGCACCGTCGCCCGCGGCTGCACGGCGGGCGCGACGACCTGCTCACCGCCCGCCCCTCCCGGCGCCGCACGGTCCTCGAACTCACCCTGCTGGTCCTCGCCGTGGGCGCCGTCGCCTCGCTGCGGCTCCGTGGCACCGGCGACTCCGGCGACCATCTGGTGAGCGCCGCCCCGGTGCTCGTCGGCCTGATCGCCGCCATGGTCCTCGTACGGATCTATCCGCTGCCCCTGCGCTGGCTGGGCCGCCCGGCCCGCCGGCTGCGCGGGGCCGTCGGCCCGCTGGCCCTGGCCCGCGCCGGACGCACGTCCTCGGCGGGCACCCTTCCCCTCCTCGCACTCGTCCTCGCCCTGACCACGGCGGCCTTCGGCGGCTCGGTCCTGGCCGGTGTCGCCGACGCCCGCGACCGGGCCGCGCTCCTCGCGACCGGCGCGGACGCCCGGATCGACGGCTCGGTCGAGTGGACGCCGCTGCCGGCCGGCCTCACCGAGGAGGTACGCCGCACGGCGGGGGTACGGGACGCGGCACCGCTGCAGATCGAGTACGGGGTGTCGCTGCCGTCCCCCCGGAACGATTCCGCCCAGCCGATGAGCTCGGCGCTCGTGGGCGTCGAGCCGGACTCGTACACCCGGCTCGCGCGGCGGACCGGTTTCGGCCCGTTCCCGGCGGCGCTCCTCGCGTCGACGGGGAAGGGCGGCAAGGAGGCCGCCGCCGACACGGAGCGGGTGCTTCCCGCGATCGCCTCGCCGTCGGTCGCCGAACGGCTCGGCAGCTCCCCGCAGGAGATCGTGACGGCGGCCGGAGTGTTCCGGGTGAAGATCGTCGCGGTCCGGTCGAACACCCCCGCCCTGCAGGGCGCCGACTTCCTCCTCGTCAACGCCGCCGACCTCACCCACCGGACGAACACGGCTCTGCTCGTCACGGGACCGAAGGACGGCGCCGCGCTGCGGGCCGTGGTGAAGGCGAAGTCCGCCTCCCTCGTGGTGACGATGCGCGACGAGGAGCGGGCCGGCTATGTGGACTCGCCTCTCCAGTCAGGCGCCGAGCGGATGTACCTGGGCGCGATCGGCGCGGGCGCCGGGTTCGCCGTGGTGGCCGTGCTGCTCTCGCTGATGCAGAGCGCGCCGGAGCGGACCACGCTCCTCGCTCGGCTGCGGACGATGGGCCTGACCCGCAGGCAGGGACGGCGGCTGCTCGGTCTCGAAGCACTCCCGCAGGCGGTCCTCGCCGCGATCGGCGGCATGCTCGTCGGCTGGGCGACGGTGCCTCTGCTGGCGCCCGGCATCGACCTGTTCCGGCTCGCGCTCGCGACGACACCGGGGTTCGCCCCGCTGGACAGCGCGCCGCTGCGGGCCGACCCGTGGTCGCTGGTGGTGCCTGCGGTCGCGGTCGTCCTCATCACGGCGGTGGCGGCGGCCGGACAGGCCTGGTGGGCGGGGCGCAGGGGCTCGATCAAGGAACTCAGGGCAGGAGACGCACGATGACGAAGACCGACACGTCGATCCGGGCGGGTGCGGCCGGGTCCGCCTCCGACCCCACCACCCTGGAGGAGCTGGAGCGGAAGGCGACCGCGCGGCGCGACCGGCCCTCGTACGGCCATGACGCGCTGATCGCCTGCGACCGCCTCGTCCGGATCTTCACCACGGACGGGGTGGAGGTGCAGGCACTCCAGGGGCTCGACCTCCTCGTGAAGGAGGGCGAGTTGATGGCCCTGGTCGGCGCCTCGGGCTCCGGCAAGTCGACCCTCATGAACATCCTCGCCGGCCTGGACGTGCCGACCGCCGGCGCGGCCCGGGTCGCCGGGGCCGATCTGCTCGCGATGGACGGCAAGGCGCGGCTGCGCTACCGCCGCGAGGTCGTCGGCTTCGTCTGGCAGCAGACCGCCCGCAACCTGCTCCCCTATCTGACGGCGGCCCAGAACGTGGCGCTTCCGATGCAGTTGAAGGGCCGAGCGAAGCACAAGGCGGAGCGTGCCGAGGAGCTCCTCGCGATGCTGGGCATCGCGGACGTCCGCGACCGGCGGCCGCACCAGCTCTCCGGCGGGCAGCAGCAGCGGGTGGCCATCGCGGTCGCCCTGGCCAACAACCCCTCCGTGCTCCTCGCCGACGAGCCGACGGGCGAGCTGGACTCGGCGACCGGCGAGCAGGTCTTCGCGGCGTTCCGCCGCGCCAACGAGGAACTGGGTACGACGATCGTGATCGTCACCCACGACCAGGCGGTCGCCTCCGAGGTCCGCCGCACGGTCGCCATCCGCGACGGCCGCACCTCCTCGGAGGTCCTGCGCCGCACGGAGGTCGACGAGCAGGGCAAGGAGTCCCTGGTGGCCCGGGAGTACGCGATGCTCGACCGCGCGGGCCGGCTCCAGCTCCCCGCGGACTACACGCAGGCGCTCGGCATGGAGCACCGGGTGGCCCTGGAGCTGGAGCAGGACCACATCGGGGTGTGGCCGGACGACGCGGAGGGCTGAGCAACCGGAAGGCGACGCCGGACGTCCCACCCTTCGGGGGTGATGTCCATGTCATCTACGGGTGCGGGGCCTGCCGACGGCAGTGGCCGGTCCGGCGGTAGCGGGCGACCCGGCGGTACGGGGAGTCACAGCGGTAGCGGGCGACCCGGCGGTACGGGGAGTCACAGCGGTAGCGGGCGACCCGGCGGTACGGGGAGTCACAGCGGTAGCGGGCGACCCGGCGGTACGGGGAGTCCCGCGGGCGCGGGAACCTGGGCGGCCACGGTCCTGCCCGCGGTCTGCGCGGTGGCGGTCTACGCCTGGGCAGCCTGGTCCTTCGGTGGCGCGTCGGCGCCGTCCACCACGGTCGCCGTCGCGGTCGGCGGGGCGGCGGTCCTCGCCGCGGCGGTCGGGTACTACCTGCTCGTCGACGGGGTCATGGGCCTCTGGGGCGCCCTGGCACTGGTCGGCGCGCTGCTGCTGACGGTCGCCGTCGCCGACCGGACGGCCTCGCGCGGGGCGGTCGCGGACTGCGTCGTCGTGAAGGTCCACGAGGAGCAGCACGTGTCGGTCGGCGAGGGCGGCGGCGAGCGGACCGTGTACCGCCACACCCTGCGCTGTCCCGGCGGCTATCCGTCGGACCTCGCGGAGGACCGCAGGGTCGCCCCGGACGGCGGGGAGGTCCGGATCGCCTACGATCCGCGGCGACGGGTGGCACCGGCGGTGGAGGGCTCGTCCCTGCCGTGGGGCCAGGGATTCCTCGCCGTGCTGCTGCTCGCCGTCGCGACGGCGGGGGCCCGGCGGTTCAGCCGAGCGGGCCGACGGGACCGGGAGGCTCGTCCAGGGCCATGAGCCCGGCGGCCGTGGGCCGGAAACCGCACCGCTCGTGCAGTTCCCCGCCGGTGAGGGGCCCGTCGACGTCGACGACCGCACCCGTCACGCGGAAGGACCGGGGGTGACGCTCAGCGACAGGGACACCGTACGGAGGGCGATCGAGCCGTACGGGGTGCGGAGCCGCAGCCAAGGGCCGGAGGCGAAGAGGGCGACCGGGACCTCGGTGTCCGCGGGCGGCAGGAAGCCCAGCGACTGCGCGGCGTGCACGGCCCGCAGCGGGAGTCCGGTGGGTCCGAGGGTCCGGGACCAGATCTCGTGGCCGATCCGGTCGCGCTCGGCCCTGGTGCGCCGTTCCTCGGGCAACTCCTCGTCCCGCGCCCGGAACTCGGCGACGGCCGCGGCGACCGCGCCGCTCATCCCGGCGGCGTCGGGCAGCCCGGCGACCGGCTGCCAGCCGGTGCGGGGCGGGAGGACACCGGTCCACGGGGGCCCGGTGACGGAGTCCGGGACGACCGCCTTGCCCGCGGACTCCTCGATGCCTTCGAGGAGTTCGCCGGCGGAGACGGTGACGTCGAGGTCGACGGCGTCGACCAGCCGGGCCGTACGGATCGCGAGCACCTCGAACGACGGCGGCCGGCCGAAGACGGCCAGCGCCCCGCCGCCCCCCTGGAGGCGGACGGCGGCGGCCCGGTCGTAGTGGACGAGCCGGGTCAGGAAGGCGGCGAGGGCCGCCGCCTCCCTGGCGTCGGCGAAGTGCAGCGGCGCGAGCACGGTCATGCTGCGGACGTCATCCCGTCGTCGACGTACTCCTGGAGGAACGCGCGCTCCTCCGCGGAGATCCTGCGCGGACGCTGCGCCTCCAGGTCGAAGGGCACGACGACCGTGGACGCCCGTACGTACGTGACCTCGGGGTCCTTGATCTCGTACGCGATCGTCAGCGACGCCGCGCCTATCTTCGTCACCCAGGACTCGATGGTCACCGGCTGGTGCCGGTGGACCAGCGGCCGCATGTAGTCGATCTCGTGCCGGGCCACGACGGACCCGCCGGAGAACGAGGGGGAACCGTCCCCCGGCGCGAGCCGGAACATGAAGTCGATCCGCGCCTCTTCCAGGTACCGCAGGAAGACGACGTTGTTGACGTGCCCGAAGGCGTCCATGTCCGACCAGCGCAGGGGACAGCTGTAGATGTGGCGCACGGTCAGCCTCGGGTCAGCTTCTTGTACGTGGCGCGGTGCGGACGGGCCGCGTCCGGGCCGAGGCGCTCGATCTTGTTCTTCTCGTAGGACTCGAAGTTGCCCTCGAACCAGTACCACTTCGACTCACCCTCGTAGGCGAGGATGTGGGTGGCCACCCGGTCCAGGAACCACCGGTCGTGGGAGATCACGACCGCGGCGCCGGGGAACTCCAGGAGGGCGTTCTCCAGCGACGACAGGGTCTCGACGTCGAGGTCGTTGGTGGGCTCGTCGAGGAGCAGCAGGTTGCCGCCCTGCTTGAGGGTGAGCGCGAGGTTCAGACGGTTGCGCTCACCACCGGAGAGCACACCGGCCGGCTTCTGCTGGTCCGGGCCCTTGAAGCCGAACGCGGAGACGTACGCCCGCGAGGGCATCTCGACGTGGCCGACGTTGATGTAGTCGAGCTCGTCGGAGACGACGGCCCACAGCGTCTTCTTCGGGTCGATGTTGGCGCGGGTCTGGTCGACGTACGAGATCTTGACGGTCTCGCCGACCTTGACGGAGCCGGAGTCCGGGGTCTCCAGACCCTGGAGCATCTTGAAGAGCGTGGTCTTGCCGGCGCCGTTCGGGCCGATGACGCCGACGATGCCGTTACGCGGGAGCGTGAAGGACAGGTCGTCGATGAGGACCTTGTCGCCGAAGGCCTTGGAGAGGTTCTCGACCTCGACGACGATGGAGCCCAGACGCGGGCCCGGCGGGATCTGGATCTCGTCGAAGTCCAGCTTCCGCATCTTGTCGGCCTCGGCCGCCATCTCCTCGTAGCGGGCGAGACGGGCCTTGGACTTGGTCTGACGCCCCTTGGCGTTGGACCGCACCCACTCCAGCTCTTCCTTGAGGCGCTTGGCGCGCTTCTCGTCCTTCTTGCCCTCGACCTTGAGGCGGGTGGCCTTCTTGTCGAGGTAGGTGGAGTAGTTGCCCTCGTAGGGGATCGCGCGACCGCGGTCGAGCTCCAGGATCCACTCGGCGACGTTGTTGAGGAAGTAGCGGTCGTGGGTGACCGCGACGACGGCGCCGGAGTACTTCGAGAGGTGCTGCTCCAGCCAGTTCACCGACTCGGCGTCGAGGTGGTTGGTGGGCTCGTCGAGGAGGAGCAGGTCCGGGGCCTCGATGAGGAGCTTGCAGAGCGCGACACGACGCTTCTCGCCACCGGAGAGGTTGACGACCGGCCAGTCGCCGGGCGGGCAGCCCAGGGCGTCCATGGCCTGCTCCAGCTGGGCGTCGAGGTCCCAGGCGTTGGAGTGGTCCAGGTCCTCCTGGAGCTTGCCCATCTCCTCCATCAGGGCGTCGCTGTAGTCGGTGGCCATGAGCTCGGCCACCTCGTTGAAGCGCTTGAGCTTGCCCATCTGCTCGGCGGCGCCGTCCTGCACGTTCTCCAGGACGGTCTTCGACTCGTCGAGCTTCGGCTCCTGCATGAGGATGCCGACGGTGAAGCCGGGCGACAGGAACGCGTCACCGTTGGACGGCTGCTCGAGGCCAGCCATGATCTTGAGAACGGTGGACTTACCGGCACCGTTCGGGCCGACCACACCGATCTTCGCACCCGGCAGGAAGCTCAGCGTCACGTCATCGAGGATGACCTTGTCGCCGTGCGCCTTGCGCGTCTTGCGCATCGTGTAGATGTACTCAGCCAAGAGAAACCGTCCGGCAAGGAGTGAGTGGGCAGATACACCCATCTTGCCTGACCGGAACCCTCGGGCGGAAACCGGTGAGGCGGGAGCGGGGCCCGGCGGAGCGGAGCGCGGGTGCCGCGGAGGAGCCGTACCGGGCGGTAGGGGGCGGAAACGGAGCCCGGACGTGCGACGACCCCGGACGCTGACGCGTTCCGGGGTCGTGCGGTGATCACGAGGCGATCATGATGTGACGCAGATCACTTCACGGGATCGGGTGGCTTCCCGGTGCCGGCGGGCCGGCACCGGGGGCCTGGGATCAGGCGCCGGCGGCCTTCTTCTTGCGGAGGAAGAACACCGCGCCGCCGCCGATCACGACGAGCGCGGCGGCGATGCCGGCGATCATCGGGGTGGCGTTGGAGCTGCCGGTCTCGGCGAGGTCGCCGCCACCGGTCGTGGTGGCGCCGGTGGTGCCGCCCGTGGTGTCACCGGTCGCGGGAGCGGTGGTCGACGGGGTGGGCTCGGTCGGCGGCTCGGTCGAGGGCTCCGTGGTGGGGGTCTCGGACGGCTTCGGGCCGGGGGTGGCCGTCTTGCAGTCCAGGACGCCCTCGAAGGTCTCCTCGAAGCCGTTCGGGCCGGTGATGGTGAACTTGTAGGCCTCGTCCTCGGCGAGCGGGACCGGGATGGTCTTCGTCTCACCGGCGGCGATGGTGTACGAGGTGCCCTTCAGGTCGAAGGTCCAGGCCTCGTCGCCCTCGTTGGAGGCGATGACCTCCAGGCCGCCCTTGGCGCAGTCCTTGGCGACCGTGACGGCCGGGACGGCACCCTTCTTCGCCCACGTGGCCGAGGCCTGGGCGGTGACGGTCGACTCGCTGGAGCCGGCCAGGATCAGGGTCTGGGACGGGCCGTCGATGGAGACGAACGCGCGGCCCAGGGAGACCTTGGTGGTGGCCTCGGCGGTCAGACCGGCGGTGCCGTCGGCGGTGCCGGCGGGAACGTCGAAGTAGACCTGGTCGCCGTTCTTGGCCTCGGTGACGGCCTTGCCGTCCTTGTCCACGATCTTGACGCCGTCCGGGGTGCCCGGGGCGGTCGCCAGCTTGGCGATCTCGGCGTTGGTGGAGACGGTGATCGGGCCGAGCCGGTCACCGGCCTTGCCCGCGACCGAGGACGGGGAGAGCGAGAGGGAGGCCTTCGGCTCCTCGAGCTTGACCGCGTCCTTCAGGAGCTGCTCGGTGAGCTTCCGGGCGTCGGGGCTCTTCGGCGTCGCCGTCACGTCGTCGGACAGGGTCCAGATGGCGGCCTGGGTGGCCGCGGCGGCCTCGTCCTTCGACAGGTCGACGTCGAGCTTCTTGCCGAGGTCCTCCGCGGAGAGCTTCGGGTAGCCGTTCTCGAGGATCCAGAGGATCTTTCCGGCGTTGTCGTTGTTGTGCAGGGAGGACTCGTCCCAGCCGACTTCCTTGTAGTCGAAGTCGTGCTTGGCCGGCGTGCGGAGGTCGATGCAGTAGGTCTGGAGAGTGCCCCCGCCCTCGACCTCCATCTTGAAGAGGCCGCCCTTGACGCCCCACTTCTCGCCGTTCTTCTCGGAGATGACGACGTCGTCCCGGTCGGTCATCCCGCCGAGCTTCGCCGTCACGCCACCGGTGCCCGGGGCACCGTCGTCAGCCAGCGCCGGACCGGCCGTCGCTATCGCACCGGCCATGACGAGGCCGGAAACGAGGGCGGCTGCGGCGAGGCGGACAGCGCCTCGTCCACGAACTGAATACATTGCTTTCCCCTCCGGGCGAGACGCTCCACGAACATCGTTAGATTCGCGTGGGGGGAGCGCACGCCAGCAGATCACAGACCCGATGGGCTCACGTGCCACATGAGTACCCGGGAATCCTAGGGATGCGGAACCCCCGGGTGCCCGGCCATACGGTCAGATAACCATTCCGAATCGGAATCGTTATCACCCAGGGCCAGTTGGTCGACAAATCCCCACAACACAAGGTCAGGGCACGGTCACCAACAGCGTCGCCGACTCCTCCGCGGCCTCCGCCGCAACCGCCCACGGGTCGCCGTCCGGCGCCGGTCCGAGCACCGGCACCCCCTCCGCCGTCCCCACCTCAGGTTCCTTCCGAGACAAGGCTCCTGACCCCGGCCCCGGTCCTGCTCCCGGCCCGGTCCCTGGCCCGGATCCCGGTCCGGTCCCTGGTTCCGAATCCGCCCAGAGGGGCCGTGCCGCCCGCCGGAAGGCCGCCGTCCCCCGGCTCAGATCGTGCCCCACGGCCAGCGCGGCCACGTCCACGAAGGTCTTGCGCTGCCCGTCCCGCTCGTCCTCACGAACCCTCAACCGACCGTGCACCACGAGCGGTTCCCCGACGGACACCGAGGCCGCCAGATTGGCCCCGAGGGAGCGCCAGGCTGACACCGTGTAGAAGCTGGTGGGCCCGTCCGACCAGAGCCCCTTCTCCCGGTCCCAGCGGCGCGCCGTCACCGCGAAGCGGAACCTGGCGAGGCCGCCCGTCGCCGTGTCCCGGTACTCCACCGCCGTCGCCACGTTGCCGACGAGCGTCACGGTCGTGTCGTTCATGGTCCGTTCCCCCACCCTGCGTTCACACTGCTGTCTCTTCACCGGTCGGACACCATCGTGGGGCTGCGGAGAAGATGCCGCCGGGGGCTGTGGACGAGGGCAGGAATGTGGACAACTCCCACACCCGGATGGGCGTACGGGAGGCGAAGGCGCCCGCGCCCGGTCGGCCGGGGAGACACCGGCGAGGTCGGCCGAGCGCGCCGCTACCTCCCCCGTACTCCCGTCCGCGTCGCACCCAGCCGCCCCGTACCCCCGCGGCCTCCGCCGACGATCCGTGCCGACGGGCGGGTGCCCACCACCGTCGCGTACTGCTCACGCACCTCGCGGTAGCGCATCAGCTCCGCCGCCACCGGGTCGAGCACCCGGGCCCGGCCGCAGGCCGCAGCCGCCTCGCGCAGCCGGCGTTCGGCCTCCTGCCCGTACCGTCGCGCGGGGCCCTTGACGGCTCCCTCGCAGGCCCATTCGACGAGCGGTCCGCCGATGATGCCGCCGAGCATCACCAGGACCGGCGGGAGCAGTCCCGGCTCGACGAGACCCACGATCTGGCCCACCAGCCACAGGGCGCCGAAGATCTGCAGGAGCGTCATCACGGCCTGCGCGAGGACGGCCGCGGGCCACCAGGCGGGGCGGGGCGGCCGCGCCGCCGCGTCGCCGATGGTGACCGTCAGCTCGTCCAGCGCCTCGGGCAGCCCTGCCGCCCCGCGCGCCGCCGCCTCGCGAACGGCCTGCGCCCAGGAGGTCGGGAGTCCGCGGGAGGCCTCGTCGGCGACGACCCGGACGGCCTGTTCGACGCGCTGGCGTGCCGTCAGCTCGTCCTCGACCGGGGCGGCGAGGTGCGGGTCGGTGGAGCCGTGCTCGCGGATCCGCTCGTACCAGCGGTAGAGCCGCAGCCAGGGGGTGCCGCAGGCGCGGATGGCGCCGCGGCGCCAGACCCGTTCGGCGGCCTCGCCGGCGGCCTGGGCGCCGACGGCGACGGCGAGCCGGTCGGTGAAGGCGTCGCGGGCGCGCTCGTCGAGTCCCGACCGGCCGTCGCCGAGGTAGGCGGGACGGAGCCGGGCCGCGGCGGCGTCGACGTCGGCGGCCAGTCGGCGCTCGGGGGCGGTACGTTCCTGGACGAATCCGCCGACCATCTCCCGCAGTTCGGGGACGCCCTCGCCGGTCAGGGCGGAGACGGCGAGGACGGTGGCGCCGGGTTCGCCGTGCTCGCCGAGCGCGACGCCGTCCTCGTCGAGGAGGCGGCGGAGGTCGTCGAGGACGAGGTCGGCGGCCTCCGTACCGAGCCGGTCGATCTGGTTGAGGACGACGAAGGTGACCTCGGCATGCCCGGCGAGCGGCCGGAGGTAGCGCTCGTGGAGGGCCGCGTCGGCGTACTTCTCGGGGTCGACGACCCAGATGACGGCGTCGACGAGGCCGAGGACCCGGTCGACCTGGTCGCGGTGGGCGGTGACCGCCGAGTCGTGGTCGGGCAGGTCGATGAGGACGAGCCCCTGGAGCCCGGTGTCGGCGGCGCCGCCCGCGAGCGGCCGGCGGCGCAGCCGGCTGGGGACGGCGAGCCGGTCGAGCAGCCCGGCGGCGCCCTCGGACCACGAGAGCGCGATGGGCGCGGAGGTGGTGGGGCGGCGGAGTCCGGTCTCGGACACGGGGACGCCGGCGAGGGCGTTGAAGAGCGTGGACTTGCCGCTGCCGGTGGCACCGGCGATCGCGATCACGGTGTGCCGCGAGGAGAGCCGCTGCCGGGCGGCGGCCTCGTCGAGCACCCGCCCGGCCTCGGCGAGGGCCTCGCTCTCGACCCGCGTACGGGAGAGCCCGACGAGTTCGTGGAGGGCGTCGAGGCGGGCACGCAGCGGCCCGCCGTAACTCCCGCCGAGGGGCGGCAGGGTGTCGGGCTCCTGCGTGTCGTCCGCGCCGGGAAGTACGTCGGCGACGGCGGCACCCCGTTCGGCGGCGCGCCGCGCGATCAGCCCGTCGTCCCAGCGCCCCGGCTGCTCGCGTTCACGGTCGCCGCCGTGACCGTGGTCACGGCTCCTGTCTCCGCTATCTCCGTGGCCTCCGTGGCCTCCCCCGGCCCGGGCACCGGCAGCGCTGCTCCCTTTCTCGGCACGGCCACCGGCGCGCGACTCGTCGTCGTCCACCACGTCACTTCTCCTTCTGCAGTACGGAGAGCGCGGCGATCAGCTCCGCCTGCGGCTCGGGGGTCACGTCGAGCGCTTCGAGGGGCGCGAGGCGCCGGTCGCGTTCGGCGTGCAGGACACGGTCGACGTACGAGAGGACGAGTTCGCCGCCCTTGTCGCGCAGGCGCAGGGCGGCCTGGGCGCCGAGCAGTTCGGCGAGGCGCTCGCCCGCGGCCCGGGTGCGGCGGCCGCCGAGGAGGGAGGCGGCGAGGAGGGCGGCGACGGTGTCGGCCTCGGGGGCGGCCGTACGGTGGGCGGAGGGACGCTCGACGGTGCGCACCTCCTCCTCGGCGAGCTCCTCCAGGACGCGGCGCCAGCGCCGTACCTCCACGCCGGTCCGCTCGGCCGTGTCGCGGTCGCCGCCGGTCCGGGCGGGGCCGAGTGCGTCTGCGGCGGGTTCGCGGCGCCAGGCGTCGCGGACCCGTTCCTCGGCGGCGGAGACGGCGCAGTGGAGGAGGGCGGCGAGGGACTCGGCGAGGGCGTCGAGGAGCTCGTCGGCGGTGCTGTCGCGGGGGTAGGCGCGCCAGCGGGTGCGGGCGTCGCCGGCGAGGACGGCGCCGCGGCCGAGCTGTTCGCGTACCCGCTTGGCCTGTTCGCCGTAGGCGGCCGCGACGGCGCCGCCGAGGCGGACGGAGGCGGCGTACTGCGCGGCTACGGCGCCGGCCAGTTCGGGGAGCCGGGCGTCGAGGGAGTCGATGACGCCGGTGGCGGTCCGGTCGGCGGCCTGCTGGCGGGCGGCGGGGTCCTCGGCCCGGTGGGCGAGCCAGCCGCGGAGGGGGGCGACGGCGGAGTCGGGGAGGAGGCCACTGCCGCCGCCCGCGGACTCGGGGAGTTCGGGGATGGTGAAGCGGGGCACGTCGCCGAGACCGGCCTTGTCGAGGAGGGCCCCGTACTGGCGGGAGACCTCGCCGATGACCTGATGGGGGACGCGGTCGAGGACGGTGACGAGGGTGGCGTCGTACTCCTTGGCGGTACGGAGGAGGTGCCAGGGCACGGCGTCGGCGTACCGCGAGGCGGTGGTGACCATCACCCAGATGTCGGCGGCGCAGATCAACTCGGAGGCGAGGAGCCGGTTCTCGACGACGAGGGAGTCGATGTCGGGGGCGTCGAGGAGGGCGAGGCCGCGGGGCATGGAGGCGGCGGTCTCGACGCGGAGCGCGTTCTCCTCCGGGGGCGGGGCGTCGTCGGCGTGGTCGTCGTCGGCCTGGGGCAGCCAGACGCGGGTGAGCTGCGGCAGGACGCGCATCCCGGCGAACCAGTGGTGGTCCTCGGGGTGGCAGACGAGCACGGGGGTGCGGGTGGTGGGCCGGAGCACGCCGGACTCGCTGACGCGCCGCCCGACAAGGGAGTTGACGAGCGTGGACTTGCCGGCCCCGGTGGACCCGCCGATGACGGCGAGCAGCGGGGCGTCGGGATCTTTGAGCCGGGGCACCAGATAGTCGTCGAGCTGAGCGAGCAGCTCGGCCCGGGTCTGCCGGGCGCGTGGCGTGTCGGGGAGGGGGAGGGGAAGGCGCACGGCGGCGACACGGTCGCGCAGGGCGGAAAGTGCGTCGATCAGCTGAGGCCGTTCGTCCAAGGTCACCACATGCGAAGAATGCCCAATTTATGAGTGTTTTTGAAGCCTATTGCGGCCCTGCGCGCCGAAGAGAGGGGTGTCGACCGGAAGCTCAGGCATAACGAGTGCACAACACCCGCCCCGAGCGGCGTGAAAACCGCTGCGCGAATCGCACCTGCCTGCGATTATCGTTCCGCTTCACCGAACCTCCACATCGTGCCACGCAGGTGAAGCAACCGGGCCAAGGCGATCGGAGCCCTATCCTTGTCCCGGCAGGCCACACCCCACCCACAAGGGGCTCCTGGCCACACGGCCACCACCCGGCCCCCGTAGCTCAGTGGATAGAGCAGGTGCCTTCTAAGCACTTGGCCGCAGGTTCGAGTCCTGCCGGGGGCGCACGACGGAAGACCCTCCTTCGGGAGGGTCTTTTTGCTGTTCAGCGGCGGTCTCGGGTAGGCCCCGGAGAGGCCGGTCGCACCTCACGGCGGGGTGAGGCGCGTCCGGCGCGTCCGGCTGGGACCGGGGTTCTGCGGGTGGCCACGGAGAATACGCGGAGACATCTCCAGCCGGTCGCCGCTGCCGGTCCGGCAGCTCCCCCGGCTGCTCCCCCGCCTGCTCGACGCGGCGCTTGAGGTCGGGCAGCTGCCCGCCGGCGCACCGGGCACAGGTGGAGAGGAGGACGGGGACGCCGTTGCCGACCACTCGGCAGCGGTCGCGGGCAGGACGCCGGCGATGAGCCGGTTCGTCAGGCGCGACCGGTGGCGATCACTGGATGCGCCATCCGACGTGAAGACCCCCGGGCCGGACGGGCGGAATCCCCTCCGGCCCGGGGTGCGCCTCTAGTCGAAGGCGAGACGGTTCGACGACATGACGTTCGCGGTGACGTTCAGGGTGGTCGTCGCCTGCGCCATCATCATCTGAACTCGGTAGCTGTAGTTCTGGAAGGCCGCGAGGCCGTCCACCTCCGGGTGTTGGATCGGGGAACAGACATGACAGGCAAGGGAGTTCACCCGGTTGTCCCAGCCGATCTGCCCGAGGTTCGTGTAGTCGCAGTAGAGGGTGAAGGACGCCCCCGAGCCGCTGTTGCCGTCGTAGAAACGGGCGACCACCCAGGGGTGGCACGTACCGGCGGCCTCAGCCGCGGGCGCGGCGGCTACGCGGGTCCGCTTGGGGACGGCGACACCCCACTTGCGGGCGACGGCCTTGGCGGCCTCGCCGGGAAAGCCGCCCCTGTCGAGCAGGTCGAGGTCCGCCTCGCGCTCGGTCGCGAAGCAGGTGACCTTGCCCTGTCCCTTCGCGTCGTGGCAGTGGGACTCGCCGATCCGCTCCTCCAGCGCTGCCAGGGTGGTCACGTCGCCCTTGTACTCGACGCGGGCGGAACTCGTGCCGGTCCCCGCGTCGGAGGTCTCGGCGGAGGCCGTGGCCGGGAGGGCGAGCATGGTCATGAAGGCTGCGGCCAGCACAGCGACTACCTTGTTTCTCAACATGCCTTGACCGTAGGGACTTTGAGACCTCACGGGGGCAGGTTCTCGACTGACGCCCGCAAGTCCGTCAGATACGGGCCGTCGGCACGCTGCCCGCACTGCGGCGAGCGCGACAAGTGGCCACACCCGTCACTGCACCGGTGTCTCGAAGCGCCATGGGCGACTCCCGCCCGGGCGCCGGAGCACGCCACTTCACAGAGTGCTCCGGCGCGGCCGACAGAGCGGCGGCCGATCAGCCGCCGACAGGGACCGATCAGGGGGGCGGTCAGGGGGCGATCAGGGCTGGGAGCCTCCTCCCGAGTGGTCGATGACGTTGCCGTTGGAGCAGTTGTTCTTGTGGTTACCCGTCCAGTCGCTCAGGGCCCCTGACAACCGCAACCGTCCCCCCTGGTCACGACGCACTCAGGTGACCCGTTCCGGCAGGTCAGGCGACCCGCGACCTCCTGGCCGCCCACCCGGCCTCGGACATCCCCTGCGACAACCAGGGCAACCGGCGCGGCGCCTGAGGCCACGCGACGCCCCCGGCGACGGCCTCAGTCCTGGGCGGGGAGGTCCCGGTCCGGGATGTCCTGGGCGGGGGGATTCCCGTCCGGGAAGTCCAGGGCGGTTCCGTACAGCCGGGAGACCTTGAGCTCGATCACCACGCGCCGGTCGGGCAGCGGCCGCTCGCCGGGGCCCGCATCGGCGGCCGGGTCCACGATCTCCGCCTCGCCCTCCGCCACGGCGAACGACCAGACGTCCGGACCGCTGACGTGGAGCGAGGCGTGCGGGTCGCGCCGCAGCCCGCGGACCTTGAGGCGATCGGCCGTCGAGGAGACGCGCAGGACGCGCTCCTCGGCGTTCCAGTCGTAGAGGACGGTCGACAGGTGCGGGTGCCCAGTGCTCCTGACGCTCGCGAGTACGCCGAACCGCTGCCCGCCCAACAGCCGGGAGAGCTCCTGGTCCGTGAGCACACGGGGGGCCGGGCCGTCGTTCCGGGTGGTGCCAGTGGTTCCGGTGGCGCCAGCGGTGCCAGTGGTTCCGGTGGCGCCAGCGGTGCCAGTGGTTCCGGTTGCGCCGGCGGTGCCAGCGGTGCCAGTGGTGGTCTCGGTGCCGGAGTGCGCGCTCATGGGACAGCCCTTCGGTGGTCGGACGGCGGCTGGGAGTGGAGCCCGGATCGGCCCGGACCGGAGCCGGATGCGGCAAGCGCACGCGGCCTCCCGCCCGTTGGCGCCACACAAGGAACCGTAGCAGATGGTTTTGTTGCAGACTATTCTCGGCAGTCCTGCCGACGCGTGCCGTCCTCGGCCTGCTCGTCACCGACCCCCCGCCGGCCCGTCGGTCACTCGGCGATCAGGTCCAGCTGGTACTCGTACGTGCTGCGGTGGAAGCGGAAGCCCAGCCGGCGGTTCACCGCGATCATGTGGGTGTTGTCCTGTGCGTTGTCCGTCTCGATCTCCTCTATCGCGGGGTGCTCGGCACGGAGCCTGCGCACCATCTCCGCCTTCACCCACAGCCCGAGCCCGTGGCCACGATGGGCGGGCGCCACGGCGGTGTCGTACTGCAGGGCACGCAGGGTCTCCCCCGAGCGGATGACGATCTCGGTGTAGCCGGCCATCTCGCCCTTGCCGAGCGCGGCGGTCGTCAGCAGCAGGTCGCCGCGGTCGGCCAGCACTTCGGCCATCGCGCGGACCCGGTCGGCGGTCCAGGTCCGGCTGCCGAAGTCCATGTCACCCGTGGGCATGTCGTTCATGGCGTTCTTGGCCGCGGCGAACGCCTCCGCCAGCTCGTCGGGGACCGTGCCGGTCCAGCTGACCAGTTCGTAGCCGGGGTGTTCGGCCTCGGCCTCGGCGACGTCGGCGTCCGCGACGTCGAGCAGCAGATGGTCGAAGGCCAGGACCCGCCGAAAGCCGCGGGCGGCGCAGAAGGCGCCGGTCGGCCCCTCGCCGGGCGCGGCGGCCACCAGGCTGCGACGGTCCTCGTCGCGTGCCGCCCGTACGACGGCGGCCAGCAGGTGCGAGCCCACTCCCGAGCGCCGCCGGTCCGGGGTGACGTGCAGCTCCAGCTCCGCCAGGTGCTGCTGACCGGGCGAGGTGAACAGCCGCAGACCGGCCACACCGACCACCGTGCCGTCCCCGTCGGTGGCCAGCCACAACAGCCGACGGTTGTGCCGGCCGACGACGGCGAGCTGGGCGTGGGTCTGCTCGAACGTGGGCCGGGGCTCCTCGGGCAGATCTGCGGCGAGCGAGGCCGACACGACCGCGTGCCAGGCGGTGGCGTCCTCGGTCGAGACCTGGGTGAGGGGAACGGCGTTGATCATGTGGAGCCTCTCGGTGGGGATGGCTGCTGTCACCTGCGCGGGGCCGGCTCCGAAGACCGTCCGGGAGGACGGCTCGGGAGGGCCGCCCGGGAAGGCCGCCCGGGTGATCCGCTCGGGTGATCCGGCCCAGCCTGAGCCATCGCGTCACGTTCGGGCCATCGCGTTTTCTCCGTCGCCCTGTCCGGGCCGACGGTGGGGAGTGCCGGTGGACCGGTGGACCGGGGGCGCTGCCGGTGGATCTCGATGCATTCCGATGCTTCTTCCCTGCACGTGCAGTAAGGCCCGCACTCCGAGACCCGCGCTCCCCGGGCCCGCACTCCCCGAGGCCCCCAGCGCCGCCCCGAAGCCGCCCCGAAGCCGCCCCCGAGCCCGCTGCTAGCCTGCCGATCATGATCGAGGGCAGCCCGGCCGACCGAACGGCCCGCCTGGCCCGTGTCGCCGGCGACAACGGGCCGGAGCGCGTGCTGATCGCCGCCAGCTTCGTCAACCGGGTCGGCAACGGCCTGTTCAACGCGGCGTCGGCGCTCTACTTCACCCTGATCGTGGGCCTGCCGGCGGTGCAGGTCGGATCCGCGCTCACCATCGCCGGACTGATCGGCCTGTTCGCGGGGATACCCGGGGGTCATCTCGCCGACCGGCGCGGCGCGCGCACGATCATGATGCTGGCCCTCGCGGTCCAGGCGGTGTCGATGTCGGCTCTCGTGTTGGTCGAGAGCTGGACCGCGCTGACGGTCCTCGCGACGGTCGACCAGATCGCCGCGGCGGCCGGCGGAGCGGCCTGGGGCGCTCTGGTGGCCAGGGTCGGGACCGAACGCCCGGCGCTGTTCCGGGCGAAGCTGCGCACCTTCGTCAATCTGGGCGTCATCTTCGGAACGGTGGGGTCGGGGCTGGCGGTGGCGGCGGACACCCGCGGCGCCTACGTCACGCTCATCCTCGGCAACGCGGCGAGCTTCGCCCTGTGCGCGCTGCTGCTGTTCCTGCTGCCGAACTACCCGGCGCTGCCGGCACCGCCGCGAGAGCGTCGCCGGCTCGCCTTCACGGACCGCCCGTACCTGACGTTCACCGCCCTGTACGGGGCCATGGGGTTGCAGTACTCGGTGGTGTCCCTGCTCCTGCCGATCTGGGTCTCCCAGCACACCGAGGCGCCGCGCTGGACGGTGGCTGCGGTGTTCGCCGTCAACGCGGCCTTCTGCGTGCTCCTGCAGACCAGGATCGGCTCCCGTATCGAAACCCCGCACGACGGCGGCAGGGCGTTCCGCAACGCGGGCCTGCTCTTCCTCGTCAGCTGCCCGATGATGGCGCTGGCGGCGTACACGCCGGTCTGGGCGGCCGCGGGGCTGCTCGTCGCGGCGATCTTCGTCCACAGCCTCGGGGAGATCTGGGAGTCCTCGGCGGGCTTCGCCCTGGGCTTCGGCCTCGCGCCCGACCACGCCCAGGGCCAGTACCAAGGCCTCCTCGGCCTCGGCTTCAGCGCGGGCCAGGCGCTTGCCCCCGCGATCCTCACCACGGTGGTGCTCGGCCTCGGCACGGCGGGCTGGCTACTCCTCGCGGTGTTCTTCGCGGCCCTGGGCGCAGCCGGCCCCGCACTCGCCCGCTGGGGCGTCCGGACCCGCCCGCAACCGGCCGATCCCGTGCAGGCCACGCCGACGGCGAAGTGACCGGGGAGCGGCCTGGCGAGGCGCCGGAAGCCTTCCGCCCGGGTGGGACCTCTCCCGCCGTGGATGCCCGGGCGGGGAAGGTGGGTCATTCTGGGGGTATGGGCGCTGTGCGTGGTGGGTCCCCGGGGAAGGGGCGGAGTCGCGGCCGAGGGTCGCGCTCGGCCCTGGTCGGCGTGGTCGCCGCCGTCGTCGTGGGCTTCACGGCGTCGGCCGGTTGCGCGGGCGCTGACACAGGTGGTGGCGGGGACCGCGGCGCCGGTACGACCACCGGCGCGCCCGGGCCCGTGCCGCTCGCTCCGCCGGTCGTCGCCCCTCCCCCCACGCCCTCCCCCACGCCCTCCGCCTCGACGGCCCCCTCGCCCCGGGGGCCCGTCGCCGCCGAGATCTCCATCCCCTCGATCGGTGTCGAGGACCTGGACGTCCTGCCGTACCGGGGGACGACCGACGACCGGGCGGGCACCCGTATCCAGGACCGTGGCGTCGCCGCGAGTCCCCACGGCGCGCGTGGTGGTGTGGGGCCGGGCGAGGTCGGCAACTACCTGGTGACCGCCCACCGGCTCTCCGCCGGCGGGCCGCTGCGGGAGCTGCCCTCGGTCGAGGTGGGTGATGCGGTGCACGTCACCGCCGACGGCACCGTCTACACGTACGAGATCGTCGAGACCCGGACCACGTCGTTCCGTTCGGCCCGCTCGCTCGCCGAGCAGCGCGCCGCCGTGCCGGGCGAGCCGGGCGAGAAGCCCACCCGGGCCATGATCACGCTCTCCACCTGTGCGACCCCCGAGGACAACGCCGCGGGCAACTTCTGGCGGGACGCCCAGAACAACCCCGAGCATCGCATCGACAAGATCGGCGTTCTGACGTCCTCGCGGCCCGCTTAGCGTCCCGGCGCGTCAGCGCAGGCGGTGCGGCAGGCGGACGCGGACCAGCGTGGTGTCGACGCCGCTGTCGACCAGGCGTCCGTTCGCGTCGAAGGCAGCCGGGCCGTCCGTCATGCCGAAGTCGTTGTCGTTGAGGAGGACCAGGGTCGAGGAGCCCTCCAGGGCGATGCCCTCGATCTTGCCGGGGACGCCCTCGACCGTGTTCAGGTCGACCACCAGGCGCTTGGCCAGGACCGGGGCGTCGGCGGCCGCCTCGTCGTCGAGCTGTTCGAGGGCCGGGCTCGCCGTCGTGTCCCACGGGGAGCCGAGGATGTCGGAGCCGCGGCGGAGCCGTACCTCGTAGAGGCGGGAGGACTTGTCCGTGCGTTCCTGGACCAGCACGCGGTCGCCGCCCAGTGCCACGATCGAGGAGATCTTCAGTTCGGACGTCTTCGTCTGGCCGGGCTCCACGACGCCCACCGGGTCGAAGCGGTACGCGTACTCCGCCGTGACCCGGTTCTTGCGGGTCGAGAAGCGCAGCAGGCGGGTGGTGCGGGAGTCCTCGCCGGCGGCCTTGTCCGGGTTCAGGAGCGGGCTCTGCAGCGCCAGCACCAGGTCGCCGTCGGGGAGCAGCGCCAGGCCCTCGAAGCCGCGGTTGATCTTGCGCTTGAGGAAGATCGACGGGAGCGACTCGATCACCGGGTAGTCGGCGCCGGTCAGACCGAGCCCCTTGGGGACGTGGCGGGCGAGGACCCGCCCCTCGGCGGAGACGTGCACCAGCGACGGGCCGTACTCGTCCACCAGCCAGAAGCTGCCGTCCCGGTCCCGTACGAGCCCCTCGGTGTCGAGGCCGTTCACGTTGTACGCGAGCGGGGTCGTGGCGTCGTAGCCGTACGGGGCCTCGTCGCGGTCCGGCTGGTTGGGCAGGCCGGTGACGGGCGCGCCGGAGGCGGTGGTGAGCGGGATGGACTTCAGCACCTGGATCCGGCCGCCGACCGCGCGGACCTTCACGATCGCCGGGTCGAAGCCGGGCACCGGGAACGTGCGTCGCTTGTCCTTGCCGACCGCTATCTGACCGTTGGGGCCCCGGTCGGTGACCGTCCAGTACTCGCCGCGCCGCTCGGCCGGGTACAGGTCGCTGCCGATGCCGCCCAGGTCGACGTCCCGGTCGTCGTCGACGCTGCCGGGCAGCAGGCCGTTGCTGAAGGCGGCCAACGGGATGTCCGGCAGGGTCGCGGTGGAGACGACCCGGGCGGCGGAGCCGTGCCGTGCCGGCTCCGCCTCGGCCGTACCCATGACCACGGTCAGCGCGAGCGCGGCGGACAGCGGAAGGACCACGGCGGCGGGTCGGCGCATGAGGCGCGGATTCATCTGAACTCCCTTTGAACACATGGAATGTCGCCCCTGGCGGCGGCCTCATGGTCCGATTCCGGCCACAACGGTGGGCGACGGGTGGGCGACGTCGGGGCGAGCCGTGGGTGAACGCACGACTCCGGCCCGCGGGTGTCGGTGCCGGGGAGGACAATCGCGCCATGGTGATCACCGCGCGCGCCCTCAACCGCTCCACTCTCGCCCGGCAGCTCCTCCTCGACCGGGTGCCGATCGGGGTCGGGGACGCCGTACGCCAGGTGGTGGCCCTGCAGGCGCAGCAACCGGGCTCGCCCTACGTGGCGTTGTGGAACCGCGTCGCCGGCTTCGATCCCGCGCAGCTCGACAAGGCCGTGGAGGGTTTCGAGCTGGTCAGGTCGACCCTGATGCGACTCACGCTGCACCTGGTGCACGCCGAGGACTACCGGGCCTTCCGGGAGGGCATGGAGCCGACCCTGCGCGGTTCGCGCCTCCACGACCCCCGGTTCAAGGCGGCGGGGTTCACGGCCGAGGACGCCGACGCGCTGCTTCCCGCTCTCCTCGAATTCGCCGGGGAGGCCCGGTCCGGGGCGCAGATGCGGGAGCGCCTCGAAGCGGCCCGGGGCGGGCCGGTGGAGGCCGTGGTGTGGCGGATGATGCGGCAGTACGCGCCGCTGTGGCACGCGCCGACGGGGCCGCCGTGGTCGTTCGGGGCGGCGCAGTCGTTCGTGACGGCGAACGCGCCGCTGCCCGTGCTCGGCGATCCGGAGGCGGCGACGGCGGGGCTCGCCGTCCTGATCCGGCGCTATCTGGAGGGGTTCGGGCCGGCGTCCGTACCCGACATGGCGCAGTTCACGACGGCGCCGCGGGGGAAGGTGCGCGAGGCCGTACGGCTCCTCGAGGGCGAGCTCGAACAGCTGGAGGGGCCCGACGGGATCCTCCTCCACGATGTGCCCGGGGCGTCCCGGCCCGACGAGGAGGTCCCGGCGCCGCCCCGTCTGCTTGCGATGTGGGACAGCATCCTGCTGGCCTACGCGGACCGCAGCCGCGTCATCCCGGCCGAGTACCGCAGGCACGTGATCCGCGTGAACGGCGACACGCTGCCGACCCTGCTCGTCGACGGGTACGTGGCCGGGGTCTGGCGCCCCGTCGAGGGCGGCATCGAGGCCTCGGCCTTCCACCCGCTGCCCGCCCGGGTCTGGGCGGAACTCGCGGAGGAGGCCGCGGCGCTCGACGGTTTCCTCGCCGCCCGCGACCGTCGTGTCTACAGCCGCTACGACCACTGGTGGGTCAAGGGGCTTCCCGCGGCGGAGACCCGTGTGCTGCCGGGGCGGTGACCGCCGCCGGGAGCCGCCGGCGGCCCGATGGCGACCGCCGGCGGCTCGCCGACCGGGGCTCAGCCCTTCGCCGTCACCAGCTGCTTGAGGGCGATGTTGAGCTGGAGGACGTTGACGCGGGGCTCGCCGACGAAGCCGAGGATCCGGCCGTCGGTGTGGTCGGCGACCAGCTTGTCGACGGCCTCGACGTCCAGCTTGTTCACCTCGGCGATCCGGTGGACCTGGAGCTTCGCGTACTCCGGGGAGATGTGCGGGTCCAGGCCGGAGCCGGAGGAGGTGACGGCGTCGGCGGGGACGTCCGACGGCTTCACCGTGTACGAAGCCGTCGAGTTGTCCTTGATGACGGCGGCCTTGGCGGCCTTGACCCAGGTGATCAGGTCCTCGTTGTCGCCCGAGCGGTTCGTGGCGCCGGAGAGGATGATCGAGTACCGGGTGTTGACGCTGTTGGAGCCCAGGCCGTTCGACGGGCGCGGCTGGAACCACTTCAGGTCCGGCGCCGCCGTCTCCTCACCCTCCTTCAGGGGCAGGTTGTAGGTCTGGCCGATCAGTTCCGAGCCGACGACCGTGCCGCTCGCGTCGGTGACCTCGGAGCCGTTCGCCTTGCCGGGGAAGGCCACGTGGGCGACCCCGGTGACGGCCAGCGGGTAGAGGACACCGCACACGACGGTGAGGACGAGGAGGGCGCGAAGGCCCGCCCAGAGCAGACGGCCCGTGCTTCCTACGGAGTTGTTCATGATCAGCCGATTCCGGGGATGAGGGAGAGGAGCACGTCGATGATCTTGATGCCGACGAACGGGGCGACCAGGCCGCCGAGGCCGTAGATCCCCAGGTTCCGACGGAGCATCGAGTCCGCGCCGGACGGCCGGTAGCGCACGCCCTTGAGGGCGAGCGGGACCAGCGCGACGATGATCAGCGCGTTGAAGACGACCGCGGAGAGGATCGCGGACTCGGGCGAGGTCAGGCCCATGATGTTGAGCCGGTCCAGTGACGGGTAGGCCACCGCGAACATCGCGGGGATGATCGCGAAGTACTTCGCCACGTCGTTGGCGATCGAGAAGGTCGTCAACGCGCCTCGGGTGATGAGGAGTTGCTTGCCGATCTCGACGATCTCGATGAGCTTGGTCGGGTTGGAGTCGAGGTCGACCATGTTGCCGGCCTCCTTCGCGGCCGACGTGCCCGTGTTCATCGCGACACCGACGTCGGCCTGCGCGAGCGCGGGCGCGTCGTTCGTGCCGTCACCGGTCATCGCGACGAGCTTCCCGCCCGCCTGCTCCCGCTTGATGAGGGCCATCTTGTCCTCGGGGGTGGCCTCGGCGAGGAAGTCGTCGACGCCCGCCTCCTCGGCGATCGCCTTCGCGGTCAGCGGGTTGTCACCCGTGATCATGACCGTACGGATGCCCATGCGGCGCAGCTCGTCGAACCGCTCCCGCATGCCCTCCTTCACGACGTCCTTCAGGTGGACGACGCCGAGGACGCGCGCGCCCTTGTCGTCCTTGACCGCGACGAGCAGCGGCGTACCACCGGCCTGGGAGATCCGGTCGGTCAGGGTCTCGGCGTCGTCGGCGACCGTGCCGCCCCGCTCACGGACCCAGGCGACGACCGAACCGGTCGCGCCCTTGCGCACCTTGCGTCCGTCCACGTCCACGCCCGACATACGGGTCTGGGCCGTGAACTCGATCCACGTGGCGTGGGACAACTCGCCCTGGTGGCGCTCGCGCAGGCCGTACCTCTCCTTCGCCAGGACAACGATCGAGCGACCCTCGGGCGTCTCGTCGGCGAGCGATGAGAGCTGGGCGGCGTCGGCGAGTTCGGCCTCCGTCGTCCCGGCCACCGGGACGAACTCCGAGGCCTGCCGGTTGCCCAGGGTGATCGTGCCGGTCTTGTCGAGCAGCAGCGTCGACACGTCACCGGCGGCCTCGACCGCGCGGCCCGACATGGCGAGGACGTTGCGCTGCACGAGCCGGTCCATGCCCGCGATGCCGATCGCGGAGAGCAGCGCGCCGATCGTGGTCGGGATCAGGCACACCAACAGGGCGGTGAGGACGATGAGGGAGGTCTGCTTGTCGGCGCCCGCGTAGATCGCGAACGGCTTCAGCGTCACGACCGCGAGCAGGAAGACGATCGTCAGCGAGGCGAGCAGGATGTTCAGCGCGATCTCGTTCGGCGTCTTCTGCCGGGCCGCGCCCTCGACCAGGTTGATCATCCGGTCGATGAACGTCTCGCCGGGCTTCGTCGTGATCTTCACGACGATCCGGTCCGACAGCACCTTCGTGCCGCCCGTCACCGCGCAGCGGTCGCCGCCGGACTCGCGGATGACCGGGGCCGACTCGCCGGTGATGGCGGACTCGTCGACGCTGGCGACGCCTTCGACGACGTCACCGTCGCCGGGGATGATGTCGCCGGCCTCGCAGACCACCAGGTCGCCGATGCGGAGCTCCGTGCCCGGGACCCGCTCCTCGTTCGTGCCGATGACCCTGCGGGCGACGGTGTCGGTCTTGGCCTTGCGCAGGGTGTCGGCCTGCGCCTTGCCGCGGCCCTCGGCCACCGCCTCCGCCAGGTTGGCGAAGATCGTCGTCAGCCACAGCCAGGCCGTGATCGCCCAGCCGAACCAGTCGCCGGGGTTGGTGACCGCGAGCACCGTCGTGACGACCGAGCCGATCAACACCACGAACATCACGGGAGACTTGACCATGACCCGCGGGTCGAGCTTCCTGATCGCGTCCGGGAAGGACGTGACCAGCTGCCTGGGGTCGAACAGTCCGCCGCCGACGCGTCCGGCCTCGGCCGGCCGGCCGCCGGTCGCCCCGGACTGCGGGGGCCGGGTGGGAGTGATGGTGCTCATGCTGCGAGCCCTTCGGCGAGCGGTCCCAGCGCGAGCGCCGGGAAGTAGGTGAGACCGGCGATGATGAGGATCGTGCCGACGAGCAGGCCCGTGAACAGCGGCTTCTCGGTCCGCAGGGTGCCCGCCGTCTCCGGTACGGGCTGCTGCTCGGCGAGCGATCCCGCCAGGGCGAGGACGAACACCATGGGCAGGAACCGGCCGAGCAGCATCGCGATGCCGATGGTCGAGTTGAACCACTGGGTGTCCGCGTTCAGACCAGCGAACGCCGAACCGTTGTTGTTGGCACCCGAGGTGTAGGCGTAGAGGATCTCGGAGAAGCCGTGCGCGCCGGAGTTCGTCATCGAGTTCGAGGGTGTGTCCAGCGCCATCGCGACCGCCGTGAAGCCGAGGACGAGGGCGGGGGTGATCAGGATGTAGCAGGCCGCGAACTTGATCTCGCGGGTGCCGATCTTCTTGCCCAGGTACTCGGGGGTGCGGCCGACCATCAGGCCGGCGATGAACACCGCGATGACCGCCATGATCAGCATGCCGTAGAGGCCGGAGCCGACGCCGCCGGGCGCGATCTCGCCCAGCTGCATGCCCAGCATCGTTATGCCGCCGCCGAAGCCGGTGTACGAGGAGTGGAAGGAGTTCACCGCTCCCGTGGAGGTCAGCGTGGTGGCGACCGCGAAGATCGACGAGCCGCCGATCCCGAACCGGGTCTCCTTGCCCTCCATCGCACCGCCGGCGATGTCGAAGGCGGGGCCGTGGTGGGCGAACTCGGTCCACATCATCAGCGCGGTGAAGCCGAGCCAGATCGCCGCCATCGTGCCGAGGATCGCGTACCCCTGCTTCAGCGAGCCGACCATGCGGCCGAAGGTCCGCGTCAGCGCGAAGGGGATGACGAGGATCAGATAGATCTCGAAGAGGTTCGAGAGCGGGTTGGGGTTCTCGAACGGGTGGGCGGAGTTGGCGTTGAAGTAGCCGCCGCCGTTCGTGCCCAGCTCCTTGATGACCTCCTGCGAGGCCACCGCCCCGCCGTTCCACTGCTGCGACCCGCCCATGAACTGGCCGACCTCGTGGATGCCGGCGAAGTTCTGGATCGCACCGCACGCGACCAGCACGAGGGCGCCGATCACGGAGATCGGGAGCAGGACGCGGACCGTGCCGCGGACCAGGTCGGCCCAGAAGTTGCCCAGCGCGCCGGTACGGGACCGGGCGAAGCCGCGCACCAGGGCGACCGCGACCGCGATGCCCACCGCCGCCGACAGGAAGTTCTGCACCGCGAGGCCGCCGGTCTGCACGACGTGGCCCATGGCCTGCTCGCCGTAGTACGACTGCCAGTTGGTGTTCGCGACGAAGGAGGCGGCCGTGTTGAAGGCCTGGTCCGGGTCGATCGACACGAAGCCGAGCGAGCCGGGCAGCGAGCCCTGCACCCGCTGCAGCAGATAGAGGAAGAGGACGCTCACGGCGGAGAAGGCGAGGACTCCGCGCAGATAGGCGGGCCAGCGCATCTCCACCGACGGGTCGGCGCCGATGCCCTTGTAGATCCACTTCTCCACCCGCAGGTGCTTGTCGGAGGAGTAGACCCTGGCCATGTGGTCACCCAGCGGCCGGTACGACAGGCCGAGCGCGACCAGAAGAGCGAGGAGCTGGAGGACGCCGGCAAGGACGGGACTCATGATCGGCCTCAGAACCTCTCGGGCTTGACGAGGGCGAGGACGAGGTAGCCCAGGAGGGCGGCTGCCACCAGCAGACCGACGATGTTCTCGGCACTCACAGCTTGGCCACCCCCTTGGCGATGAAGGCCACCAGCGCGAAGACCGCGATCGTGGTGACGACGAAGGCCACGTCGGCCATCGTGAGCTCCCGGATGCAGGAAGAAGGAAGAAAGGGTTCTCGGACGAGAAACGGATTCTCGGACGAGACGAGGAAACCTCTCCCCCGGCTGCTTCGCCGCCTCCGTTGACGTGCCCCTAACGCCGTGCACGCCCCTCTTGACGCGTCCCGTACGGCCGGGTGACCTGGCCCACGGGTTCCGGGCTCCACCTGGTTCGGCGCTCGACCATTGCCAGTGGCCGGAAGGGGACATATCTTCGAGCGACACCTACGGACCGGGATGCTCGTCAGTCCCGGGGCGGCCCGCCGTTCACGGGCCGGACGGCGGGGAGCGGAACCTCCGGGGACGACGGGGGGCGCTGGACGCCGGGCGTACGGGATATCCGTATCCACGTACCCGCAGGAGCTGAGCAGCACATGAGCAAGCACGTCCTGGCACAGAACCAGTACGGCAAGGCCGAGAACCGCATCGTCGCCGTGACCCGCAAGGGCAACGACGGCGCGTGGCACGAGATCCGCGACCTGAACGTGTCGGTGGCGCTGCGCGGTGAGTACCGCGACGTCCATCTGACCGGCGACAACGGCAACTGCCTGCCGACCGACACCACCAAGAACACGGTCTACGCCTTCGCCAAGGAGCACGGCGTGGCCTCCCCCGAGGCCTTCGGCATCCTCCTGGCCAAGCACTTCGTGACCTCGCAGGCGGTGATCCACGAGGCGCAGATCCGGGTGGAGGAGTACACCTGGGAGCGGATCTCCGTCCCCACCCGCAAGGAACAGCACTCCTTCGCCCGCAAGGGCCAGGAGGTCCGCACCGCGCAGATCACCTACTCGGCGAACACCGGACTCCAGGTCCTCTCGGGCCTCAAGGACCTCACCGTCATGAACTCGACGAACTCCGAGTTTCACGGCTTCATCAAGGACAGGTACACGACGCTCAAGGAGGCGCACGACCGGATCCTCGCCACCAAGGTCACCGCCCGCTGGGCGAACTCGGCCCCGGCGGCCGCGGACGAGGAGCACGACTGGGACCGCTCGTACCAGAAGGTGCGCCGTCACCTGCTGGAGGCGTTCGCGGAGACGTACAGCTACTCGCTCCAGCAGACGCTGCACGCGATGGCCGACCGGGTCCTGGACCACGTCTCCACGGTCAACGAGGTCCGGCTCAACCTGCCGAACAAGCACCACTTCCTGGTGGACCTGGAGCCGTTCGGCCTCGAGAACGACAACGAGGTCTACTTCGCGGCGGACCGGATGTACGGCCTCATCGAGGGCACCATCCACCGTGACGGCGTGCAGCCGGTGATCGCGACGAGCGACTGGATCACCGCCTGACGAAGCGGATCACCGCCCGAGGAAGCGGATCACCACAGCCTGGCCGTCTCCACTCCCAGCCATACGGCTCCGAGTCCGGCGGCCAGGCTCGCGAGGACGTTGAGCACCGCGTACCCCTTCGCCCCGTCCTCGTACAGCTTCAGCGTCTCGTAGGAGAAGGTCGAGTACGTCGTGAGCGCCCCGCACAGGCCCGTGCCGAGCAGCAGATGGACCTGGGCCGACGTCACCCCGGTGAGCAGACCGAGGACGAACGAGCCGACGACGTTGACCGTGAACGTGCCCCAAGGGAAGCCGGGGCCGAATCGGGCGCGCGCCGCGCGGTCCGTGAGGAAGCGCAGGGGCGCGCCGACGGCGGCGCCCGCGACGACCAGCAGCCAGTTCACGCGCGCCCCACCCCGCCCCGCCCCGCCCTCGCGCGGACGGCCCTGGTGCCGGCGACCCCGGCCCATACGGCGGCGAGCGCGGTGACCAGGGTGCCGCCCAGGTAGAGCAGACCGCGTGTCGGGTCCCCGGCGCTCAACAGCCGCTCGGTCTCGAGGCTGTAGGTCGAGAAGGTGGTGAACCCGCCGCAGAATCCGGTGCCGAGGAAGGGCCGGAGGAGTGGGTGCGGGAGCGCCGTCGACCACTCGGTCCGCCGCTCCGTCACCAGGACCATCAGCGTGCCGAGGAGTGCGCACCCGACGACGTTCACCGTGAACGTGGTCCACGGGAAGGCGCCTTCGGGGGTCGGCCAGACGAGTCCCGCGCCGTAGCGGGCGGCTGCGCCGAGGGCGCCGCCGGCGGCCACCACTCCGACGACCGGCAGTTCGGCGCGCAGTCCCATGGCCACAAGCCTACGAGGGACGGATCAAGGCGAGGCGCACAGGCACGGCCCCCGGCCTGGGGCATTAACCGGGGTCCGGCCCGTGCAGCCTCGCTCTGCGATGGTCCGGCCACTCCGTGCGACGGGTCAAAGCCGGGCCGGCGAGTCTGTCAGATCCCCCTCGGGGCGTTCCGGAGGGGGATGCCGAGGGGCGGACCGGCCCCTGGCGGTGGGCCGCGAGGGCTCCTTGGGCACACCTCTGACCTGCGACGACACGTCGGTAGGTGGTCCGGTCACCATCCGACGGCCGATTCGGGTGCCGGGTACACCTCGCCGCGGGTGGCCTGGTCGGGCGACGGTGGTGGAGCAGCGGGAGGGAGCTGCGCAACCTTCGGGCAGGAGTGTCGTGAGTACATCCGTCGCAACCAAGCGCAGGACCGTGACCGGGTCCGTTCAGCCGGCCGTCCCCCTGGACGTCGTCAGGGCCGTCGGCGCGCCCGGCTCGCGCGAGGACGTCTACGCCGAGCTGTGTGCCGCGCTGTTCTCCGGCTTCCCGCGCCGGGACCAGCGGCTGAAGGCCGAGCAGTATCTGCACGGCCTGCTCACCGCGCAGGGCCGCAAGTCCATCCGTAACATCGCCGCGCAGATAGGCGGTCCGGCCGCCGAACAGAGCCTGCACCACTTCGTGTCCAGCTCCACCTGGGACTGGCAGCCGATGCGGGCGGCGCTCGCCCGGCACCTCGAGCGGAACAGCTGCCCGCAGGCCTGGGTGGTGCGGCCGATGCCGATACCGAAGGCCGGGGAGCACTCGGTGGGTGTGGACCGGCGTTTCGACCCGGAGCGCGGGCAGGTCTTCCACGGCCAGCAGGCGTTCGGGGTGTGGTTCGCGAGCGACGAGCTGAGCGTTCCCGTCAACTGGCGTCTGTTCCTGCCGGACCCGTGGGTGAACGACCGCACGCGGCGCGACCGCGCGGAGGTTCCCCAGGAGGCCGGCGAGGAGACCCTGGAGGAGTGCGCCGTCGCGGCGGCGCTCGACACGGCCCGCTGGCAGGACGTGACCCGCAAGCCGGTGCTGCTCGACATCCGGGGCGGCGCCGGGCGGGCGGCCCTGACCCGGCTCGCCGGTGCGGGAGTGCCGGTCGTGGCCCGGATCGGTCCGGGTTCCCGGCTGGCGATCGCGGACCGTTCGCTGCCCGGATTCGGGGCCGGTCCGCTGTCGGCGGTCCAGATCCTGGAGTCGCTCAAGGGTCTGCGCAGGCCGGTGAGTTGGGTGGACACGGTGGCCGGCGCGCGGACCTCGCGCACCTCGCTGGCCACGGCGGTGCGGGTGGCGCTGCCCACGCCGGGCGGCGAGCGGATGCGTCCGCTGGTGCTGCTCGGCGAGTGGGACGACCCCCGGCGGCCCCCGGCCCGGGTGTGGATCAGCGATCTGACCGGTTCGCCGGTCGGCTCCCTGCTGCGGCTGACGAAGCTGGCCCGCCGGGTGGAGCGGGACTTCGTGGAGGTCGGCGAGGGCGCGGGGCTGCGGGACTTCGTGGGCCGCTCGTTCCGCGGCTGGCACCGGCACATCACGCTGGCCTCTGCGGCCCACGCGGCGACGGTCATGGCCGCCACCGACTGGGAGGCGTCCTACGGCCCCGGCTACGGATCAGGACGGACCGCGCGTACGGCGAGCTGAGCCGCACGGGCGGTCGCAGTCGGTGGCGTGGGCGGCCTCGAACCCCGCGTGGACGGCCTCTCAGGCCCCGCGTGGACGGCCTCTCAGGCCCCGCGTGGCGTCGCAGGGCCCGCGTGGGCGGATCAGACGCTCCGCTCCTGCGGGCCCGGTGCCGGTCGGCCCGGGTCCGCGGTGGCGCGGCCCCTGGCCAGGACCTCCCGGGTGCGCTGGAGGCGCAGCGCCAGCTGGACCTCCAGGACCTGGCCGGGCCTCTGCCACTCGGGGCCGAGGAGTTCACCGATCCGTTCCAGCCGGCGCGAGACCGTGTTGGGGTGGACGTGGAGCGCCTCGGCCGCGTTGGTCGGGCTGCCGCCGGAGGCGAAGTACGCCTCCAGGGTGTGGGTGAGGTCGGTGAACCGCTCCGCGTCGTAGTCGAGTACGGGTCCGATGGCCGCCTCGACGAAGCCGTCGACGTCGTTGTCGTCGGAGAGCAGCAGCCCGAGGAAGCCGAGGTCCTGCACGGACGCCGCCGAGCCGGTGCCGCCGAGGGCGCTCATCGCGTCCAGGCAGCGCCCGGCCTCCTGGTGCATCCGGGCGACGCCGTCCGGGCTCTGGCCGGGTCCGGCGGCGGCGACGGAGACGGGATGGCCGAGCAGCGGGGACAGTTCGTCGGCGACGGCCCTGGCGGCGGCCGAGGCGTCGATGCCGGGGAGCAGCAGCACGATGCAGCCGCCCTGGACGGTCTTCAGACCACTGAGGCGGTACGCGTACGAGGACGCCCACACCACGGCCCTGCCCTGTTCGCCGCCCTCCGGCCGGGCGAGCACGAGGACGTGCGGTCTGCGCAGGTCGACGCCGAGGCGGCGGGCGCGCTGGGCGATCTGCTGGGGTGCGTGCGGCGGGTCGGCGATGAGGTCGTCGAGGAGTTCGTCGCGAACGGGGCCCTCGGCGACGGCGGTGGAGCGCCGCATGAGGAGGAGGAAGGCGACGGACTGGGCGGCGAGTTCGAGGAGTCGCTCGTCCTCGCCGGTGAGGCCGCCGGCGGCGCGGATGACGAGGCCGCCGAGGTCTTCTGAGCCGGCGATGACGGGGGCGACCCAGGTGTCGTCGTCGGCGAGGACCGGGCGGCGGCGGGCGTGCGCGTCGAGCGAGGCCTTGGCGACGGCCTCCTCGACGAGGCCGGGTATGTCTCCGGCGGTGGCGAGGCAGCGGCCGCCCTGGTCGCGGATCATCACCGTGGCGTCGAGGGCGTCGGCGGCGGCCTTGGCGACGCTGCCGAGGTCCCCGCCGGCGAGCACGAGGTTCATGATGCGGCCGTGGGCCTCGCTGACGTGCCGCATCCGGGTGAGGCTGGTGCGGACCCGGGAGCTGTCCCGTTCGAGTTCGGAGACCTCGGCCCGGGTCCTGTCGAGGAGTCCGGCCTTCTCGACGGCGAGTGCGGCGAGGTCGGCGAGCGCGGTGAGGAGCCCGATCTCCTCGCCGGTGTGGCGGCGGACCCGCCGGTCGGCTCCGTGCAGGACGCCGATCACGGTGTCGGGGGGGGGGGGGGGGGGGGGGGGGGGGGGGGGGAGGTGGTCGGCGCGCAGGGACGATGCGGCGAAACCGTCGAAAGAGGGGGGGGGGGCAAATGTGGGGAGGGGGTTGAAGGGGGGGA